>NZ_AZUR01000001.1:4155000-4339789 GCF_000527175.1 Pseudogulbenkiania sp. MAI-1 | reverse complement strand
TCGGCATGGCGCAGGCGCGCTCCTTCCCCGGCAACGAGAGTAACCTGGCCCGCAGGGGGACGGTTTCTGTTCAATTCTTACGCAGCGGGTGGGGGTCGCTAAGTTTTGACATTCTAATAGTTTTCCGGAAAGTTATCCACAGGGAGCGAAAAAATTAGCGATTGACAAAGCGGGCCGTTTCTTGTGAAATCACGTGTTTATTTCCTCGTTTCGAAATAGGAACACCGAATCATGAAACGCACTTACCAGCCCTCGACCACGCGCCGCAAGCGCACCCACGGCTTCCTCGTTCGTTCCAAGACCCGTGGTGGTCGCGCCGTTCTGGCCGCTCGCCGCGCCAAGGGTCGCAAGCGTCTGGCCGTGTAAGTTTTGGCCTTTCGCTTTCGCCGTGCGCACCGGCTGTTGAAAACGGATGAATTTTCATCCGTTTTTAGTTTGCGGCAAGCGCGCAGCAACCCGTATTTTCAGGTATACGCCCGCCCCAACGGCCTGGGCCGCCCGCGACTCGGTCTCGTGGTCGGCAAGAAGGTCGCCAAGCGGGCGTATCGCCGTAATTACATCAAGCGCACCGTTCGAGAGTGGTTCCGCCTGAACCAGCAGACGCTCGGCTCCGTCGATTACGTGGTGCGTTCCCGCCTCGTGTTCGACCGCGAGACGCGCACCGAAGCTGTCACGGCGTTGTCCTCACTCTTTGGTAAACTAGCCCGATGTCACGCCTCTTCATCTTCCTGATCCGCTGCTACCAGGTCGCCATCAGCCCGTGGCTCGCGCCGCGCTGCCGCTATATGCCGACCTGTTCCGGCTACGCGATCGAGGCGGTGAAGAAACATGGCGCCTGCAAGGGCGGCTGGCTGGCTGTTCGGCGTATTTCGCGCTGCCACCCGTGGGGCGGCAGCGGCTACGACCCGGTTCCCTGACCTTTCCCGGTAACGAGAGATGGATTCCAAGCGACTGATCATTTTCATCGTTCTGTCCATGAGCATCCTGCTGCTCTGGCAGGAGTATTTCGCGCCCAAGCCGACGCCGCAGCAGCTGGCCAAGAGCCAGACCACGGCCGGCGCCCCGGCCGCGCCCGGTGCCGGTGCCTCGGCAGCCCAGCCGGCCGACGCCAGCAAGCTGACCTCGGGCCAGCGCATCACGGTCAACACCGACCTGTTCAAGGCGGAGATCGACACCGTCGGGGGTGACCTGCGCCGCCTGGATCTGCTGAAGCACAACGCCGCCGAGGACGCCAGCAAGCCGTTCGAGCTGTTCACCGACAAGGGCGGCCGCGTGTACGTGGCGCAGACCGGCCTGGTGGCCACCGCCAACCCGGCGCTGCCGACGCACAAGACCGTGTTCACGGCCGAGAAGACCAGCTACCAGCTCAACGGCGACAAGCTGGAAGTGAAGCTGACCGCACCGGAAGCCAACGGCGTCAAGGTGAGCAAGGTGTACACCTTCAAGAAGGGCGCCTACGACATCGACGTGCGCTACGACATCACCAACGGCGGCAGCGCGCCGCTGGGGGCCACCGCCTACTTCCGCCTGCTGCGCGACGGCGAGGCGCCGGAAGGCGAGAACTTCATGGCGCATACCTTCACCGGCCCGGCGGTGTACACCGCCGAGGGCAAGTTCCAGAAGGTGACCTTCGACGACCTGGCCAAAGGCAAGGGCGATTACGCCAAGAGCGCCAATGACGGCTGGGTGTCGATGCTGCAGCACTATTTCATGTCGGCCTGGATCGTCAAGCCGCTGAACGGCCAGAGCATCTGTGCCGCCGGAACGCCGTGCCGCTTCGAGCTGAAGGAGAGCAACGGCCTGTACTCCGCCGCCACGCTGGTGGACCTGCCGGCAATCGCGCCGGGCGCCAGCCGTTCGATCACGGTGCCGCTGTACGCCGGTCCGGAAGAGTACAACGTGATCACCAAGGTGGCCGACGGCATGGAGTACGCCAAGGACTACGGCTGGGTGCACATCTTCGCCTCGCCGCTGTTCTGGCTGTTGACCAAGCTGCACGCGCTGGTGAACAACTGGGGCTGGGCGATCGTGCTGCTGACGCTGATCGTCAAGGCCGTGTTCTACCCGCTGACCGCCGCTTCGTACCGCTCGATGGGCAAGATGAAGGCGCTGGCGCCGCGTCTGGAGCGCCTGAAGGAGCAGTACGGCGACGACCGCATGAAGATGCAGCAGGCGGTGATGGAGATGTACAAGAGCGAGAAGGTCAATCCGCTCGGCGGCTGCCTGCCGATGCTGATCCAGATCCCGGTGTTCATCGGCCTGTACTGGTCGCTCTTGGCCTCGGTGGAGCTGCGCCAGGCGGACTGGATCCTGTGGATCGACGACCTGGCCCGCCCGGACCCGTTCTACGTGCTGCCGGCGATCATGGCCATCACCATGTTCCTGCAGACCTTCCTCAACCCGCCGCCGGCCGACCCGATGCAGGCGAAGATGATGAAGATCATGCCGGTTGCGTTCTCGGCGATGTTCTTCTTCTTCCCGGCCGGCCTGGTGCTGTACTGGGTGGTGAACAACGTGCTGTCGATCGCCCAGCAGTGGTACATCAACAAGCAGATCGAGAAGGCCAAGAAGCTGGCGCTGCAGTCCTGAGCCGCTTCGTAGCCACGATGACGAGCCCGGCCTTGATGGCCGGGCTTTTTTCCTGGCACGCTGGGTGTGGCCAGAAGCCCGATGGGTTACGGCGCAAGCGCCTTCACCCATCCTACACGTCCACCACCGGCGAGAGCGTAGGATGGGTGGCGCAGCGCGAAACCCATCGCCTTATTGAGAAAAGCCTGACCGAAACGGTCTAAGAACCAGACCGTTTCGGCCAGATTTTTCCGCCCTACCCGCAGGACCGCCACCATGTCGCTTGCCTACACCCCGACCACCATCTGCGCCATCGCCACCGCTCCCGGCCGCGGCGGCGTCGGCGTCATCCGCGTTTCCGGCCGCGAGCTGCAGTCGTTCGCCCATGCCATCTCGGGCGGCAAGGTTCCCCAGCCGCGCTACGCCACCTACAGCGACTTCCTCGGCGCCGACGGCACCCCGATCGACAACGGCCTGATGCTGTTCTTCCCCGGCCCGAATTCGTTCACCGGCGAGGACGTGCTCGAGCTGCAGGGCCACGGCGGGCCGGTGGTGATGAACATGCTGCTGGCGCGCTGCCTGGAGCTGGGGGCGCGGCTGGCCGAGCCGGGCGAGTTCACCAAGCGCGCCTTCCTCAACGACAAGCTCGACCTGGCGCAGGCCGAGAGCGTGGCCGACCTGATCGACGCCTCCAGCGAGACCGCCGCCAAGAGCGCGCTCAAGTCGCTGAAGGGGGCGTTCTCGCACGAGATCCACCAGCTGGTGGACGAGCTGATCACGCTGCGGATGCTGGTCGAGGCGACGCTCGACTTCCCGGACGAGGAGATCGACTTCCTCGAGGCGGCCGACGCGCGCGGCAAGCTCGCCGGGGTGCGCACGCAGCTGATCCGGGTGCAGGCCACGGCGCGCCAGGGCGCGATCCTGCGCGAGGGCATGCACGTGGTGCTGGTGGGCCAGCCCAACGTCGGCAAGTCGAGCCTGATGAACGCGCTGGCGGGCGACGAGATCGCCATCGTCACCGACATCGCCGGCACCACGCGCGACACGCTGCGCGAGGAAATCGTCATCGACGGCGTGCCGGTGCACGTGATCGACACCGCCGGTCTCAGGGATACCGAGGACGTGGTGGAGAAGATCGGCATCGAGCGCACCTGGCAGGCGGTGGACAAGGCCGACCTGGTGCTGGTGCTGGTGGACAGCCGCGAGGGGCTGGGGGCCGAGGTGGCCGCCATTCTGGCCCGCCTGCCCGAGCGCCTGCCGCGCGTGTTCGTGTTCAACAAGGTGGATTTGTCCGGCGAGGCGCCCGGTCTCGCCGAGGAGGACGGCCACCCGGTGGTGCGGTTGTCGGCACGCACCCACGCCGGCGTGGACGCGCTCAAGGCCAAGCTGCTGGAGATGATCGGCTACAGCGGCGCCAGCGAGGGGGTGTTCCTGGCGCGCGAACGCCACCTCGACGCCATCCGCCGCGCCGCCGACCACCTGGCCGCGGCCGAGGAGGTGTGGCAGCAGGTGGAGCTGTTCGCCGAGGAGCTGCGGCTGGCGCAGCACGCGCTGTCGGAAGTGACCGGGGAATTCACCCCGGACGATCTGTTGGGGGTCATCTTCAGCCGGTTCTGCATCGGAAAGTAATTTCACGTCCGGCAACGCCCGGCGAAGTCCACAAACCCTATTCAACGCCCCATGGCGGTGCGGCGGCTGCCAATCCTCTATTTTGTAGCTACAATAAATCATGAACTATGAATGGGATGAGGCCAAACGCCTTGCCAACATCGCCAAGCATGGCTTGGACTTTGTTGATGCGCCCTTGGTGTATGAGAGCCCGATCAAGCTCGAGGCCATCAGCGAGCGCAATGGGGAACGCCGGATACAGGCATTTGCCTACGTCTATGAAGTCTTGACAGTGCTGACACTGGTGTATGTCCCCAACGCCGGGGCGGTGCGCTGTATCAGCTTGCGCCGTGCCCATTCCGATGAAAGGAGCCTGTACCATGAATGGCTTGCCAACCACGATGACGAGTGAGGCCCTGCAGGCCATGCGCGAGCGGGGCGAATCAAAAAGCGATCTGGACCGCGTCAAGCGCGAGGCCGAACAGGGAGTCGAGCCGGACACCAGCGGGGACGATACCCCCGATCTGGCCGCACTCCGCCAAGCCGTGCGGCAGCGAGGCCGCCCCAAGAAAGACAGCAGCAAGCTGCAGGTTACGGTGCGCTATTCCCCCGATGTGATCGCCCGCTTCCGCGCCACCGGCCCCGGCTGGCAGTCACGCATGGATGCCGCCCTGCAGGACTGGCTTAAAGACCATGACCCGCGCAAGTTGCCGGCCTGATGGCCCAACGCCAGCGGGATCCCCCCAGCAGGACAGGTGCAGCGATGAATAAGGCGGATGCCGCATTCAGCGCTGTGGGCTGGCTGGCCGTGGCGGCCATGGCCGGCGGCGGGGCCGTGTTCACGGCGCAGCGCCACGGCTGGGCGTGGGATACCGCACTGTATGCAGCCTTGGCCGGGCTGGCGCTGGGTGGCTTGTCTGTGGTGGCCGTTGCCTGGCTGGTGTCGGTACTGTGGCGATGGGCGAGGATGCGCGCGTACACCCGCTGTTGTGGGCTGGCTATGCTTGCCCCCTATTAAATCGTTGCTTCTATGCCATTGCTTCACAGCTTCCTGCCGCTGCTTGTCAATCCAGTCTGCCAAATCCTGTAGATGCACCATTCGTGGTGATTTCTGGCTTTTCGCAAACGCAGTGACCGCCGCCTAGCCCGGCAGGTCGCCGCTCAGCGCCGGGTAGCTCGTGCGGCCCGGCACGCTGGCGCGGCAGAGGGTTTCGGCGCGGGCGAGCAGCCGGGCGGCTTCGCCACCGTCCTGCGGGAACGCGGCCACGCCGAGGCGGAGTGCGATGTCCACGCGGTGCTTGCCCAGCATGAACGGCTGCGCCAGCCGCGCCAGCAGCGGGTTTGCCACGGCGGCGGCGCTGGTGCCGGCCGGCAGGTCGGCCAGCAGCACGGCGAACTCGTCGTCGCCCAGCCGCGCGACGCAGTCCTGCGGACGCAGGCCGTGTTCCAGCCGCCGCCCCACCAGGCACAGCAGCTGATCGGCGGCGTCGCGGCCGTAGCGCTCGGCGATGGGGAGGAAGCGGTCCAGGGCGAGCTGCAGCAGCACGACCCGGCTGCCGTGGCGCTCGGCCCGGGCCAGGGCGCGCTCCAGCCGCGCCTGCAGCAGCGTGCGGTTCGGCAGGCCGGTCAGGGGGTCGTAATGGGCCTGCCGCCAGGCTTGCTGTTGCCGTTGCCGTTCTTCGCTGAGGTCGCTGAACAGCGCGATGTAGTGGCACGGCTGCCCCTGTTCGTCGAGCAGTACCGAGACTTTCAGCCATTCGGCCTGAACCTCGCCGTTCTTGCGGCGGTTGCTGATCTCGCCTTCCCACTGGCCGTCCTGGCGCAGGCCTTGCCACAGCGTCTTGTAGAACGCGTCGTCGTGCCAGCCCGAGGCCAGCATGGCGGGGGTGCGGCCGGTGATGTCCTCGGCACGGTAGCCGGTGCGCAGGCTGAAGGCACGGTTGACCGCCACGATGACGTTGTCGAGATCGGTCACCATGATGCCTTCGCTGGCGGCATCGAACACCGACTGCGCCAGCCGCTGCGCCGCCTGGCCGGCCAACAGCGGCGAGATATCGGCGAACGTCAGCAGGGCGGCGGGTGCCCGGCCCGCGCCGTCATGGCTGAGCGGGCGCACGCTGAGCGAGACCCACTGCGGCTCGCCCCCGTGGCTGGCGATGCCGAGCCGCTCGCGCTCGAGCGGCGCCGCGTCGCGCACGGCCGCCAGACCGAGGGACGGATCGGCGGCCAGCGGTGTGCCATCCGGGTGGATCAGCCAGCGCCCGGCGCTCATCCGCCCCGTCGCGTCGAGGTCCAGCAGCCGCCGCGCCTGCGGGTTGGCGGAGGTGGCCACGCCCTCGGCGTCGACCACGACGACGCCTTCGTCCAGGCTGTCGAGCAGCGCCTGGCGCTGTTCTTCACTCTGCCGCAGCCGCCGCTCCAGTTCGTGCCGGGGGCTGGCATCGAGCACGATGCAGTACAGCAGGTCGCGCCCGTCGAGCCGCACCGGCCCGGTATAGATCTCGACCTCGCGCGCTGCGCCGGAGGCAAGCCGGTGGATACAGGTGAAGTAGCCGCTCTCGCCGGCCAGCACCCGCTCCACTTCCTGCTGCAGCACGGCCGCCGGCAAGGTGATGAGCTGCGGCAGGCGCATCTGCACCAAGGTCTCGCGCGGGTAGCCGTAGAACTCGGCGGCGGCCGGATTGGCATCGACGATGCGGGCCCCGGCCGGATCGACCAGCAGCTTGACCGCGGCGTTCTTCTCGAACAGGTTGCGGTAGCGCGCCTCGCTCTCCAGCAGGGCGCGCCGCTGCCGTCCCGCCCGCAGCAGCAGCACGCTGACCGCCACCGCCAAACCGCCCAGCAGCAGCGAGCCCAGCGCGCTGCGCCAGCGGCTGGCGGCGATGAGGCGCTCGATCGGCGACAGGATGGCGCGTTCGTCGAAGCCGACCACCGCGATCAGCGAGAACAGTTCCAGCGTCTGCCAGGCGTAGGTGCGCGGCACGTGGTCGATCGCCGAAGTCAGCCGGAAGGTGCCGTGCCCGCCGGCGGACGGACCGCGAAACGGCGCGTTCAGGTCGAACAGCTGTCCCATGGTCTTGTCCTGCAGCCGGTTGCGCGCCAAAAAGCGCCCGTCGCTGCGCAGCAGCGCTATGGTGTCGTTCGGTCCGAGCCGCAGCGCGGCGAAGCGGTTGACGAAGTAGTCGGGAGCGATGGAGAACACCATCACGCCGGCGAACTGACCGCGCCGGAACAGCGGGCGCGAGAACTGGATGCTCCACGCCTTGGAGACGCGTCCCAGCAGCGGCTTGCTGATGTGGATCTGGTCGGTGCGGCGGATGGCGTGCACCTTGAAGTGATCGCGATCGCCCAGGTAGACGCGCAGCGAGCGGTTCAGATTGGAGTAGGCCAGATAGCCCTCGGCATCGATCACGGCGATCTGGCGCAGCATGCCGGGCGGGAAGGCGGCGATGGTCTGGCTGGCGCTCTGCGCCATCAGCTCGGGGGCGACGAGGTATTCCGCGCGCAGGTTCTGCAGGGCGTAGTCGACGTTGGCCAGCGCGCCGGCCTGGCTGTCGGCGACGGTGGCCGCCAGTTGAGCGGCATGCCGGGAGGCCTGTTGCAGCGTATGCGTGCGCAGGGTGTCGTGGCTCTGCTCCAGGCGCAGCCAATAGGCCGGCAAGGCCAGTGCGGTAGCCAGCAGGACGAGAGCCGCGGCCAGGCGCAAACGGGAAGCATTCCACATGGTATTTTCAGGCAGGGACCGAGTTAACCGGCATGCGCCGGAGCGCCTCGCATTCTACCGGAAAAACGTTTGTCATCATGCCGGATGAGTACATGAGCAACAAATATTTACAATTTTTCCGGTGGTCACGGGCGGAACGGGAGGGGCAACGGCTGCGCCATGCCGGCGCCATGACGGCGGTGTTCACGAGCGACGGCCACCCCGGGACGGGCGCGCCACCGGGCGCCCGCGCAGCGAGAAGGCTTCCCCGCCCGGAACCATGTCATATGCTGAAAGCTGGATGGCCTGACAGGACCCTGTTCTCATGCGCGAACATTACGATGTGCTGGTGGTGGGGGGCGGCATCAACGGCTGCGGCATCGCCAACCTGGCGGCCCAGTGCGGACTGTCGGTGCTGCTGGTGGAGCAGGACGACCTGGCCGCGCATACCTCGTCGGCGTCCAGCAAGCTGATCCACGGCGGCCTGCGTTACCTGGAGTACGGCGAATTCCGCCTGGTGCGCGAGGCGCTGGCCGAGCGCGAGGTGCTGCTGGCGATGGCGCCGCACATCATCCGTCCGCTGACCTTCATCCTGCCGCACCACAAGGCGCTGCGCCCGGTGTGGATGATCCGCCTGGGCCTGCTGCTGTACGACCACCTCGGCAACCGCGAGCAGTTGCCGGCCAGCCAGCGCCTAGAGCTGGCGCAGCACGCGACCGGCGAGCCGCTGCGCCCCGCCTTCCACACCGGCTTCTGCTATTCCGATTGCTGGGTGGACGACGCCCGGCTGGTGGTGCTCAACGCGATGCAGGCACGCGAGTACGGCGCCGACGTGCTGACCCGTACCCACCTGGAGGGGGCCTGCCGGGGCGAAACCGGCTGGCTGGCGCGGCTGATCGACCCTCGCGGCCAGCCGTGGACGGTCACGGCCGACGCGCTGGTGAACGCCGCCGGGCCGTGGGTGGAGCGGGTGCTGGAGACCACCCTGGGCCATGCCGGCCGCTCCCGGCTGCGGCTGGTCAAGGGCAGCCACATCGTGGTGCCGAGGAGGTACCAGGGCGAGCACGCCTACCTGCTGCAAAGCGGCGACCGGCGCGTGGTGTTCGTGCTGCCGTATGGCGACTACAACCTGATCGGCACCACCGACGTGCCGTTCGACGGCGACCCGGCGGCGCTGTCGGCGAGCCCCGCCGAGATCGATTACCTGTGCCGGGTGGTGAACGAGTATTTCCGTACGCCGATCCGGGCGGAGGACGTGGTGTGGAGCTTTGCCGGGGTGCGGCCGCTGTTCGACGACGGTTCGGCCAGCGCCGCGGCGGTGACGCGCGACTACCATCTCGAGCTGGACGGCACGACGGTTCCGCTGCTGTCGGTGTTCGGCGGCAAGCTCACCACGCATCGCCAGCTGGCACGCGTCGCACTGACGCGGCTGGCCGGCCACTTCGGCCGGGAACTGCCGCTGGAACTCCCGGAAGGCCCGCCGCCGGCGCTGCCCGGCGGCGTGCTGCCCACGCTGACGCTCGAGACCTACCGTCAGCAGCTCGCCAAGCGTTTCCCCTGGCTGCCCGAACCACTGCTGAGCGCGCTGCTGCAGCGCCACGGTAGCCTGATCGAGGTGCTGCTGCAGGGCGCGTCGACCTTGGCCGACTTCGGCACCGATCACGGCGGCGGGCTGTACCAGCGCGAGGTGGAATACCTGATCCGGCAGGAGTGGGCGCGCCAGCCCGAGGACGTGCTGTGGCGCCGCAGCAAGTGCGGGCTGGCGATGAGCGAGGCGCAGCGGCAGGCTTTTGCCGATGCCTGGGAGACGCGCTACGCGGGGTTGGTCGGGGATTAGCAGCGCCCTTCCAATTCTCCCAGCCGGTCCGGCCGGTCGGTGCACAGCATGTCCACCCCCCAGGACTGCAGCAGCCTCGCTTCCATCACGTCGTTGACGGTGTACGCCATCACCGCGTAGCCGGCGCGGCGGAGGGTGTCGACTCGTTCCAGGTTCAGGCTGGCGTGGTGGCAGTGCAGCGCCACGGCACCCACCGCCTCGAGCCGCGCGCGCCAATCGGCGGGGGGCGAGACGCACAGCAGGCCACGCGGCAGTTCCGGCGCCGTCGCGGCGGCCGCCTGCAGCGCTTCGACCGAAAACGACGACAGCAGCGGCGGCACCCCGGCTCCTTTCCACAGGCGGCACGCCGCTTCGGCCACCACCCGCCCGGTTTCGGCCTCGCGCCCAGGGCACGGCTTGATCTCCAGGTTGGCCAGGATGTCGCCGCCGCGGCACAGCGTGGCCAGTTCCTCCAAGAGCGGCAGCGCTTCGCCGGCGAACGCCGGATGGAAACGGCTGCCGGCGTCCAGTTCGCGCAGCTGCGCCAGCGTCAGCGCGCGGGCCGGACCACTGCCGTTGGTGGTGCGCGGCAGGGTGTCGTCGTGCAGCAGGAACGGCTCGCCGTCGGCCGACAGCTTGACGTCGCACTCCACCGCCCGCACCCCGAGCCGCGCCGCGATCTGCAGGCCGGCCAGGGTATTTTCCGGCGCCAGCGCACCGCCCAGGCGATGGGCGAACACCAGCGGATAAGGCCATGAGGGCATGATCACCTCGAGGAGTTCGGTCGGAATGGGCCGCTGGCCATGACAACAGCCATATTGCTCGCCACAGCCAGAAGCCATTGGAATCGATTATTCTTTCGGTCTCTCTGTTCCCTTAATCGTAAACCCTGCTTTACAACTTGTGTGACGCGACGTTATCGTCACCACGGTTTGTGCGGCGCAACAAATAGAAGAAACAAGCCCTATGGAAATCGCTTTTCTGTGCCTGATGGCGTTTTTTGCCGGCATGATCGACTCGGCGGTCGGCGGCGGCGGACTGATCCAGCTGCCCGCGCTGTTCAATACCCTATCCACGCAAGCCCCGGCCACGCTGCTCGGCACCAACAAGTTCGCCTCGGTGTTCGGCACCGCCAGCGCCACGCGCAGCTTCGTCAAACGGGTACGGATGGCGTGGGAGCTGATCCTGCCGGCGACCGGCGCCGCCTTCGCGCTGTCGTTCGTCGGCGCCACCGCGGCGAGCTATGTGCCGAAGGAGGTGATGAAGCCCATCGTGCTGGTGCTGTTGATCGCGATGGCGCTCTACACCTTGAAAAAGAAGGATCTGGGCCGGCTGCACAAGCCGACGGCGATCACGCGCCGGGAGAAGCGGCTGGCGCTGCTGATCGGCGGGGGCATCGGCTTCTACGACGGCATCTTCGGGCCGGGCACCGGGTCTTTCCTGATCTTCCTGTTCGTACGCTGTTTCGCCTTCGACTTTTTGCACGCGTCGGCGGCGGCCAAGGTGGTGAACCTGGCCACCAACCTCGCCGCACTGTCGTTTTTTGTCAGCACCGGCAACATCCTCTACGCGGTGAGCATTCCGATGGCGCTGTCCAACATCGTCGGCGCCCAGGTGGGCAGCCGCATCGCCATCAAGGGCGGGGCGGGGCTGGTGCGGGTGTTGTTCCTGATTCTGGTGACGGGTTTGATCGGCAAGTTCGCCTACGACATGCTGAGCTAAGCCGGGACGCCTGAAGTCGCATCGACAGCGGACTGTGACATGCTGGCGTAAGCCGAGAGACCTAAAGTCGCATTGACAGCGAACAAGGTTTCCGCAAGATTTGTCGTAACTATATGACAACGACGCCGATAACAAGTATAACGGCGATACAAATAAAACAAACGACTGTTTAATACAGAGCAAAAACCGTCGTCGACAACGCTTTCGCTTTAACACAACTGAGGAACTGACCATGCAGATCGCAATTCCGGCCGAACGTCTGGCCGGCGAGACGCGCGTGGCCGCCACACCGGAAACGGTGAAGAAACTCGTCGCCATGGGTCACACCGTGGTCGTCGAGTCGGGGGCCGGGCGCCTGTCCGCCGTCCCCGATGCGGCCTACGCCGACGCCGGCGCCAGCCTGGCGCAGGGCCGCGCCGCCGCGCTGGCCGCCGCCGACATCGTGCTCCAGGTGCGCCCGCCCGAGGCCGACGAGATCGCCGAGTTCAAACAAGGCGCCACCGTCATCTCGCTGATGAACCCCTACGCCAACCCGCATCTGGCGGCCATGGCGGCCAGGAAGCTGTCGGCCTTCGCCATGGAGCTGTTGCCGCGCACCACGCGTGCGCAGAGCATGGACGTGCTGTCCAGCCAGAACAACATCGCCGGCTACAAGGCGGTGCTGCTGGCCACGCACTACTACCCGCGCTTCATGCCGATGCTGATGACCGCGGCCGGCACCGTGAAGCCGGCGCGCGTGCTGATCATGGGCGTGGGCGTGGCGGGCCTGCAGGCCATCGCCACCGCCAAGCGCCTGGGCGCGGTGGTGGAGGCCACCGACGTGCGCGCGGCGACCAAGGAGCAGGTGGAGTCGCTCGGCGCCAAGTTCATCGAGGTGCCGATGACCGACGAGGAGAAGGCGGCCAGCGACGGCGTCTACGCCAAGGAGATGTCGGACGACTACAAGCGCCGCCAGGCCGAGCTGGTGGCCAAGCACGCCATGGCGGCCGACATCATCATCACCACCGCGCTGATCCCGGGCAAGAAGGCGCCGCTGTTGATCAGCGAGGCGGTGGTGCGCGGAATGAAGCCGGGCTCGGTGATCATCGACATCGCGGCGGAGGCCGGCGGCAACTGCGCGCTGACCCGTCCGGGCGAGGTAAGCGTGACCGACAACGGCGTGACCGTGGTCGGCACCGCCAACCTGCCGGGGCTGGTGGCGGCGGATGCGTCGAGCCTGTACGCGCGCAACCTGCTGACCTTCCTGTCGCTGATGCTCACCAAGGACGGCTTCTCGATCAACCTGGAGGACGACCTGCTGGCCGCCACGCTGATCACCCACGACGGCACGGTGCGCTTCGGTCAACCTTCCACCCCGTCCGCCGCCGGCACCCCGGCCGCGACGCGGGCTTGATGCCAGGAGAGTGTCATGGATCCCTTTATCACCAGTCTTACCGTGTTCGTGCTGGCCGTGTTCGTCGGCTATCACGTGGTGTGGAACGTCACCCCGGCGCTGCATACCCCGCTGATGTCGGTGACCAACGCCATCTCGGGCATCATCGTGGTCGGCGCGCTGTTGCAGGTGGTGGACATCAACGGTGAGCAGATCACCTTGACGTCCGTGCTGGGCGCGATCGGCATCTTCCTGGCCAGCATCAACATCTTCGGCGGCTTCCTGGTGACCCAGCGCATGCTCGACATGTTCAAGAAGAAGAAAAAATAAGGAGCAGCCATGGAAAATATCTCTGCAATTCTTTACCTGATCGCGGCGGTGTTGTTCATCCTCGCGTTGAAGGGGCTGTCGAGTCCGGTGTCCGCCCTGCGCGGCAACCTGTACGGCATGGTGGGCATGGCGATCGCCGTGGTGACCACCTTCCTGATCATGGACAAGCCGGTGATGGCGCTGATCGGCGCGGCCATCGCCGGCGGTGCGGTGATCGGGGCGTGGCGCGCCAAGACCGTGCAGATGACCGGCATGCCGGAGCTGGTGGCGGCGATGCACTCGCTGGTGGGCCTCTCCGCCGTGCTGATCGCGGTGGCGGCGATCTTCCACGACGGGGTGGAGCATACCCCGGTGCAGAAGGTGGAGCTGTTCATCGGCGCCTTCATCGGCGCGATCACATTCACCGCCTCGGTGGTGGCGTTCGGCAAGTTGTCGGGCAAGTTCGGCTCGAAGGCGGTGAGCTTCAACGGCCAGCACCTGCTGAACCTGGTCCTGGCGCTGACCATGCTGGGCTTCGGCCTGGTGTACTTCGTCAGCGACAGCCATGCCGCCTTCCTGGCGATGGTGGCGGTGGCGCTGGTGCTGGGCGTGACGCTGATCATCCCGATCGGCGGCGCCGACATGCCGGTGGTGGTGTCGATGCTGAACTCGTACTCGGGCTGGGCGGCGGCCGGCATCGGCTTCACGCTGAACAACCCGGTGCTGATCATCGCCGGCGCCTGCGTCGGTTCGTCCGGGGCCATCCTGTCCTACATCATGTGCAAGGCGATGAACCGCTCGATCGTCAGCGTGCTCTTGGGCGGCTTCGGCGCCGAGCCGGCCGCGGCGGCGGCGGGCGCGTCCGGTCCGAAGAGCTACAAGTCGGGCTCGGCCGAGGACGCCGGCTTCCTGATGAGCAACGCCGACTCGGTGATCATCGTGCCGGGCTACGGCCTGGCGGTGTCGCGCGCGCAGCACGCCTTGCAGGAGTTCGCCGAGCTGCTGACCGAGGCCGGGGTGAAGGTGCGCTACGCCATCCACCCGGTGGCGGGCCGCATGCCGGGGCACATGAACGTGCTGCTGGCGGAAGCCGAGGTGCCGTACGAGCAGGTGCAGGAGATGGAGGAGATCAACTCCGACTTCGCCAACACCGACGTGGTGCTGGTGATCGGCGCCAACGACGTGGTGAACCCGGCGGCGCAGAAGGACAAGGCGAGCCCGATCTACGGCATGCCGATCCTGGAGGCGCACAAGGCGCGCACCGTGGTGGTGGTGAAGCGCTCGATGAACGCCGGCTACGCGGGTCTCGACAACGAGCTGTTCTACATGGACAAGACCATGATGGTGTTCGGCGATGCCAAGAAGGTGGTGGAAGACCTGGTGAAGAGCGTGGCCCACTAGCCCGCCAGAAACAGGCACTGACATCAACCGCCCGGCCGGCAACGGCCGGGCGGTTTTTTTGCGCCGCTTGGCCGATACTGGAGAAGAGTCCGTTGCTCGCAGGGAACCGATCTTGCCATGCCAACCCGCCATCTCGGCGTCGTCCTGAAAGGCTACCCGCGCCTTTCCGAAACCTTCATCGCACAGGAGCTGCGCGAGTTGGAGGCACGCGGCTTCACGCTGACGCTGTTTTCCCTGCGCCACCCCACCGAGCTGGAGCGCCATCCGGTGCACGGCGAGATCCGCGCCCGCGTGATCTACCTGCCGGAGTACCTGCACCAGGAACCGTGGCGCGTGCTGCGCGCCGCCGTGCTCGCCTTGCGCCGGCCGGCGGTGCTGTGGGCGACGCTGCGGCTGTTCCTCGCCGACCTGGTGCGCGACTTCACGCGCAACCGGGTGCGCCGCCTCGGCCAGGCGCTGGTGCTGGCGGCGGAGTGCCCGCCCGAGATCGAGCAGCTCTACGTGCACTTCATCCACACCCCCGGTTCGGTGACGCGCTACGCCGCGCACCTGACCGGCCTGCCGTGGGCGGCGTCGGCGCACGCCAAGGATGTGTGGACCCAGCCGGAGTGGGAAATCCGCGCCAAGCTGGCCGACATGCAGTGGCTCGCCACCTGCACCCGCGCCAACCACAACTACTTGAGCGCCTTTCCAGAGGGGCGCGGCAAGGTGCATCTGGTCTACCACGGCATCAGCTTCGCGCGCTTCCCGCCGCCGCCCCCTCCCCCGGCGGCGCGTGACGGCAGCGACCCGGCGCGCCCGGTCGAGCTGCTGTCGGTGGGCCGCGCCGTGGCCAAGAAGGGCTACGACGACCTGCTCGCCGCACTGGCGACGCTGCCGGCCGGCCTCTGCTGGCGCCTGACCCACATCGGTGGCGGCCCGCTGCTGCCTGAGCTGCAGCACCAAGCCGAACGGCTCGGGCTCACCGGGCGCATCCGCTGGCGCGGCGCCCTGCCGCAGCAGGAGGTGTTGGCGGCCTACCGCGAAGCCGATCTGTTCGTGCTGCCGTGCAAGGTGGTGGACGGCGGCGACCGCGACGGCCTGCCCAACGTGCTGCTGGAGGCGCAGAGCCAGGGCGTGTGCTGCCTGTCGACGCGGCTGTCGGGCATTCCCGAGCTGATCGTCGACGGCACCAGCGGCGTGCTGGTCGAGGCCGGCGACGTCGCGGCGCTCGCCGCCGCGCTGGCGCGGCTGATCGCCGACCCGCGCGAGCGGCAGCGCCTGGCCGAGGCCGGCGCCGCCCGGGTGCGCGCCGACTTCGCCATGGAACGCGGCATCGAGCGGCTGCTGGCCTGTTTCGACGCCTCCCGCCCTGCCACGGAACCGCCATGTCCCGTCTCGCCTTCTACGCTCCGCTGAAATCGCCGCGCCATCCGGTGCCATCCGGCGACCGCACGCTGGCGCGGCTGTTGCTGCGCGGGCTGCGGCTGGCCGGCTGGCGGGTGGAGCTGGCCTCCACCCTGCGCAGCTACGACGGTGTCGGCGACCCGCGCCAGCAGCAGCGGCTCAAGGCGCGCGCGCTGCGCCGCGCCGCAGCGCTGATCGCCGCCTACCGCGCCCGTCCGCCGGAGGAGCGGCCGCAAGCCTGGTTCACCTACCATCTCTACCACAAGGCGCCGGACTGGATTGGCCCGGCGGTGAGCGCCGCGCTCGGCATTCCCTACCTGCTGTGCGAGGCCTCGCACGCGCCGCGCCAGGAGTCGGGGCCGTGGGAGGACAACTTGTCCGACTGCGTGGCGGCGATCCGCCAGGCGGCGCGCATCTTCATCGTCAACCCGCGCGACGAGCCGGGCTTGGCCACGGTACTGGCCGAGCCGACCAGGGTGCTGCGCCGGCTGCCGCCCTTCGTCGACCCCGCCGTGCTGGCGCGGCGCCGCCCGCGCGGGGAGCTCGCGCGCGAGGCCGGGCTCGACCCGGCCCGGCCCTGGCTGATCAGCGTGGCGATGGTGCGTCCGGGCGACAAGATGGCCTCGTACCGGCTGCTGGCGGCGTGCTACCGCCGGCTGCTGGCGGAGGGACGCCGGCTGCACTGGCTGATCGTCGGCGACGGCGCGGCGTCGGCGGAGCTGGACGCGCTGATCGCCGACCTGCCCGGCGTGGTGCGGCTGGGGGCGCTCGACCCGCCGGCGGCGGCACCGTGGCTGGCGGCCTCGCAGCTGTGCGTGTGGCCGGCGGTGAACGAGGCCTTCGGCATGGCGCTGTTGGAGGCGCAGGCCGCCGGCTGCCCGGTGGTGGCCGGTTACGGCGCCGGCGTGGCCGGCATCGTCGATGCCGCGAGCGGTCGGCTGGTGCACGACTGCAACATCGAGCGCTTCACCGCCGCGGTGGCGACGCTGCTCGACGACTGGGCGGTACGCCGCGCCATGGCCGAGGCCGGGCCGCGCTACGTGCGTGAGCGGCATTCGCTGGCGCACGCCGCCGCGCTGCTGCGCGCGTACTGGCCGGCGCCGTCCCCGTTGTCATCGGCTATACCGGAAGAAGCCGTCCCGGCTGCTGCCAAGGTATCCCGCGATGAAGAAAAGCCGCATCCTGATCTATAGCCACGACTCGTTCGGACTAGGTCACCTGCGCCGGTGCCGCGCCATCGCGCACGCCCTGGTCGAGCGCTACAAGTCGCTGTCGGTGCTGATCCTGACCGGCTCGCCGATCGCCGGCCACTTCAACTTCAAGGCGCGTGTCGACTTCGTGCGCATCCCCGGCGTGATCAAGCTCTACAACGGCGAGTACACCCCGCTCAAGCTGCACATCAGCCTGAAGGAGACGCTGGCGCTGCGCGAGTCGATCATCCTGCACACCGCGCGCATCTTCGAGCCGGACCTGTTCATCGTCGACAAGGAGCCGCTCGGGCTGAAGGGCGAGGTGGCCAGCACGCTGGACATGCTCGCCACCAAGCGCACCCGCACCATCCTCGGCCTGCGCGACGTGATGGACGACGCCGACCGGCTGTCGCGCGAGTGGCAGGCCAAGAACGCGCTGCCGGCGCTGGAGAACCTGTACGACGAGATCTGGGTGTACGGCAGCCGCAACATGGGCGACCCGCTGACCGGCCTGCCGGTGAGCGCCACCATCCACGACAAGATGCTCTACACCGGCTACCTGCCGCGCCACCTGCCGGAGCACGAAAGCTCGGGCCTGCTGGAGGAGCTGCCCGAGTCCTACCTCTTGGTGACGCCGGGCGGCGGCGGCGACGGCGCCGAGATGGTGGACTGGGTGCTGCGCGCCTACGAGAGCGGCGCCGAGCTGCCGTGGCCGGCGCTGATCATGCTGGGCCCCTTCATGTCGACGCACGAGCAGGAGGCATTCCGGCTGCGCGCCGCCCCGCTTCCCAACGTGCGCGTCGCCACCTTCGACACCCAGTTCGAGTCGCTGATGAACCACGCCAGCGCGGTGGTGGCGATGGGCGGCTACAACACCTTCTGCGAGATCCTGTCGTTCGACAAGCCGGCCTTGCTGGTGCCGCGCACCGAGCCGCGCATGGAGCAGCTGATCCGCGCGCGCAAGGCGGCGGCGCTGGGGCTGACGACGATGCTGGACCCGGCGCAGCTGGCCGACACCGCGCCGATGGTGGCCGCGCTGCAACGCCTGCCGCAGCAGCCGCCGCCGTCCGCCGCGGCGCGCCGCAACATGCTGTGCGGACTCAGGACCATCGGCAATCGGGTCGGCGCCATCGTGCGGGAGAATGCGTCGTGAGGGTGCTGTTCTACGTGCAGAGCCTGCTCGGCATCGGCCACCTGCAGCGCGCCGCGCGCCTGGCCCGGGCGATGCAGGACAGCGGCCTCGAGGTGCACGTGCTGCTGGGCGGCGAGGAGAGCCCGCTGGTCGACTTCGGCGCCGCCACGCTGATCGCACTGCCGCCGCTGACCAGCGCCGACGCCCGTTTCAGCACGCTGGTCGACGCGGCGGGACGGCCGCTCGACGCCGCGCTCGAGGCGGAACGGCGCGAGCGAGTACTGGCCGCGCTCGAACGCGTGCACCCGGCGCTGCTGCTGATCGAGAGCTACCCGTTCGGGAGGCGCCGGCTGCGTTTCGAGCTGCAGCCGCTGATCGAGGCCGCACGCGCTATGACCCCGCGCCCGCTCATCGTCGCCTCGGTGCGCGACGTGCTGCAGGCGCGCCCGACCGAGCGCCAGGCCGAGAGCGCGGCGCTGTTCCGGCGCGACTTCGACCAGTTGCTGGTGCACGGCGACGCCGCGTTCCTGCCGCTGTCGCGCTCCTTCCCGGTCGAACTGTTGCCGGCCGAGCGCGTGCACCACACCGGCTACGTCGGCGCGGCGGTGACGTCGTCGGACGACCCGGACGCGGCCGGCGAGGTGCTGGTCTCGGCCGGCGGCGGCGCGGTCGGCGCCGAACTGCTGCGCTGCGCGCTGGCGGCCCGACCGTTGAGCCGGCTCGCCACGGCGCGCTGGCGCCTGCTGTGCGGCCCGCGGCTGGAGCCGACGCTGCGCCGTACGCTGGAGCGCGAGGCGCCGGACGGCGTGATCGTCGAGGACCTGCGTGCCGACTTCGCGCCGCGCCTGGCGGTGGCTGCGCTGTCGATCTCGCAGGCTGGCTACAACACCGTGCTCGACGTGCTGGCCGCCGGCTGTCCGGCCGTGTTGGTGCCATTCGAGGGCGACAACCAGACCGAGCAGCGGCGGCGCGCCGAGGCGCTGGCCGCGCACGGGCGCGCCGTGGTGCTGGGCGAGAACGCGCTGACGCCGGCGACGCTGGCGGCCGCCGTCGATGCCGCGCTGGCGCTGCCGCCAACCAGGGTGCCGCTCAGGATGGACGGTGCCGAACAGAGCGCGCGGCTGCTGCGGCGCTGGGCCGAAGAGGCCGGCCATGGCGACTGACGACGCCTTCGCCCCATTGCGCCGCGAACTCGACCGCTGGCAGGAGGCGGGCCGCCCAGCCACGTTCTGGTGGCGCGACGACGACGCGGTAGCGGACAGTGCCGCGCTGCAGCGCCTGCTCGCGCTGGCCGATGCCCACGGCGCGCCGCTGTGGCTGGCGGTGATTCCGGCCCGGCTGGAGGAGTCGCTGCCTGCCGCGCTGGAGGACCGGGCCGCGATCGGCGTGCTGCAGCACGGCATCGCCCACCAAGACCACGCCGCGCCGGGCGAGCGCCAGTGCGAGCTGAGCGCTACCTGGCAGTGGGAGCCGCTGCGCGCGGCGCTGCAAGCCGGACGGGAACGCCTGGCGGCGGCCTTCGGCCCGCGCTTCCGCCCGGTGCTGGTGCCGCCGTGGAACCGCATCCACGCCGGCTGGACGACGCGCCTGCCCGAGGCCGGGCTCGTCGGGCTGTCGACGCTCGGCCCGCGCGAGCCCGTGCCCGGCCTGACCGTGGTCAACGTGCACGCCGACCTGATCGACTGGCATCGCCGCCAGTACGCCGGCGACGCCGCGGTGGCGGCGGCACTGGCGCGCCATCTGGCGGCACGTCGGCAGGGTGAGGGCCAGGGCGGGGCCGACCCCGCCGAGCCGACCGGCCTGATGAGCCACCACCTGGTGCACGACGCCGCGCTGTGGGACGGCTGCGCGCGCCTGTTGGCCGTGCTGGCGGAACATCCGGCCGCCATCTGGCTCGAACCGGAGACGCTGTGGAGCACGAGGGGGGTTTCCCATCCACGGCGATGAAACGACGGGGAACACGCCCTAATGCGGCAGAAGGAGCGCCGCCATGCTGAACGAACTCTTCAACAGTACCAACCAGATCGCCGACGTGCTGTGGATCATCCAGCAGGTTCTCGGCCGCGCCCCCGACGAACTGCTGACGATCGTGCGCCAGATCGACCGCGACGTCACCGCCGCCGGCTGGGACCGCTTCCTCGCCCTCGCCGGGCTGGTGGTGGCGACGGCGACGCTGGCCGAATACCTGGCCGGGCGGCGCTTCCGCGCGCTAGCCAACGCCATCGGCCGCGAGGAGGCGAGCGGGCTGGGCAGCCGCATCGGCTACCAGCTGCTGCGCACGCTGTTCCGGCTGCTGTGCGTGGGTATCTTCATGGTCACCGCCCAGGGCATGCTGCTGTTGACCAGCAACACCGTCGACGTGCGGCCGAAGATCCTGTTCAGCCTGCTGCTGGCGATCGTCACCTTCCGCGCCGTCAACGTGCTGTCGCAGGCGGTGTTCGCCCCCACCTCCAAGGGCATCCGTCCGCTGCCGATCGCCTGCGAGCAGGCGATGAGCTTCCACCGCGGTGTGATGAGCTTCACCCTGCTGTTCGTCGTCGGCTTCCAGGGTACCGATTTCCTGGCCTGGCTCGGCATGGACGGCGAGCTGGTACGGCTGATCAAGGTGCTCACCGGGCTCGTGCTCAACCTGTTCGCGCTGGGTTTCGTCTGGACCCAGCGGAGCACCATCGAGCAGTTGTTCAAGAGCCGCGACAACGGCGCCGCGGAGCACGGCCTGGCGCTAATCCTGGCGCAGTCGTGGCCGATGCTGGTGACGGTGTGGCTGCTGTCGATCTGGGCGCTGTGGAGCTACAGCCTGATCGTCGGCAACCTGCAGCACGCCGCCCGGATGGCCTGGCCGTGGTGGATCACGCTGCTGTTTCCCATCATCGACCGGCTGTTCGCCGCCGCGCTGTACAAGCTGTGCCAGCTGCCCTGGCTGCAGAGCCATACCTTCGCCCAGCGCTCGCGCCGCTTCCGCCGCATCCTGCAGGGCGGCCTGCGGCTGATCCTGATCACCATCGCCGTGCTGACCGTGGCGGACGTGCTGGGCTACGACGCCATGGCCATGGGCGGCGACAGCGGCACCCGCCGGCTGCTCAAGTCGCTGCTCGACAGCATGGCGATCGTGCTGATCGCCTACGTGGTGTGGGAGGTGCTGCTGTCGCAGATCGAGCGCCAGCTGCCGCCGCCGGAGCAGGAGGAACGCGGCACGCTGGCCGACGAGGGCGAGGGCGGCGCCGCCGGCAGCCGTACCGAGACCTTGCTGCCGCCGCTGCGCACCCTGCTGTTCTTCCTGCTGTTGATGATCCTGACCTTGAGCCTGCTGCACGCGCTCGGGGTGGAGATCGGGCCGCTCTTGGCCGGCGCCGGCGTGGTCGGCATCGCCATCGGGCTGGGCGCGCAGAAGCTGGTGCAGGACGTCATCTCCGGCATCTTCTTCCTGCTCGACGATGCCTTCCGCCGCGGCGAGTACATCGAGGCCGGCGACTTGCGCGGCACCGTCGAGCGGCTGTCGATCCGCTCGATGCAGTTGCGCCACCACCTGGGCGCGCTGCAGACCATCCCCTACAGCTCGATCAGCACGGTGCGCAACCTGAGCCGCGACTGGGCGACGATGAAGCTGGAGATCCGCCTGCCCTACGACGTCGACCTGGAGACGGTGCGCAAGGTGATCAAGAACGTCGGCGAGGAGATGCTGGCCGATCCCGAGCTGGGACCGCACTTCATCCTGCCCTTGAAGTCGCAGGGGGTGATGCGCATCGAGGAATCGGCGCTGATCGTGCGCATGAAGTTCACCACCCGGCCCGGCGAGCAGTGGGTGATCCGGCGCGAGGCCTACCGCCGCGTCAAGGAGGCGCTGGAGGCGCGCGGCATCTTCTTCGCCCACCGCGCGGTGCACGTGATCCTGCCGGGGCAACAGACGCCGCCCCCGGTGCGGCCCATCCTGCCGGCCCAGCCGGCACCGGCCGTCGCCTACGACGACACCCACGGGCTGACGGAAGAGGACAGCCAGCGCCTGGCGGCGCTGGCCGGCGCCAGCGCCGGGGCGATCCTGGCCGCCGAGCTGGAGCGGCAGGCGCGCATCGACGACGACGATAGCTCGTGATCGCTTGCTGAGCGGCGGCGCGGAGCGCCCTAGCGCATGCCGCGCCCCAGGCGCCGGTACAGCGTGCTGCGGCTGATGCCCAGCGCGCGCGCCGCGGCACTGGCGTTGCCGCCACAGCGCTGCAGCATCTGGCGGGCGAGGGCGTCGCCGTGATCGTCCGCCACCATCCCGCTCCCCTCCCCGCCCATCTCCCCACGCAAGGTCTCCGGCAGGTGGGCCAGCGTCAGCTGGGTGCCGTCGTCGTTGAGCGCGAGCAGCGTCTGCAGCAGGTTGTCCAGCTCGCGCACGTTGCCCGGCCAGGCGTAGCGCCGCAGGGCCTGCGCCAGTTCCGGTGCCAGCGTGATGCCGCGCCGCGCGCCGCCGCGGCGGTCGAGCAGTTGCTGGGCGATCAGCGCCACGTCGCCACGCTGGCGCAGCGACGGCAGGCGCAAGGGGTAGTGGCACAGCCGGTAATACAGGTCGGCACGGAAGGCCCCCTCCGCCACCGCGCGCTTGAGGTCGCGGTGGGTGGCGCAGACCAGCCGCACGTCCACCGGCTGCGGCCGGCCGCCGCCCAGCGGCGTCACCACCCGCTCCTGCAGCACGCGCAGCAACCGCGCCTGCAAGGGCAGCGGCATGTCGCCGATCTCGTCGAGGAACAGCACCCCGCCCTGCGCCTCGCGCAGGCGTCCACGGCTGCCATGGCGGCGCGCGCCGGTGTAGGCCCCTTCTTCGTAGCCGAACAGTTCCGCTTCCACCAGCCCGTCGGGAATGGCGGCGCAGTTGATCGCCACGAACGGCCCGCCGCGGCGTGAGCTGGCGGCGTGCAGGGCCTGGGCGAAGCGGTCCTTGCCGGTACCGGTCTCGCCCAGCACCAGCACGGGGATGTCCGCTTCCAGCAGCTTCAGCGCCTGCGACAGCAGCGCCGGCGGCAGCCCGGCGTCGTCGGCCGGGGGCACCGTCGGCACCGGCCGCGCGCTGCGGGACGGGCGCGGTTTGGCATCGACCGGCGTGGCGGGCAAGGTAGTTTCCGGTTCGTCGACGCGCGCCGACAGCAGGCGCTGGCCGCATGCCACGCTGGCGATGCCGCGGCCGTGGCGGTGCTGCCAGTGCTCCAGCGTTTCGCCGAACAGCTCGACGAAACGGCGGCGGCCCAGGTCGTCCCAGGAAAGGCCGAGCGCCGACAAGGCCTGGCGGTTGGCCGCCAGCAGGCGCTCGCCGTCGTCGAACGCCAGCCGCGCCGCGCGCACCGTGCCGAGCAGCGCGGCGTCGTCGGCCAGCTGCAACACCCGGGCGTGGCCGCAGTGCCGCTCGAACAGCGCGAGCTCGATCTGCCGCACCGCCGCCGCGAGGCGCAGGCCATGTGGACGGCCGAGCCGGCGCGGCGGACCGGAGACGTCGAGCACGCCCAGCGCCTGGCCGAAGGGATCGAGGATGGGGCTGGCCACGCAGGACAACGGGCGCAGGCGCTCCAGGAAGTGCTCGCTGCCGCGCACCAGCACCGTCTCGGCCTGGGCCAGCGCGGTACCGATGGCGTTGGTGCCGCGCAGCGCCTCGCTCCAGCCCACCCCCGGCGTCAGCGCCAGCCGTTCGGCGCGGTCGAGGAAAGGCGTGTGGCCGATCTCGTTGAGGATCACGCCGTCGCGGTCGGCCACGATCACCACGTGGCCGTCGTCGACCACGCTGTCGAACAGCGTCTCCACCTGCGGCCGCGCCACGGCCAGCCAGTCGGCGTTCTGCTGGCAGCGCAAGCGCAGCTGCACTTCATCCAGCCGCTCGCCGTACATCGGACGCGAGGCGGTCAGGCCGAGGCCGAGGCAGCGCCGCCACGAGTGCAGGATGGACGCCGGCACGGCATGGTCCGGCAAGGGCAGGCCGTCGAAAAAGCGGCGCCGCGCTTCGCTCAACGGCAGGGGGGAAGATGGCTTCATGGCAGGGTCCCGCAAGTGTCTCGGGTGTCGCGCGACGGTGTCGCACGGCGCGACACGAATCGATCGCTGAATGCCCCCGATTATGGCCGCCGCCGCCCGCGAAACATAACGATTGGATCAAGCTTTTCTGCTGCAGGGCAAAAAGGACCGCCGCGAATGGCGGGCCGGCGCCGCCCGCCACGTTGCTGCACCGCAGCAACGATCGGCGCTGGCACGGTCTGTGCGGGGCAAGCAGGGATACCCGCCCGGCGCGGGGCAACCGAACCCTCGCGCCGGCCACTGCTGACTTTTCCGGAGATGCACGACACCATGACGACGACTTTCTTCATTCCGCCGGTCAACATGATGGGCGAGGGCAGCCTCGCCGATGCCATGCGCGCCATCCGCGGCTACGGCTTCCGCCACGCGCTGATCGTCACCGATGCCGGGCTCCATCGCGCCGGGGTGGCCGCCAAAGTAGCCGCGCTGCTGGCCGAACAGGACATCCAGGCCACCATCTTCGACGGCGCCCAGCCCAACCCCACCATCGGCAACGTCGAGAACGGCCTGGCGCTGCTGCGCGACAAGCAATGCGACTGCGTCATCTCGCTGGGCGGCGGCTCGCCGCACGACTGCGCCAAGGGCATCGCGCTGGTCGCCGCCAATGGCGGGCGCATCGCCGATTACGAGGGCGTCGACAAGTCGGCCAAGCCGCAGCTGCCGCTGATCGCCATCAACACCACCGCCGGCACCGCCAGCGAGATGACGCGCTTTTGCATCATCACCGACGAGGCCCGCCACGTGAAGATGGCCATCGTCGACCGCAACGTCACGCCCATCCTGTCGGTCAACGATCCGACGCTGATGGTCGGCAAGCCGCCGGCGCTGACCGCCGCCACCGGCATGGACGCGCTGACCCACGCGGTGGAGGCCTACGTCTCCACCGCCGCCACCCCGATCACCGACGCCTGCGCGCTGCAGGCGGTGTCGCTAATCGCCGCCCACCTGCGCCGCGCGGTGAGCGACGGCCAGGACCTGCACGCCCGCGAGCAGATGGCCTACGCCCAGTTCCTCGCCGGCATGGCGTTCAACAACGCCTCGCTCGGCTACGTGCACGCCATGGCGCACCAGCTGGGCGGCTTCTACGACCTGCCGCACGGTGTCTGCAACGCGGTGCTGCTACCGCACGTGGAAGCCTTCAACGCCAGCGTCTGTCCGGGCCGCCTGGGCGACGTGGCGCGGGCCATGGGTGTGCAGACCGACGGCCTGGACGAGGCCGCGGCCGCCGAGGCGTGCCTGGCGGCGATCCGCCAGTTGTCGGCCGACGTCGGCATTCCGGCCGGGCTAACCGCCCTGGGCGCGCGCGCCGAGGATATCCCGGTGCTGGCCGCCAATGCCCTGAAGGACGCCTGCGGCCTGACCAACCCGCGCCCGGCCAGCCAGCAGGAGATCGAGGCGATCTTCCGCGCCGCGCTGTAATCCTCTCTAAGACTGCACTCTCCATCCTTTGTGTGCACGTGTTGGGCCGCCGATCTGGCGGCCCTTTTTTCGCCACCTCCGCCGTTCGGCCTAGCCCCTCCCCGTCGTCGGGCGTATCGAAGCATCCCCCACCGCCACGCTACACTGCAGCTTCCCCCCCTGCCCGTATGGAAGCACCCACCATGACCCAGATCACCGATTTCGACTCGCTGCTCGCCGCCGCACGCGCGCAGCCCGACCCGCAACGCCTGCTGTTCGTCTTCGCACGCGCGGTGCTGCACGACGACCATCAGCCACAGGAGGCCGAGCGCTTCCACGCCGGCCAGGGCGGCATCCTGCAGCCGGTGCTGTGCGTCGACAAGACGCCTGAGGAACTGACCAGTTTCACCGCCCTGGCGGCGGAATCGGCACGTACCGGCGAGCGCTGGCAGCTCATGTTCGTCGCCGCCATCGGCGGCAGCGGCGGCAAGGCCCCGAGCAGCGACGACGCCGAAGAGCCGCTCAAGCGCATGATCCAGACCATTCAGACCGGCGGCGACGTGTCGCGCTACCTGGCGTTCGACCATCAGGGCGAGCCGGTGCGCTTTCTCTGAGACGGCGCCGCCCGCGCGCTCAGTCGAGATAAAAAAATCGGCCGAAGCCCCTGTCGGGGTCTTCGGCCGTGCTTTCGTCAGCGGGTGCGGTGTGGCGGCTCAATCCGCCATCGCCGCCTCCACCTCCTCCGCCGTCTTCGGGATCGGCGCGCCCAGCACGCGGCAGCCCTGTTCGGTCACCAGCACGTCGTCCTCGATGCGGATGCCGCCAAAGTCGCGGTACTGGCGGAAGGTCTCGTAGCGGATGTACTGGCTGTGGCGGCCCTCGGCCTGCCAGGCGTCGATCAGCGCCGGGATGAAGTAGATGCCCGGCTCGACGGTGATCGCCATGCCGGCCTTGAGCGGCTTGGCCAGGCGCAGGTAGCCCAGACCGAACAGCGGGCTGCGCTCGGCCTCGTCGCCGTAGCCCACCAGATCCTCGCCCAGGCCCTCCATGTCGTGCACGTCCAGGCCGATCTGGTGACCGAGCCCGTGCGGGAAGGCGATGGCGTAGGCGCCGGAGTCGACGATGGCGTCGGCGTCGCCCTGGAAGAAGCCCAGCGCCGTCATCCGCTCCACCATCACCCGCGCCGCCAGCTTGTGCACGTCGAGATAGGGCACGCCCGGGCGGATCGCGTCGAGGGCGGCCAGCTGCATCGCCAGCACCGTGTCGTACAGCTCGCGCTGGCGCGGCGTGAAGCGCCCACCCACCGGCAGCGTGCGGGTGATGTCGCTGGCGTAGCCGCTGTCGCTCGCCGCGCCGCTGTCGTTGACCACCAGGTCGCCGGCCTGCAGCAGCTGGTCGTGGTGGTGGTTGTGCAGCACCTCGCCGCGGCGCGAGAAGATGCTGGGGTAGGCGAGCTGCCAGTCGTGGCCGCGCACGATGCCTTCCATCTCGCCCACCACCGCGCGCTCGGCCACGCCCGGCCTGGCCTCCCGCATCGCCGCCAGGTGCATGGCGCGCGTCACCGTAAGCGCGCGCTCCATCTCGGCGATCTCCTCGGCGCCCTTGATCTCGCGCAGCGCCACCACGGCGCGGGTCAGCGCGGCCGAGACGCCGGCGCCGAGCTCGTCCGGGTGCAGCGCCAGGAGCCGCCCCAGCTCGATCAGCGCCTCGCCGCGATACGGCGCCAGATAATGGACGGTACGGCCGTTGTCGCGTGCCGCGCGCAGCACGGCGGCCAGCTCGGCATAGGGGCGGCTTCGGTTCACGCCGGCCAACGCGGCGCGTTCGGCCAGCGACGGCTGCGGCCCGGTCCACACCACGTCGGCGACCTCGGGCTCGCGGCCGAACAGCGTGACCTCGCCGCTGTCGGCGTCGATCACGCCGGCCAGTCCCGGCTCGTTCAGGCCGAAGAAGTAGCGGAAGGAACTGTCCTGCACGAAGGGGTAGATGTTGTCGCGGTAGTTCATCGGCGCGTCGGCGTTGCCCGGGAACAGCAACAGGCCGGACAGGTCGGCCGCCTGCAGGCGGGCGCGACGCTGCTGGTAGATGTCGGCAGAAAACATGGAGTCGGTACCTTGTGGGTGACGAAACGGAAGGCGACTGGATTGTATACAGTCGCACAACTGTACACGCCGCATCGCCGTCCCGCCAGCACCGGCGCCCTCACACGCGGTAGGCGCTGACCTCCTGCCGCATGCTGGCCGCCACCTCTTCCAGCCTTGCGGCCAGCGCGGCGGCCTGGCTGGCGGCGCTGCTGTTCTCCTCCGCGCCTTGCGCCACCATTTCGACCTGCTGGGCGATGCTGTTGGTGGCCGTGCCCTGTTCGCGGATGGCGTCGGAAATCTCCGCCACCAGCCGCGCGCTCTGGCTGGCACCCTCATGCAGGCTGCCCATGCTCTGCTGCGCCGATTGCACGCCTTCCTGGCCCTGCTCCACCTGCTGCACTGTCTGCTGCATGCGTCCCACCACGTTGCCGGAAACCTGTTGGATCGCGGCGATGATGGTGCCGATCTCCTGGGTGGAGGCGGCCGTGCGCTCGGCCAGCTTGCGTACTTCGTCGGCCACCACGGCAAAGCCCCGCCCCGACTCGCCGGCGCGCGCCGCTTCGATCGCCGCGTTGAGCGCCAGCAAATTGGTCTGCTCGGCCACGTCGCGGATCACCCCCACCACCGAGGCGATGTCCTTGCTGCGCGCGTCGAGCTGGACGATGTCCTCCGAGGCGCCGCTCACGGTGGCGGCGATGGCCTGGATGTCGGCCACGCTGCGGCCAATCACCTGCTGCCCATTGCCGGCCTGCTGTGCGCCCTCGCCCGCCAGTTGCTGCGCCTCGCCGGCGCGGGTGGCGACGTGGTTGATGCTGACCGTCATCTGTTCCACCGCGGCGGCCATCTGCGCCGACGCGGCGCTCTGGCTGTCCGAGCTGTCCGCCACCTGGCGCGACGCCGCCTGCAGTTGCTGCGACGATTCCGCCACCGCGACGATACCTTGCTGCAGCGAGCGCAGGCTGGACTGCAGCCGTTCCAGCAGTTGGTTGAAGGCCTGTGCGGTCTGGCCGATCTCGTCCTTGCTGCCGGCCGGCGCGCGCTGGGTGAAATCGAGCTGGCTGCTGATAGCCTCCATGGTATGCACCAGATCGTCCAGGCCCCGCTTGATGTTGCGGCATAACAGCCCGCCGCCCACCACGGCCAGCACGACGGTGAGCGCCATCAGGCCGGCGGCCAACCAGAACGCCTGCTGATAGGCGCGGCCGTTGTCCTGGCCCAGTTTGTCCGAAAGCTGGCCATTGTAGGCAATATGCGTGGTCCAGGCCTGGGCCAGCACACCCCCCTTGCCGCGGCTGGCGGCGGCGACGGAGCCGTCGAAGTCGCCGTTGCGCGAGGCGGCCAAGGTGTCGGCCACTTCTTGCTTGTAGGCCGCATACGCCGCCTTGTCGGCGGCCAGCAGCGCCCGGTCCTCGTCATCGCTGATCAGCGGCTCGTAGACCGCCAACTGCTTGTCCATGGTGGCAAAGCCCTGCTGCACCTGGCTCTCGTACTCGGTCTTCTTCGCCAGATCCATCGTCGCGATGTGCTTCCACACCGCCACCCGGGTGCTGGCGGTGGCGTCCTTGGCATCGACCAGCACCTTGATGCTGGGGATGATGTTGGCGGAGAAATACTCGAAACGGACCTGTGCCTGACGCAGTTGCCACAGGCCAAGCCCACCCAGCGCGATCACCAGCACCACCACGGCCAGGAACGCCAGTATCAAACGCGTTGTGATTCTCATCGGCATCTCCATTCTTCCGGTATTTCAGCAGCCACTTTTATCATATCGGAAAGAATTAATGCCGATTAGAAGCCAAAAATAATTGGCACGCTTTACTGTTGTGCAGAGCGCGCCAAATGAGCATTGATCCGCAAGGCTTTCAATGCAGGCGGCCTGATGCAAAACAGCAACATCCCTCGATGGCGCTCTTCGCATGGCGGCGGCCAATTCAAAAAACTGTCGTTCGCAACAGAATTTAAATGTCGTTTATTAACAGAAATTGTTCGGCCCTATTGATGCTTGATTTTTTCTCGTGCGCATCAATAACTTCGCGGGAATGCCATAATCAAAATCCTGGGTTCTTATTTTAAATAAATATCTTCGGCATATAACTTGCTATCTATAAGATAAAGACGTAATTGCCGCTCATTTATCCCGATTCACACGGAAGCCATGCAAAAACCATAGCCGTCAGGCGCGGGCCAGGCGCCAGCGCTGCTGCTGCAGCCCGCTGACCGCGACGCCGGCCAGCAGCGCCCACAGCGGCGCGCCGAGCCCGGCGATGGTCACGCCGGAGGCCGCCACCACGAAGGTGATCAGCGCCGCCTCGCGCTGGCGCTCGTCCCCCAACGCGGTGGCGAGCGAGGAGGCCAGCGTGCCGAACAGCGCGAGCCCGGCCGCAGAGGCCACCAGCGCCTTGGGCAGGGTCAGGATCGCCGCCGCCAGCGCGCCGCCGGCCAAGCCCAGCAGGATGTAGAGCACGCCGCACACCACGCCGGCCATGTAGCGCCGCGCCGGGTCCGGATGCGCCTCCGGGCCGGTGCAGATTGCCGCAGTGATGGCCGCCAGCACCACGCCGTGGCCGCCCAGCGGCGCGGTGACGATCGACATCAGGCCGAGCGACGTGACCGGCGAGCGCGCCGGGATGCGGTAGCCGGACGAGGCCAGCACCGCCATGCCCGGCAGGAACTGCCCGGTCAGCGCCACCAGCGCGAGCGGAATGGCGAGGTTGACGAAGGCCGTCCACGACCATGCCGGCAGGGTGAACTGCGGCCCGGCCCCGCCCTGCCACGCCGGCAGCGTGCCGAACAGGCCCTGCGTGCCGGCAATGGCCAGACCCAGCGCCAGCGCGACCGGCAAGGCGTAGCGTGGGAACAGCCGCCGGCCGAGGAAGAACGTCGCCGCCATCGGCAACACCAGCGCCGCGTCGTGGCTGGCCGCCCCGGCCAGCTCGGCGACGAAGCGGAACAGGATGCCGGCGAGCAGCGCCGCCGCCAGCGCCGGCGGAAACACCTGCATGATCTTGTCGAACAGCCCGGAAGCGCCGATCACGGTGACGATGAGCGCCGCCGCCAGGAAGGCGCCCACCGCCTCGGCGTACGGCACGCCGGGCAAGGCTGCCAGCAGCAGCGCCGCGCCCGGTGTCGACCAGGCGGTGATCACCGGCGCCTTCCAGCGCAGCGACAGCCACAAGCCGGCCACGCCGGAACCGATCGACACCGCCCACACCCAGGAGCCGAGCTGGGCGGCGCTCAGGCCCGCCGACTGCGCGGCGTGCACGATGATGAGAAAAGGGCCGGAATACCCCACCAGCAGTGCAAGTACCGCGGCGAGGACGGCCGAAGGCGAGAGATCGCGCCAGGGGGAAAGCGTCATGGTTCTGCTCCTTGGAGCCGCTAACAAAACCCTCTGCAGCCGCACGCCTAGCCAAGACCGCTGCGCTGGGTTTGTTAACAGCTCTTGTGTCATTAGATGACCCGAGCGTAGTCCCGCCGCGCCCCACCGCCTTCACACACGGCGCCAAACAGCTTAGGCTGGGAGCGATCTGTTCTATATAACAACACCATGAGCGACACCCCGCACTACCAGCGCATCGCCGCCGAGCTGCAAGGCCGTCTCGACGCCGGCGAGTTCGCCCCCGGCAGCCGGCTGCCGGCGGTGCGCCGCCTGGCCGAGCACTACGGCGTCAACACGCTGACCGCGCTGGCCGCCTACCGCCTGCTGGAACAGCGCCAGCGCGTGGTGGCGCGCCCGCGCGCCGGCTTCTACGCCGCGCTGCCGGGGCGTTCGGCCATACCGGAGCAGCACCCGCCGCTGCCCGCCCCGGCGGCGCTGGTCCAGGTCAATGGCCGCGTCTCCCAGCTGCTGAAGCTATCCGGCTCGCGCCTCGCGCTGCAGCTGCACATGGCCGAGGCCGCCACCAGCCTCTACCCGACCGCCGAACTGGCGCGCCGGCTGCAGCACACGCTGGTGCGCCAGCCGGAGTTGATCGGCGCCTATCTCGCCGAGTCGGAGCAGACCCGGCTCAAGCGCGAAATCGCCCGCCTCGCGGCCGGGGCCGAGCTCGAGTTGGGCCCCGACGACATCCTGATGACCCAGGGCATCACCGAGGCGATCAGCCTGGCGCTGCGCCTGCTCACCCGCCCCGGCGACACCGTGGCGGTGGAGACCCCGGTCTACTTCGGCCTGCTGCAGACGCTGGAAAGCCTCGGCCTCAAGGCGCTGGAAATCCCCTGCACGCCGGACGCCGGGCTGTCGCTGGAGGCGCTGGAGTTCGCGCTGCGCCACGGCCCGGCGGTGAAATGCCTGGTCACCGTGCCGCATTTCCAGAACCCCACCGGGGCGCTGATGCCGGACGACAACAAGAAGCGCCTGCTGCAACTCGCCCGCAAACACGGCGTGACGATCATCGAGGACGACGTGTTCGGCGACCTCTACTTCGGCAACCGGCGCCCCACCCCGATCAAGGCCTGGGACCGCGACGGCGACGTCATCTACTGCGCCTCGTTCACCAAGAGCTTCGCGCCCTCGTTCCGCCTGGGCTGGCTGGCCGGCGGACGCCACCAGGCGGCGCTGGCGCGGCTGCGCGAAAGCAGCTCGCTGGTCAGCTCCTCGCTGCTGCAGGTGGTATTGGCCGACATGCTGGCCGGCGGCGACTACGCGCGCATCAGCCAGCGCCTGCGCCAGCAACTGGCGCAGCAGATGCAGATCACCGCCGACGCGGTGCTGGCGGCCTTTCCGCTCGGCACGCGCGTACGCCGGCCGCAGGGCGGCCTGCTGCTGTGGGTGGAATGTCCGGACGGGGTGGACACGGCGAAACTGCTGGAAACGGCGCTGGCGCAGTCGATCAGCTTCGCGCCCGGCCTGCTGTTCTCGGCCGAACCGCGCTTCAGCCACTGCCTGCGCCTCAACTTCGGCCACCCCTGGTCGGACGAGGTGGCCGCCGGCATCGCCCTGCTCGGGCGGCTGGCGACGGCGCAACTGGCGGGACAGGACTGAGGGGGAGGAACATGGACCGCATCGACACCCTGGTCATCGGCGCCGGCGTCATCGGCCTGGCGGTGGCGCGCGCTCTGGCCTTGCAGGGACGCGAGGTCATTGTCGCCGAGGCCGAGGCCGGCTTCGGCCTGCACACCTCCAGCCGCAACAGCGAGGTGATCCACGCCGGGCTGTATTACCCCACGGGCTCGCTCAAGGCCCGGCTGTGCCTGGCCGGGCGCGAGGCCTTGTACCGCTACTGCGCCGAACACGGTGTGCCGCACCGCCGCCTGGGCAAGCTGATCGTCGCCACCCAGCCGGATGACATGGCGCGCCTGGCACAGCTTGCCGAGCGTGCCGCCGCCAACGGCGTGACCGACCTGCGCTGGCTGGACCGGGCCGAGCTCGCCGCGCTGGAACCGGAACTCGCCGGCCACGCCGCGCTATTGTCGCCCTCCACCGGCATCGTCGACAGCCACGCGCTGATGCTGGCGCTGCTGGGCGACGCCGAAGCCGCCGGAGCGCTGCTGGCGCCGGCCTCGCCCATCGTCGGCGGGCGGGTCGAATCCGACGGCATCGTGCTCGAGATCGGCGGCGACGAGCCGTATCCGATCAAGGCGCGCAGCGTGGTCAACGCCGCCGGACTGTGGGCGCACCGCGTCGCCGCCGCCATCGAGGGCGTGCCGCCGGCCACCATCCCGACGGTGCGCTACGCGCGCGGCGTCTACTTCACGCTGAGCGGCCGCGCGCCGTTCTCGCACCTGATCTACCCGCTGCCGGTGGCGGGCGGGCTCGGCACCCACCTGACGCTGGACCTCGCCGGCCAGGCGCGCTTCGGCCCGGACGTGGAATGGATCGACACGGTGGACTACAGCGTCGATCCGGCACGCGGCGCCCGCTTCGCCGCCGCGGTGCGGCCATGGTGGCCGGGGCTGCCAGACGACGCGCTACAACCGGGCTACGCCGGCATCCGCCCCAAGCTCGCCGGGCCGGGCGAGCCGGATGCCGATTTCCTGATCCAGGACGAGCGCGAGCATGGTGTCGCCGGGCTGATCAACCTCTACGGCATCGAATCGCCGGGCCTGACCAGCTGCCTCGCGCTGGCCGACGAGGTGGCGCGGCGGCTGGCCTGACGCGCCTTGTAACAATTGAAACACATAGTGCCGCGCTTTCTGCTAAGAACCTAGGCACGAGCTTTTCAGCACCGCCCTAACCATCATCCGCGCTGCGGACACAAAAAACCGCTTCGTTAGAAAACGGTATACAAAGAGCGAGAACCGTTCCGAAAGAGAACGCGCCAGAAAAAGGAGGAGCCCCCGCATGGACGATAAACACCGCATCCTGATCGTCGACGACGAGGCCGAGGTGCGCGACTGGCTCGCCGCGCTGCTGGAGGACGGCGGCTTCGCCAGCTGTTGCGCCGGCGACGGCGCCGCCATGCGCCGCGCGCTGGCCGAGCACCCCTTCGCGCTGGTGATCCTCGACCTCAAGCTCAAGGGCGAGGACGGCCTCACGCTGGCGCGCGAGCTGCGCCGCCAATCCGCCGTGCCGATCATCATGATGAGCGGCAAGGGCGACGAGACCGACCGCGTGCTGGGACTGGAACTGGCCGCCGATGACTACCTGACCAAGCCCTTCTCCGGGCGCGAACTCCTGGCGCGCGTGCGCGCCGCGCTGCGCCGCACCACCGAGCTGTCGATCCCGCTGCAGCGCCACCCGGGCGAGGCGCACGAGTGCTACGCCTTCAACGGCTGGGTGCTCGACATGACGGCGCGCGAACTGCACCAGCCGGACGGCACGCCGTGTCCGCTGACGCAGGGCGAGTTCACGCTCTTGGCCACCCTGGTCAAACATCCGCAGCGGGTATGGAGCCGCGAGCAGCTGCTGGAGCAGACGCGCGGCCTCGACACCGAGGTGTACGACCGCACCATCGACGTGCTGATCCTGCGCCTGCGGCGCAAGATCGAGCCGAACCCGCGCCACCCCGAACTGATCTGCACCGAGCGCGGCCTGGGCTACCAGTTCCGCGCCACGGTCAGCCGCCATTGAGGTCCGCCGTGCCGCCTCCCTCCCCCCTGTTGTGCTCCGCCTGGTCGCAGCCAATCCGCACCCGGCTGCAGGCGGCGTTCGTCGTGCTGTTCGTGCTGATGCTGGCGGTGACGCTGGTCGGCGTCAGCGGCATGCGCACCACGCTCGACACCCTGACCGGCTTTCGCGAAGAGGTGATGCCGGAGCTGGCGCGCGTGCTGGAGCTGGCGGAAAAGGTGTCGCAGGTGGCCGCCATCGCCCCCAACCTGGCGGACAGCTACGCCCCGGACACGCTGCCCGCCGACGTGCAGCGGCTGCAGGTGCTGATGCGCGACATCCGCCGCCTGTCGCTGGCGCTGCCACCGCAGGCCGACCGCCAGCTGGCGGTCAGCAGCATGCTGGAGGGCGCCGAGCACGACCTCGAGCAACTGCTGTTGCTGTCCGGCGACAAGCGCCGCCACCAGCAGATTCTCGACGCCTACCACAAGCGTCTCGACGGGCTGGGGCAACGACTGGTGAGCGCCGGCACGGTACGGCAGGCGCCCACCCTGCTGCCGCTGTGGCACACTCTGCTGGCGGTACCGCTGGCGCGCGACCGCGCCGCGCTGGGCGCGCTGGAAGCCGACGCCGAGGCGCTGCTCGCGGCGATGCAGCGGCGCGGCGAAACGCGCCAGCTGCCGCCCTGGCTCGCCACCGAGCTGGAGGTGATCTGCAACGCGCCGCAGAACCTGTTCGAGCAACGCCGCCAGGTGATCGAAACCGGCGAGCGCATGGCGCTCTTGCTGCAGCTCTACCGCAGCAACGCCGAACACCTCAGCCGGCGCACCGCCGGCTACGTGCAGGAGCTGCGCACCCTGGCCGATGAACGCAGCCGCGGCGTGCAAACGTCGATCCGCTCCGGCATCAGCGGCCTGACCGTGCTGGCCGCGGTCGGCGTGCTGGTGGCGCTGCTGGCGGCGGGCTACGTGCGGCGCGTGGCGCAGCAGCTGCAGTCGATCTCGCGCGTGATGAGCCGGCTCGCCGCCGGCGACACCGCCCAGGCCACGCCGGCCACCGAGCGCGCCGACGAGATCGGCGAGCTGGCGCGCGCGTTCCAGGTGTTCCGCGACAACCTGCTGGAAAAGCAGCGCCTGGCACAGGGGCTGGAAGCGCAGCGCCGCCTGCTGCAGACGGTGTTTGCCAACATGAACGACGGCCTGTCGGTGTACGACGCCGACGGCGCGTTGGTGGTGTGGAACCCGCAGTTTCCGGCCTTGCTCGGCATCGCGCCGGAACGGCTCAGCGCCGGCCTGCCCTACCCCGCGCTACGCGCCGCCATGCCGGCGGGCACGCGTTGGCAGGCGGTGACCGCCGACACCGCCACCCACACCGCCGACGGCCGCGAGCGCATCGCCAGCGCCGCCGAACTGCACCTGCCCGACGGCCGTGTGCTGGAATTCCGCAGCCGCGCCATGCCGGAGGGCGGCTGGGTGGCGGTGTGCCGCGACGTCTCGGCCCGGCGCGCCGCCGAGGCGCAGCTGCAGCAGATGCAGAAGATGGAAGTGCTGGGCCAGCTCACCGGCGGCGTGGCGCACGACTTCAACAACTTCCTGGTGGCCATCCTCGGCAACCTGGAACTGCTCGAGCAGCGCGCCGACCTGCCCGACGACGCGCGACGACGCCTGGAGCGCGCCCACGTGGCGGCCAACAAGGCGGCGGCGCTGACGCGCCGGCTCTTGGCCTTCGCGCGGCGCCAGCCGCTGACGCCGGAAATCGTCGACCTCGACGACATGCTGCAGGAGATGCTCGACCTGATCGAATACAGCGTCGGCGACGGCATCGCCGTCACGGTGGACGCCGAGGCCGGGCTCGTCGTCTGCGTCGACCGCGGCCAGCTCGAGAACGCCGTGCTCAACCTGGCGCTCAACGCGGCGCAGGCGATGCCGGACGGCGGCCGGCTCGACATCGTCGCGCGGCACGTCGACGGCGCCACGCCACTGGAGGGCCCGGCGCTCTGCCTCGAGGTGCGCGATACCGGGCGCGGCATCCCGCCCGAAGTGCTGCCGCGCGTGCTGGAGCCGTTCTTCACCACCAAGGAACAGGGCAAGGGCAGCGGGCTCGGGCTGTCCATCGTGTACGGCTTCCTGCGCCAGAGCGGCGGCGACGTCAGCATCGACAGCACACCGGGCCGGGGCACCACGATCTCGCTGTGGCTGCCGCCGGCGGCGCCGCACTGCACGCTCGAACATGGCCAGGCCGCCCTGCCCGCCGTTCTGCCGGCGCACCGCGTGCTGCTGGTGGACGACGACGCCGACGTGCGCGACACCGCCGTGGCGCTGCTGCAACAGCTGGGCGCCACGGTGCACGCCGTGGCCGGCGAGGCGGCGGCGCTGGCCTGGCTCGCCGAGGGCGGCGAGGCCGAGCTGGTGCTGTCGGACGTGATGCTGGGCGACGGCGGGGACGGCGTGCGGCTCTACCGCCGCCTGCAGCAGGAGCGGCCCGGCCTGGCGGTGGTGCTGACCTCCGGCCTGCCGCCGGAATACCACGCCCGGCGCAGCGATTGGCCGGCCGGCGCGCCCTTCCTGGCCAAGCCCTACACGCTGCCGGAGCTGGCGCGGCTGCTGGGCGGGAATGGCTGACATGCCCCCGCGCCGGCCATTGTTGCAATTGTTAACCGCTGACTGTTTTTGATGAAATTTGCCATTAACGCCGCCGCGTTTAGATGGGTACAGGGCATCGTGACGCCGTCGCCACCACACACCGGCAGGGCATGCGATGCCAATCACCACAACGAGGAGAGACCCGTCATGAAGATCGCGTTGATGAGCACCGCCGTGGTACTGGCGCTGGCCGGCACGGCCCAGGCCGCCACCCTGAAGATTTCCTGCGGCGCCGTGGGCCAGGAGCTGGAGCTGTGCAAGCAGTCGGTAGCCGAATGGTCGAAGAAGACCGGCAACGAAGTCCAGGTCGTGGCCACCCCGAATGATTCCAACGAGCGGCTGGCGCTGTACCAGCAGATCCTCGGCAGCGGGTCGGACAAGATCGACGTGCTGCAGATCGACGTGGTGTGGCCGGGCATCCTCGCCAGCCACCTGGCCGATCTCAAGCCGCTCGCCAGCGGCGCCGAGAAGGCCCACTTCGCCAGCATCGTCAGCAACAACACCGTCGGCGGCCGCCTGGTGGCGATGCCGTGGTTCACCGACGCCGGCCTGCTGTACTACCGCAAAGACCTGCTGGCCAAGTACAAGCTGGCACCGCCGAAGACCTGGGAAGAACTGACCGCCGCCGCCAAGAAGGTGCAGGACGGCGAGCGCGCCGCCGGCAACGACAAGATGTGGGGCTACGTGTGGCAAGGCCGCGCCTACGAGGGGCTGTCCTGCGACGCGCTGGAGTGGATCGCCAGCTATCAGGGCGGCAGCGTGATCGACGCCTCCGGCAAGCCCTCGATCAACAACGCCGGCGCCGTCAAGGCGCTGGAAACCGCCGCCGGCTGGGTCGGCAGCATCACCCCGAAAGCGGTGCTGAACTACGGCGAGGAAGAAGCGCGCGGCGTGTTCCAGGCCGGCAATGCGGTGTTCATGCGCAACTGGCCGTACGCCTGGGCCCTCAGCCAGAAGGCCGACAGCGCGGTGAAGGACAAGGTCGGCGTGATGGCGCTGCCCAAAGGCGGCGCCAATGGCCGCAACGCCGCCACGCTGGGCGGCTGGCAGCTCGCCGTCTCCAAGTATTCGAAGAACCAGAAGCTCGCCGCCGAGCTGGTACTCTACCTGACCAGCAGCGAGGTGCAGAAACAGCGCGCCATCCAGGGCGCCTACAACCCCACCATCGACGCCCTGTACCGCGACAAGGACGTGCTGCAGGCCAACCCGTTCATGGGCAACCTGTACACCACCTTCACCAGCGCGATCGCCCGGCCGTCCTCGGTCAGCGGCAACCGCTACAACCAGGTCAGCAACCAGTTCTGGAACGCCACCCATGACGTGCTGTCCGGCAAGACCGACGCCAAGTCGGCACTGGCCCGGCTGGACGCGTCGCTGAAGCGGCTGGCGCCAGCAGGCTTCGTCGCCGCCAAGTAATTCTCCTCCTTGCCCGCGTACAACGCCCCTCTTCATGAGGGGGGCGCGGGCCCTTTCTTACCCTCGGAGTGTCTCCCATGACGAGTCAAACCCTGACCTCGGCGGCGCCCGCGCGTCCGTCGGCCGCCGAGTCCTCGCTGCAGCGTTCGCGCCAGCGCATGGCCTGGCTGTTGGTGGCGCCGTCGCTGGTGGTGCTGCTGGCCATCGCCGGCCTGCCGCTGGCGCGCACGCTGTGGCTGAGCCTGACCGACGCCCAGCTATCCGACCTGTCGGCGCGCCAGTTCGTCGGCCTCGCCAACTACCTCGGCGACACCGGCGTGCTGGCCGACCCGGAATGGTGGGGCGCCGTAAAGAACACGCTGTGGTTCTCCGTGCTGTCGGTGTCGCTGGAAACCGTGCTCGGGCTCGCCGTGGCGCTGATGCTCAACCACCCGTCGCGCCTCAAGACCCTGCTGCGCGCCGCGGTGCTGGTACCGTGGGCGATTCCCACCGTGGTGTCGGCCAAGATGTGGACCTGGATGCTGCACGACCAGTTCGGCGTGATCAACGCCATGCTGCTGTCGCTGGGGCTGATCGATGCGCCGCTGGCCTGGACCGCCGACCCCGACCTCGCCTTCACCACCATCGTGCTGGTCGACGTGTGGAAGACCACGCCGTTCATGGCCTTGCTGATCCTGGCCGCGCTGCAGATGGTGCCGTCCGACTGCTACGAGGCGGCGCGCGTCGACGGCGTGCCGAAGTGGTCGCAGTTCCTCCACATCACGCTGCCGCTGATCACCCCGGCGGTGCTGGTGGCGATGATCTTCCGCACCCTCGACGCGCTGCGCGTGTTCGACCTGATCTACGTGATGACCTCCAACAGCCGCACCACCAAGAGCATGTCGGTGTACGTACGCGAGCAGCTGATCGACTTCCAGCTCGCCGGCTACGGCTCGGCCGCCGCCACGCTGCTGTTCCTGATCATCGCGCTGATCACCGTGAGCTACATGGCGCTGGCGCGCCGCCGCATGGAAGGACATTGAGATGAAACGCATCGAATTCACCGACGTGCTGTACTGGCTGGCCGTGCCGCCGGTGCTGGGCTTCGCGCTGTTCCCGTTCGCCTACGCCATCGCCAGCTCGTTCAAACAGGGCAATGCGCTGTTCTCCAGCGACTTCTGGCCCAAGACCTGGTCGCTCGCCAACTACGCCAGCGTGTTCGCCGAGCAGCCGTTCGGCCAGAACCTGCTCAACTCGGTGCTGGTGGCGGGCGGCGTGGTGGCGCTGTCGCTGACCGTCTCGCTGCTGGCCGCCTACGCGCTGGGCCGCGTCAGCTTCCGCGGCCGCGGCGTGCTGATGATGACCATCCTCGGCGTGTCGATGTTTCCGCAGGTGGCCATCCTGTCCGGCCTGTTCGAGCTGATCTCGGCGCTCGGCCTGTACGACAGCCTGTGGGCGCTGGTGCTCTCCGACCTGATCTTCACGCTGCCGTTCACGGTGTGGGTGCTGGTGACCTTCATGCGCGAGCTGCCCAAGGAACTGGAAGAAGCGGCGCTGATGGACGGCGCCGGGGTGCTGACGGTGATCTTCCGCATCTTCCTGCCGCTGCTGTGGCCAGCGGTGGCCGCCACCTCGCTGCTGGCCTTCATCGCGGCGTGGAACGAGTTCCTGTTCGCGCTCACCTTCACGCTGTCCGGCGAGCAGCGCACCGTGCCGGTGGCCATCGCGCTGATCTCCGGCGCCAGCAGTTACGAATTGCCGTGGGGCAACATCATGGCGGCGTCGGTGATCGTCACCCTGCCGCTGATCGCCCTGGTGCTGGTTTTCCAGCGCCACATCGTGTCCGGGCTCACTGCCGGGGCCGTCAAAGGTTGATGAGGAGACAAACAATGCATCCGAACGCACACAACGAACAATGGTGGCGCGGCGCGGTGATCTACCAGATCTACCCGCGCAGCTTCCAAGACAGCAACGGCGACGGCATCGGCGACCTGCCGGGCATCACCCGCCGCCTGCCGCACGTCGCGGCGCTGGGCGCCGAGGCGATCTGGATCTCGCCGTTCTTCACCTCGCCGATGGCCGACTTCGGCTACGACGTGTCCGACTACTGCGACGTCGACCCGATGTTCGGCACCCTGGCCGACTTCGACGCCCTGATCGCCCGCGCCCACGAACTGGGCCTCAAGGTGCTGATCGACCTGGTGCTGAGCCACACCTCGGACCAGCACCCGTGGTTCAAGGAAAGCCGCATGAGCCGCGACAACGCGCGCGCCGACTGGTACGTCTGGGCCGACGCCAAGGCCGACGGCACCCCGCCCAGCAACTGGCTGAGCCTGTTCGGCGGCAGCGCCTGGCAGTGGGACGCGCGGCGCCAGCAGTACTACCTGCACAACTTCCTGACCAGCCAGCCCGACCTCAACTTCCACTGTCCGGCGGTGCAGGATGCGCTGCTGGACGTGGCGCGCTTCTGGCTGGAGCGCGGCGTCGACGGCTTCCGCCTCGACACCGTCAACTTCTACACCCACGACGCGCAACTGCGCGACAACCCGCCGCAGCCGGCCGGCGAGTTCGCTGCCGGCGTGCCGCGCACCAACCCTTACGCCTTCCAGCGCCACCTGTACGACAAGACGCGCCCGGAAAACCTGCTGTTCATCAACCGGCTGCGCGTGCTGTGCGACCAGTTCGACGAGCGCGTCACCATCGGCGAGATCGGCGACGACCGCCAGTACCAGACCCTGCGCGACTACACCCGCGGCGACGACCGCCTGCACATGGCCTACGTGTTCACGATGCTGACCGAGCAGTGCTCGCCGCGCTATCTGCACAACGTGCTCGACGAATACCTGCGCGAAGCCGGCGACGCCTACGTGTGCTGGTCTCTCTCCAACCACGACGTGGTGCGCGTGGCGAGCCGCTGGGCGGAACTGGGCGGCAGCCCGGCCGAGCGCGCCCGCGCCTTCGCCGCGCTGTTGCTGTCGCTGCCCGGCGCGGTCTGCCTGTATCAGGGCGAGGAGCTGGGCCTGCCGGAAGCCGACGTGCCCTACGAACTGCTGCAAGACCCGTACGGCAAGGTGCTGTGGCCGGAGTACAAGGGCCGCGACGGCTGCCGCACGCCGATGCCGTGGCACGACGAGGCCGACGGCGGCTTCGGCAGCGCCACGCCGTGGCTGCCGGTATCCGCCGAGCAGCTGCCGCTGGCGGTCAACCGCCAGCAGGACAACGTCGACAGCACGCTGGCGTTCTGGCGCCGCTTCATCGCGTGGCGCGCCGGCCAGCCTGCGCTGCGCTACGGCCGCCTGGAACTCGCCGAGGCCGACGACCGCCTGCTGAGCTTCACGCGCCAGCATAACGGCAACGCCGTGCAGTGCGTATTCAACCTGTCCGCCGAACCCGCCACGCTGGCCTTGCCGCACGGCGCCGAGCGGCTCTCCGGCAGCGGCTTCGATGCCGAGCTCGCGGGCACGGTGCTGACCTTGCCGGCGATGTCCGCCGCCTTTCTTCGCCTCGCCACGGGAGAACAGTGATGTGCCAGATCCGTCTTGAAAACGTCCAGAAGCGCTTCGGCGACAACCCCATCCTGGCCGACATCCAGCTGACCGTGGAAGCCGGCGAGTTCTGCGTCTTCATCGGCCCGTCCGGCTGCGGCAAGTCCACCCTGCTGCGCCTGATCGCCGGCCTCGAAGACGCCAGCGCCGGCGACATCCACATTGACGGCGTGCGCGTCAACGACCTGGCGCCGGCCAAGCGCGACGTCGCCATGGTGTTCCAGAGCTACGCGCTGTACCCGCACATGACGGTGTACGACAACATGGCCTTCGGCCTGCGCCACCTCAAGCTCGGCCACGACGAGATCGACCGGCGCGTGCGCGCCGCCGCCGAGTCACTGCACCTGGCGGCGCTGCTCGACCGCAAGCCGGGCGCCCTGTCCGGCGGGCAGCGCCAGCGCGTGGCGATCGGCCGCGCCATCGTGCGCCAGCCCAAGGTGTTCCTGTTCGACGAGCCGCTGTCCAACCTCGACGCCGCGCTGCGCGTCAAGACCCGCGTCGAGATCGCCCGCCTGCACCGCGCACTGGGCAACGCCAGCATGATCTACGTCACGCACGATCAGGTGGAAGCGATGACGCTGGCCGACAAGATCGTGCTGCTCAAGCCGCTCGCCGGGCAGGAAGGCGTGCCCAGCATCGCCCAGGTCGGCCATCCGCTCGAGCTCTACCATCACCCGCGCAACCGCTTCGTTGCCGGCTTCATCGGCTCGCCGTCGATGAACTTCATCGACGCAGCGCTGCTCGACGCCCGCGCCGACGGCCTCATCTGCAGCGCCGGCGGCCTCACCCTGCCCGCCGCCGCCGACGCCACCGGCCTGGCACCCGCCAGCTCCGTGACGCTGGGCATCCGCCCCGAGCACATCGCCGTCGGCAGCGGCCCGCTCAAGGGCCGCGTCAGCCACCTCGAACACCTGGGCGAGCACAGCTACGCCTACCTGGAAACCCCGCTCAGCGCGACCCCGCTGGTCGCCAAGCTGAGCGAGCAGCAGGCGGCGATCGGCGACGAGCTGCCGTTCGCGCTGCCGGCCTCGCGCCTGCACGTGTTCGACGGCGCCGGCGACGCGCTGCCGCGGCTGAACCGGCAAAACACCGCACCGGAGCTCGTGGCCACCCACTGAATCACCCACAAGTAAAAAACCGGCGGCATGCCCCCTGTCCGGGGGCGCCGACCGCCGTTCATCACCAAGCAGAGAGGGAATGGAGAAATGAAACTGAACTACCTGATCGTGGCCCTGGCCGGCCTGTCCGCCGTCGCGCACGCCGACGTCAAGATCATCGGCAAGATGGAAGGCGGCCTGCAATACAAGCGCAGCACCGACGGCACCCATGTGAACGGCGTCAAGGACTTCGGCTCGGAAATCGACTTCGTCGGCAGCGAGGACCTGGGCGACGGGCTGAAGGCCATCTGGCAGATGAACAACAACGTGCACCTGGACGGCGCCCAGTCTGGCGACACCTTCGCCTCCGGCGACACCTTCGTCGGTCTGTCCGGCTCGTTCGGCGCGGTCAAGCTCGGCCACGGCATCAACGCCTACGGCGACAACTACTACGGCGCCAACTTCTTCGACGTCGGCGACCACGGCGCGGACCGCGGCGTCGGCGGCGTGCTCGGCCTGGGCGATGCCGGCGGCCAGAAGGGGGCGATCAAGTACGAAACGCCGAAGTTCGGCCACTTCAACGCCTCGGTGAGCTGGGCGGCCGGCGAGAAGGAAGGCAGCTCGGACAAGGCCGGCAACGCCTGGGCGCTCGGCGCCAACTACGAAGGCGCCAACTTCGGCCTGCACGCCGGCTACACCCGCCAGGACCTGGTCAACGGCACGGCCGGCGCCTACACCGCCGCCGGCAGCGCCACCGACTGGGTACTGGCCGGCAAGCTGACCCCGTTCCAGGGGCTGACCGTGGGCGCCGAATACAACCACGCCAAGCTGTCGACCAGCGCCACGCTGCTGGGCAGCTCGTTCGTGGTGCCCGACGACCCAGCGGCCATGAAGAGCCTGACGCTGCGCGCCGAGTACAAGCCGGACCGCTTCGCGCTGCGCGCCTCGGTCACCCGCACCAACAACTACAAGTACGACAGCGACAAGCGCCGTACCGAGTACGTGCTGGGCACCAGCTACAACCTGTCCAAGCGCACCGCGCTGCTCGCCGAGTACCTGCACAGCAAGGTGAACAGCGATGCCCACGCCAGCAGCGAACTGGTGGTCGGCCTGCACACCGAGTTCTGAGCGCGCGGCAGGGCTCCCGCGTCCCCCTTCCGGCCGCCTCGTGCGGCCTTTTTTTCGTCCTCACCTTCCGCTCGTCCCGCCAGCGCGCGCACCGGGCCACGCGGCGGGCACGGCCGCAATCCGTCCCTGACTTGGGGGCAAATCGGGTCAATAATGAAAATGGCTCTCAGGGCATCGTGGCGGCGTCGCGCCGCCATCCCTCCCGGACGTGAAGGTTCAACCGGTGTCCCGGGACCGTCACAACAACACAAGAAAGGAGTGTCCCACCATGATCAGGCATTTACCCACCGCCCTCGTCGCCGCCGTCCTGCTCGCGGCACCGGCTTTCGCCGGCAGTCCGACCCAGCAGCAGCAAGACCAGGGCAAGCCCTCCACCAGCCTGCAGCAGGCGACCGAAGAGTACATCTCGACCAAGCTGGATTGCGACAACATGAGCCAGTATCGCAAGGACGTGTGCCTGCGCGATGCCGAGGAAAAATACCAGCAAGCCAAGAAAGCCGCCGGCTAAGTGCCGCGTGAACGCGACGAGCGCCGCGAAGAAGCGCAGGCGCCATCCCGCAATGAGATAGCAGCCCGCCCCACCCGCGCGGCGCCCGGCCGCAACCCAATTCCCCCTCCCGACGACAGTCCTGATGCGCCGGGCTCAGGTTAGTGCGCGCCGGCAAGAAGCCGACTGCTCCAGCGGCATGTTCAAGCCGGTCAGGCGCGTCAGCGTCGGCGCCAGCACTTTCATGATCTGTACCGGCAAGCCGCTGGTGAAGCCGTAGCTGGCGGCTTCCGGCCCGGACACGTAGGCGGTCAGCGTGCCGAAGTAGCGGTCGCCGATGAAGAACACGAAGGTGCCCGAGCGGCTGACCACGCGCGACGACAGCAGCACCCCGCCCCGGCCGAAGGTATCGAAGCGGTGATCGCCGGTGCCGGTCTTGCCTCCCACCGGCAGCGGGCTGCCGTCCTCGGCGGTGAAGGCCCCCTTGAGGCGGACGGCGGTGCCCTGCTCGACCACCTCGGTCAGCGCCGCGCGTGCGACCTGCGCCACTTCCGCCGGCAGCAGGCGTTCTCCCTTGCCCGCCTCACGCGCCAGCGCCACCTCGTACGGCGTGTCGGCGGCGAAGTGCAGCCGGTCGATCAGCACGCTGGGCTGGCGCACGCCGTCGTTCACCAGGATGCCCATCAGCTCGGCCAGCGCCGCCGGACGGTCGGCCGAGGCGCCCAGCGTGGTGGCGTAGGACGACACCAGCGAATCGAACGGGTAGCCCAGCCGTTTCCAGCTCTTGTGGATCTCGCGGAAGGCATCCTCCTCCAGCAACTGGCGGATACGCCTATCCTGCCCGACCTTGTTGCGCGACTTGAACAGCCAGCCGTACACCTCCTGCCGCTGCTCGCGGCTGGCGGCGAGCGCCTGCGACAGCGTGGCCTTGGGCTCGCGCGCCAGGTAGCCCAGCAGCCACAGCTCCAGCGGGTGCACGCGGGCCAGGTAGCCGCGGTCGTTGAGGTTGAAGCGCTCCACGTCGTAGTTGGCGTACAGCTTGTTGAAGTCCTTTTCATCCAGCGTCGAGTGGGGCAGATGGCTGGTCAGGAAGCGGCGGAACGCCTCTATCCCGGCGTCGGGGTGTAGCGAGCGGAAGATCACCGCCAGCCGCACCGGCGTCGGGCGGATACCCTGCACCAGCAGCTCTTCGGCCTCGGCCAGGCTCTTGCCGCGGTACTTCTGGTAGAAGCCCTGCAGGTACAGCCGCCCCTCGCGGTCGGCGAAGCGCTGCAGGTAGGCGGCGCGGCGCGGATCGTTGGGGTCGGAGAGCAGCATCACGCTGGAACCCGGCACCTGGTACATGTAGTGGCGCACCACGTCGCGCATCAGGCGGATGAACACCAGGTTGACCGAGTTGCGCAGCCCCTCGCGCACGGTGAGGATGCGGTGGTTGTCGAGCGGGTTGAAGTTCTCGAAGGTATGGATGCCGCCGCCGGTGAAGAACGCCTCTCCCGGGCTGGCCGAATACTTGCGCTCCAGGGCGGCCTCGAGCATCGGCTTCAGGCTGCGGTCCTGGGCCGTCTTGAGGTAGTCGATCGCCCAGCGGGTGATGAAGTCGAGCTCCGCCACTTCGACCTTTTTCAGCTCCTCCGGGCTCAGTTGGCCATAGCGCTGGTGCAGGTTGGCGACGATCTCCAGATAGGTCACCAGGGTGCGCAGCTTGGCGGTCGACCCAAGGTCGAGCTTGGTGCCGCGGTTGATGTCGAAAGGCTGGTCGTAGTTGTCGGTCTGCACCCGCACCAGGTTGACCCCCGGCGTGCGTTCGAACAGCGTGAAGCTGTAGATGACCTTGGCCGGATCGCCGGTTTCCAAGAGACGCGGCGCGATCAGCCCGGCGGCACGGGCCTGTTCCGGGTCGCGCAGGCTGCGCAGCGTGGTGCTCGCGGCCTGCTGCAGGTGCTGGTCGAGCGTGCTCCGGGCGGTCAGGTCGAGGTGATCCAGATCGTACAGCCGCGGGGCGCCGAGCATGCCGGCCAGCCGGGTACGGGTGGCGTTGGCGGCCTTGCGCTCGAGGAAGGACACCGCCGGCGCGCTGATCGTCCCTTCCCGCCGCTTGAGCGGCTGGGCCAGCGCCGCGTCGCGCCAGGCCGGCGCGATCACGCCGGCCGAGGCCAGCAGGCGCAGGTAGCTGTTGGTGAGCGCTTCTAGCGGCTGGGTCGAGCCGCTCAGGTAGTACGACGGGCGGCGCTGCGCGATCATCAGGCTCAACGCCTGCTTGAAGGCATAGGCGCGCTCGGCCAGCGGAGCCGTGGTGGTGCCGGCCAGCAGCCGGTTGATGTCGGCCATATCGCGGCCGTACCAGGCCCACAGCCCGTCGCCCAGGCCGTTGACCGCGCCGTAGCCGCTCTTGGCGCTCAGCGGCACGGTATTGACGTAGTTCAGCACGATCTCGCGCCGCCACGCCGTGGTGTCCTCGCCGTTGCGGTAGGCGCGCACCGAAGCCGACGCCATCTGGCGCAGCTTGTCCTGGGCGCTGGCGGTGCGCCCCCCCTCCGAATGGCGGTACTTCTCGATCTGGGTGGCCAGCGTGCTGCCGCCCGAGGTATCGACGCCGGACACGAAGATACTCTGCACCCGCTCGATCACCGCCTTGGACAAGCGCCCCCAGTCCACCGCCGGGTTGTGGGTCGGGTAACGGTTGTCCAGCAACTCGCGGTTCTCGATGAACAGCAGCGATTGCACCAGGATGGGTGGAATGGTCTCGAAGCTGTGGTAGGTGCGTTCCGGGTAGCGCGTCGAGAACAACGCGTCGCCGCTGCAATCGAGCACGGTGAGGCCCGCCTGCATCTTCTCGCGGTAGCTCGGGAACAGCCCCAGATCGACCAGTTCGCGCTGGCGCGGCGACATGCGCGCCTGCTGCTCCACGCCATACCCCTGGCGGCGCAAGCGGTCGAGATAGCCGGGTAGCGCGGTGTAGCCCAGCAGCTGGTCGTAGGGGCCGGTCTGCGGATAGCGCAACGCCTCGGCCGGGGCCGGGCCCGGTTCGAGCTTGAAGGTCAGGTGCTGGTTCAGTTCGCTGAGGTAGCTGGCTTGCCAGCGCGAACTGGCCATTTCATCGGAAACGACGTAGGCGGCGGCCCCGATCAGCACCAGCACCACCAGCACGATGATGATCCAGGGACGGCGGATGAAGGCTTTCACCCCGCGCAGCGCAGGATTCATGCCATCTGACATAAGCTCCCCCTTTCGTGCCTCTGAGTCCTTTTCTTTCATAGTAGGTTACTCCCCGCGCAGATTTCTCCCAATCCAGCCGCCCCTTTCCGCTTCTTTAACTATTCTCCTCTTTGCCCACAAAGGCCACCCTCACGGAGGCCGAAACGGCGGCCGGACACCGGGGAAATGCTATAACTGGGGTGCCAATACAGGGAGAACCCATCGCAACGCCAGGGGTGTCCGCCCCATGACGACGGACACGTCCCCAAGGGGGCGAGGAAAGATCATGGCCAGGAAATACATCGACTGCCGGGAACATCCGGGCACCACCCAATGCACGGTCTCGATCGCGGCTGACGACGACGACGAACTGTTGAACGCCGCGGTACAGCACGCCGTCGCCATGCACGGCTACCAGGACAGCCCGCAGTTGCGCGAGCAATTGCGCCAGATGTTCAAGGAAGAACGGAGTGAGGTGTCGCACTGAGCGGGAGCCAGGATGACGATGAACAACAGCAGGGGCGGCCGCGTGGCCGCCCCTGGTTTTATTTGGGCGCTATCCCCGCCCCCCCTTCGGGCCGGCACAGTCGTAAAAAAGGCCCCTTGCGGGGCCAGACAACGGACCAGACGGTCCAGACAGGATGGAGGATGCCGCGCGCTTACAGCGACGGCAGCAGGCCGTCGATGGCGAAGCGGTTGTACTCCGCGCGCTGGATCAGCGCGGCCGCCTTCTGGATGTCCGGCGCGAAGTAGCGGTCCTTGTCGTAGAACGGCACTTCGGCGCGCAGCATGGCCTTGGCGTCTTCCAGCGCTTCGGCCGCCTTGTTCGGGGCGCGGAAGTCCACGCCCTGGCAGGCGGCCAAGAGTTCCACGGCCAGGATGCCGGCGGTGTTGTCGGCCATGTCGCGCAGGCGGCGGCCGGCGAAGGTGGCCATGGACACGTGGTCTTCCTGGTTGGCCGAGGTCGGCAGGCTGTCTACCGAGGCCGGGTGCGCCAGCGACTTGTTCTCCGACGCCAGCGCCGCGGACGTCACCTGGGCGATCATGAAGCCGGAGTTCACCCCGCCGTTGTTGACGAGGAACGGCGGCAGCTTGGACAGGTTGCTGTCGATCAGCAGCGCCATGCGGCGTTCGGACAGCGAGCCGATTTCGGCAATCGCCAGCGCCAGGTTGTCGGCGGCGAAGGCCACCGGCTCGGCGTGGAAGTTGCCGCCGGAGATGATGTCGTTGTCGTCGGCGAACACCAGCGGGTTGTCGGATACCGCGTTGGCTTCGGTCAGCAGCACCTCGGAGGCCTGGCGGATCTGGGTCAGGCAGGCGCCCATCACCTGCGGCTGGCAGCGCAGCGAGTACGGGTCCTGCACCTTGCCGCAGTTCTCGTGCGAGTGGGCGATGTCGGAGCTGTCACCCAGCAGCGCACGGTATTGACGGGCGGCGTCGATCTGGCCCTGGTGGCCGCGCACCAGGTGGATGCGGTCGTCGAACGGGCGGCGGCTGCCCTGGGCGGCTTCCACCGACATGGCACCGGCCACGGCAGCGGCGACGTACAGGTCTTCGGCAGCGAACAGGCCTTCCAGCGCGAAGGCGGTCGACGCCTGGGTGCCGTTCAGAAGAGCCAGGCCTTCTTTCGGGGCCAGGGTGATCGGTTCGAGACCGGCGGCGTGCATCGCTTCGCGGCCGTGCACGCGCTGGCCGTCGACGAAGGCTTCGCCTTCACCGATCAGCACCGCGCTCATGTGCGACAGCGGGGCCAGGTCGCCGGAGGCGCCGACCGAGCCCTTCTGCGGGATCACCGGGTAGATGCCCTTGTTGAACAGGGCGATCATCGCGTCCAGCACCAGGCGGCGGATGCCGGAGAAGCCGCGCGCCAGCGAGTTGATCTTGAGCGCCATCACCAGGCGCACGGTGCTGTCCTTCATCGGCTCGCCGATGCCGGCGGCGTGCGACAGCACGATGGAGCGTTGCAGCAGTTCCAGTTCGTCCGGGGCGATCTTGGTGTTGGCCAGCAGGCCGAAACCGGTGTTGATACCGTACACGGTGCGGTTTTCCGCCAGCACGCGCGCCACGGTGGCGGCGGAGGCGTCGATGGCGGCATGGGCGGCCGGGTCCAGCTTGAGCTGCACGGAGGCGTCGCGGGCGATCAGGCGCAGTTGGGCCAGAGTCAGCTTGCCCGGGGTGATGGTGATGGTGGTCATAATGGATCCCTAATCTTTCAATAATTGTTCAGATCAGCCAGCCTTGGGCAACGGCGACGTGGCCAATCGCGGCAGCCAGCAGCAGGCTAAGTACGGTACGCACGAACCAGATCACCACCAGCTGACGCACGGAGAGAGGGATCTTGGTCGCGAGTACGCAAGGAATGGAGGCGGAGAAGAACAGAACCGAGCTCACCGATACCACAGCGGCAACAAAGCGCACTACCAGTTCAGCATCCTTCAGCATGATCGCCGGCAGGAACATCTCGGCTAGGCCAGCAGCCAGCGCCTTGCTGGTTGCCAGCGGCTCGGCGAGACCGCCCAGCCACACGAACGGCACAAGCAGCATACCCAGCAGGTCGAACACCGGGGTATAACGCGCCAACAAGAGGCCGATCAGCCCAACCGACAGGATGGAAGGCACCACGGCGCCAGCCATGGCCACGCCATCGCGCAGGTTGTCCAATAACACCTTGGTCAAGCTGGGCGCACTGCTGGCCTGCTGCATGCCGGCGGCCTTGGCGGCCTGCCAGCGAGTCATGCCGGTCGGCAATTCATCACTGACCCCGCCACTGTCGTCCATGCGCGAGATCGGCGGAATCCAGGCGGTGATGGCGGTGACGACAAAGGCAACCACGAAGGTGGACCAAAAGTAGAAGTTCCACACCGGCATCAGGTCGAGGGTCTTGGCCACAATCACCATGAATGCGGCCGACACCGTAGAGAAGCCGGTGGCGATGATGGCGGCTTCCCGGATGGTGTACTTACCTTCCAGAAACACGCGGTTGGTGATCAACAAACCGACCGAGTAGCTACCGACAAACGACGCCACGGCATCGATGGCGGAGTGCCCCGGTGTGCGCCAGATCGGCCGCATCACCGGCTGCATCAGCACCCCCACCAGTTCCAGCAGGCCAAAACCGACCAGGAAAGCCAGCGCCATCGCTCCCAACGGCACGATCAGCCCCACCGACAGGGCCAGCTTGTCGAACAGGAACGGCAGCATGTCCTTGTCGAACAGCACGGCCGGGCCGATTTGCAGCAGATACATCACCGACAGGCCCAGACCCAGCAGCTTGAGCATGGTAAACACGGTGCTCAGCATGCTGTGCCTCCAGTTACCACTAAACAGCGGTACCAAAGCTCCGTAGGCGATCAACAGCATCACCAGGGTGATAGCCAGCGGGCGCTGGCTCTTGGCCAGGTAGCTGGCAGCGTGGTCGAGTAGAATGGTGGACTTGCCACCCAGTTCCAGCGGCAGAAAAAATAGTACCAGCCCGATAGAACTGTAGAGCACCAGGCGGACCAGTGCCTGAGCAGGATTAGTCGGCAGCGGTAGTGTGCGGCTTGTTTCCATGAACATATTCTCCTTGAGACATGGCAAACAGGCCTGGCACGGTGTTGTATTAGTATGGTGCGCCAGGCCCTAGGTAGACTTAGTCCTTCAGCATCGGCAGATCCAGGCCTTGCTCTTTCGCACAAGTTTTGGCGATGTCGTAGCCGGCGTCGGCGTGGCGCATCACGCCGGTGCCCGGGTCGTTACGCAGCACGCGGCCGACACGCTTGGCGGCTTCGTCGGTGCCGTCGCACACGATCACCACGCCGGAGTGCTGGCTGAAGCCCATGCCCACGCCGCCGCCGTGGTGCAGCGACACCCAGGTGGCGCCGCCGGCGGTGTTCAGCAGCGCGTTGAGCAGCGGCCAGTCGGATACGGCATCAGACCCGTCCAGCATGCTTTCGGTTTCGCGGTTCGGGCTGGCAACGGAGCCGGAATCCAGGTGGTCGCGGCCGATCACGATCGGCGCCTTGAGTTCGCCGTTCTTCACCATTTCGTTGAAGGCGAGGCCCAGGCGGGCGCGGTCTTTCAGGCCGACCCAGCAGATGCGCGCCGGCAGACCCTGGAAGCTGATGCGCTCCTTGGCCATGTCGAGCCAGTTGTGCAGGTGCGGATCGTCCGGGATCAGTTCCTTGACCTTCTGGTCGGTCTTGTAGATGTCTTCCGGATCGCCGGACAGCGCCACCCAGCGGAACGGGCCGATACCCTCGCAGAACAGCGGACGGACGTAGGCCGGCACGAAGCCCGGGAAGTCGAAAGCATTCTCGACGCCCATTTCCAGCGCCATCTGGCGGATGTTGTTGCCGTAGTCGAGCGTCGCGGCGCCACGGCTTTGCAGCGTCAGCATGGCCTGTACCTGCACCGCCATGGACTTCTTGGCCGGCAGCACGATGGACTGCGGGTCGTTCTGACGCGCGGCACGCCACTGGTCCATGGTCCAGCCCTGCGGCAGGTAGCCGTTGACCGGGTCGTGGGCGGAAGTCTGGTCGGTCACCACGTCCGGGGTGATGCCACGGGCGACGAGCTCGGCGAACACGTCGGCGGCGTTGCCCAGCAGGCCCACGGACACGGCCTTGCCGGACTGCTTGGCGTCTTCGACGATGGCCAGCGCTTCGTCCAGGGTCTTGGCCTTGCGGTCGACGTAGCGGGTCTTGAGGCGGAAGTCGATGCGGGTCTCGTCGCATTCGACGGCGATCATGCTGAAGCCGGCCATGGTGGCGGCCAGCGGCTGGGCACCGCCCATGCCGCCCAGACCGCCGGTCAGAATCCAGCGGCCTTTCGGGTTGTTGTCGAAGTGCTGCTTGGCCACCGCGAAGAAGGTCTCGTAGGTGCCTTGCACGATGCCCTGCGAGCCGATGTAGATCCACGAGCCGGCGGTCATCTGGCCGTACATCATCAGACCCTTCTTATCCAGCTCGTTGAAGTGGTCCCAGTTGGCCCAGTGCGGCACCAGGTTGGAGTTGGCGATCAGCACGCGCGGAGCGTCGGCGTGGGTCTTGAACACGCCCACCGGCTTGCCGGACTGCACCAGCAGGGTTTCGTCGTCTTCCAGACGCTGCAGCACTTCCAGAATCTTGTCGTAGCACTCCCAGTTGCGGGCGGCGCGGCCGATGCCACCGTACACCACCAAGCTCTGCGGATGCTCGGCCACTTCCGGGTCGAGGTTGTTCTGGATCATGCGGTAGGCGGCTTCGGTGAGCCAGCTCTTGCAGGTCTTGTCAGAGCCACGCGGGGCGTGGATTACACGGGAAGCGTCAAAGCGCGGGTCGGTCATGGTGGGGACTCCTCCTAATGGCCTGCTCCGGCAGGCGCGGTATGAAACAGGTCGCTGCCCATCGCAGGAGCCGGCCCCTGTTCGGGTCGGCGGGCGGTATCGTTCCACCCGGTTCATCCTGCGGTCGACAGATGTCTATACAAGTGAGCCCAGTGTAGCGAGTTCGTATTGTCTATACAAGTAGAAAATCGCGATTTTGACAAAATTTGTTGCCGGAACCCGACAGCGCCCCGGCGCACTGGCGGCAAAGCCAGGCGTGGCGCGGCTTGCAGCTCGGTCAGGGAGGCCATGGTGGCCGTCGCGGAGGGGGTCGAATGCAACATGGCGGCGCGCCGCCGGCGCGCTCAACACGGCAGAAGGCGCCAGCTATCGGGCCGAAAAAAGTTCAGGGCGTGTATCCCCTGACAGGCAGCCGCTCACGCCGCTGTTGCCGACGGGACACACGCCCTGAGGCATGTGGCGTGAGTACGCCCTACTCGTGCTGGATCACGCCGCGGAACACGCGGTGCGTCAGCGGGTTGGTGCCAAGGCCGTAGACGATCTCGGCCGGATGCTCGATGTCCCACAGCAACAGGTCAGCGACACAGCCTTCGGCCAGGCGGCCGTGCGTGGCACCGCGCCCCAGCGCCTGGGCGGCGTGGCGGGTAGCTCCTGCCAGCGCCTCTTCCGGGGTCAGGCCGAACAGCACGCAGGCCTGGTTCATCGACAGCCTGAGCGAGGCGAACGGGCTGGTGCCGGGGTTGAGGTCGGTGGAGACCGCCATGGCCACCCCGGCGGCGCGCAGTTTGTCCACCGGCGGTTTCTGGGTTTCGCGCAGGAAGTAGTAGGCGCCGGGCAGCAGCACCGCCACGGTGCCGGCGGCCTTGAGCACTTCCACCCCCGCATCGTCGAGGTATTCGATGTGGTCGGCGGACAAGCCATGGTATTCCGCCACCAGCGCCGCGCCGTGCAGGTTGGAGAGCTGCTCGACGTGGCCCTTGACCTTGAGGCCATGGGCCCGGGCGGCCTCGAACACGCGGCGGGTCTGCACTGGCGAGAAGCCGACGCCCTCGCAGAACACGTCGACCGCCTCGGCCAGCCCGGCCTCGGCCGCTGCCGGCAGGATCACGTTCACCACGTGCTCGATGTAGCCGTCGGCATCACCGGTGAACTCCGGCGGCACGGCGTGCGCCGCCAGCAGGGTCGGCGCCACTTCCACCGGCAGCGCCTCCGCCAGCCGGCGCGCGGCGCGCAATTGCTTGAGCTCGTCCGCCAGCGTCAGGCCGTAGCCCGACTTGATCTCGACCGTGGTAACCCCCTCTTTCATCAGCGCCTTGAGGCGCGGCAGGCTCAGCGCCGCCAGCCCTTCCTCATCCAGCGCGCGCGTGGCGCGCACCGTCGAGACGATGCCGCCGCCCTCGGCGGCGATCTGCTGGTAGGGCACGCCGGTGAGGCGCTTTTCCCACTCGGCGGCGCGGTTGCCGCCGTAGACGAGATGGGTGTGGCAGTCGATCAGCCCCGGTGTCATCCAGCGCCCCGCGCCGTCGATCACTTCGCCGGTGAAGGCGGCGAAGTCGATCTCGGCCTGCGGCACGATGGCGGCGATATGGCCGTCGCGCACCAGCAGGGCGTGCGCGTGCAGTGCACCGTACGGGGCGGGATGGCGCGGGTCGAGGGTGGCCAGGCGGACGTTGATCCACAGGCTGTCGCCGGTCAGGGTGTGTCGGGTCATGGCGTAGGGCTCCGATAGTTGTATATACATTCAACCATACCACGGCGCGCTGTCAAGCCTGCTGCCTGGGCGACGGCGGCACCTCCTCCGGCACACCACGCAGCGGGTCCATTATGTCTATACAATATTTTCGTTAATCTCCCGGCAAGCACGACGGCAGGTGTCGTAGATACGCGACAACGCCGCCTCGGCTGTCTGCGGCGGTCCCTGGCGGGGAGTGCAGCGCTTCCGGCATGCCGTGGCACGAAAAACACAAGCCATTGATACTTATAACAATTACTTCCACGAAAAACCATGAAAAGGGAGATGACGGCCCCGTAGGCCATCCCCTCCAAGCCGCCCCATCATTGGTTTTTTGCCTGCGCCACGCCATGGCCAAACCGCAAAAAGCGATTGCGCTCGCCCCGCTTCGCTCTTAGATTTGTCTATACATCTGATCAAGCCAGCCGCAGAGCGGCAGTCGGATGGCCACCCTGAGCACCCGCCCCGGATGGTATTTCCCTGCCCTGGCCGCAAGCCTTGGCCCGCTGCACTCAATCTGATCTACGGAGACATAGCCCATGAAAAAACTCGCCCTCACCGTTTGCCTCGCCCTGGCCGCCGGCAGCGCCTTCGCCAAGGACTGGAAGGTCATCCGCTTCGGCGTCGACGCCAGCTACGCCCCGTTCGAATCGAAAGCCGCCGACGGCAAGCTGGTCGGCTTCGACATCGATCTGGGCAACGCCATCTGCGAGAAAATGAAAGCCAAGTGCGTGTGGGTCGAGAACGACTTCGACGGCATGATCCCGGCGCTCAAGGCCAAGAAGTTCGACGGTATCCTGTCGGCGCTGTCGGTCACCGAGAAGCGCGCCGAGCAGATCGCCTTCTCCGACAAGATGTACAACTCGCCGGTGCGCATGATCGCCAAGAAGGGCTCGCCGCTGCAGCCGACGGCGGAGTCGCTGCGCGGCAAGCGCGTCGGCGTCGAGCAGGGCTCGACCCAGGAGGCCTACGCCAAGGTGTACTGGGAGCCCAAGGGCGTGAACGTGGTGCCGTACCAGAACCAGGATCTGGTGCTGTCCGACCTGCAATCGGGCCGCCTCGACGCCTCGCTGCAGGACGCGGTACAGGCCGACATCGGCTTCCTGAGAACGCCGCGCGGCAACGGCTTCGCCTTCGCCGGTCCGGAAGTGAACGACGTGAAGATCCTCGGCACCGGCACCGCGATCGGGCTGCGCAAGGAAGACACCGATCTGCGCCAGCAGATCAACCAGGCGCTCGCCGCCATCCACCAGGACGGCACCTTCCAGCGCCTGGCCAAGAAGTATTTCTCCTTCGACATCTACCACTGAGCGGCTGCCAAGCCGCTGCCGCCGCGCCCCGCCCCACAACGGCGGGGCCGATCGACGCGGGCAGGGACGCCATTCCGTCCTTGCCCGCGGTCGAACCCGGCGGCGTGACGCAATCCACGGCGGATGGGCGGCGGCAGCCGCGCCATCGCCGACCCATTTCAAGGAGTAAGCCATGCTGCTGCAAGGCTATGGCCCGCTGATCGCGAGCGGCACCTGGATGACGATCAAGCTGGCGCTGCTGTCAATGCTGGCCTCGGTGCTGATCGGGCTCGTCGGCGCCAGTTCCAAGCTGTCCGGCAGCCGCGTGCTGCGCGGCCTCGCCACCGGCTACACCACGCTGATCCGCAGCGTGCCCGACCTGGTGATCATGCTGCTGCTGTTCTACAGCCTGCAGATGCTGCTCAACGAGTTCACCGAGTGGCTGCAGATCGACCAGATCGACATCGACCCCTTCCTCGCCGGGGTGGTGACGCTGGGCTTCATCTACGGCGCCTATTTCACCGAGACCTTCCGCGGCGCCTTCCAGGCGGTGCCGCGCGGCCAGATCGAGGCAGCCGCCGCCTACGGCATGAAGCCGTGGCAGGTGTTCCGCCGCGTGCTGTTCCCGCAGATGATGCGCTTCGCGCTGCCCGGCATCGGCAACAACTGGCAGGTGATGATCAAGGCCACCGCCCTGGTGTCGATCATCGGCCTGTCCGACGTCGTCAAGGCCACCCAGGACGCCGGCAAAAGCTCGATGCAGCTGTTCTACTTCTGCATGGTGGGGGGTCTGATCTACCTCGCCATCACCACGGTATCGAACGGCGTCCTGCTCTGGCTGGAGCGGCGCTATTCGGTCGGCGTCAGAAAGGCCGCCCTATGAACGAGATCCTCTCCATCCTGAGCGAATACGGCCAGGCTTACCTGTGGAGCGACGGCTACCGCCTGACCGGCGTGGCCATGACGCTGTGGCTGCTGGTGGCATCCATCGGCATCGGCTTCGTGCTGTCGGTGCCGCTGGCGGTGGCGCGCGTATCGTCCAATCCGCTGATCCGCGGCCCGGTATGGTTCTACACCTACGTGTTCCGCGGCACGCCGCTCTACATCCAGCTCCTGGTGTTCTACACCGGCATCTACAGCCTGGAAGCGGTGCGCGCCCAGCCCCTGCTCGACACCTTCTTCCGCGAGGGCCTCAACTGCACGCTGCTGGCGTTCGGCCTCAACACCTGCGCCTACACCGTGGAAATCTTCGCCGGCGCGATCCGCGCCACGCCGTACGGCGAGATCGAGGCGGCACGCGCCTACGGCATGTCGAGCTTCACGCTCTACCGCCGCATCATCATCCCCTCCATGCTGCGCCGCGCCCTGCCGTACTACAGCAACGAGGTGATCCTGATGCTGCATTCCACCACGCTGGCCTTCACTGCCACGGTGCCGGACATCCTCAAGGTGGCGCGCGACGTCAACTCGGCCACCTACGCCTCGTTCGAGGCCTTCGGCATCGCCGCCGTGCTGTACGCCGTGATCGTGTTCGCGCTGGTCTGGCTGTTCCGCCGCTGCGAGCTGCGCTGGCTCGCCTTTTTGAAGCCCCAGGCGCATTGATTCGCCGCATTGGGAGACATGGGATATGTACAAACTGAAGGTCGACGACCTGCACAAGAAATACGGCAGCCACGAAGTGCTCAAGGGCGTGTCGCTCAAGGCCAAGGCCGGTGACGTGATCAGCATCATCGGCTCGAGCGGCTCGGGCAAGAGCACCTTCCTGCGCTGCATCAACTTCCTCGAGCAGCCCTGCGCCGGCAGCATCACGCTGAACGACGCGCCGATCCGCACCGAACAGGACAAGCACGGCGCGCTGCGCGTGAGCGATGCCAAGCAGCTGCAGCAGATGCGCACCAAGCTCGCCATGGTGTTCCAGCACTTCAACCTGTGGGCGCACATGACGGTGCTGGAGAACATCATCGAGGCGCCGATGCACGTGCTGGGCGTGAACCGCGACGAGGCGGTGGCGCGGGCGCGCAAATACCTGGCCAAGGTTGGCCTGCCCGAGAGCGTCGAGGGCAAGTACCCCTCGCACCTGTCCGGCGGCCAGCAGCAGCGCGTGGCGATCGCCCGCGCGCTGGCGATGGAGCCCGAGGTGATGCTGTTCGACGAGCCGACCTCGGCGCTCGACCCGGAACTGGTGGGCGAGGTGCTCAAGGTGATGCAGACCCTGGCCGAGGAAGGCCGCACCATGCTGGTGGTGACGCACGAGATGGGCTTCGCGCGCGAAGTGTCCAACCACGTGATGTTCCTGCACCAGGGCCGGGTGGAGGAGGAAGGGCATCCCGACGAGGTGTTCAACCACCCCAAGAGCGAGCGCCTCCAGCAGTTCCTCGCCGGCAGCCTGAAGTAAATCCGTGCGCCCAGGGAGGCGGGCGGGCGATGTAGCACTGCGGCTACGCGGCCGGTGCGCTACCATCGAGACCCGCCCGTTTTCCCTGGAGTCGCCATGTCCCTCACCCTGCCCGAAGGCGCCGCCCTGAGCGAACTCGCTCCCGGCGTCACCCTGCTCACGCTCGAACACGAGCGCTTCAGCGCCCGGCTGTCGCTGCTGGGCGGCCAGTTGCTCGACTACACCCGCCACGGCGAAACGCCGCTGCTCTACCTGTCGCCCGCCGCCGTGTTCCAGCCCGGCAAGGCGATCCGCGGCGGGGTGCCGCTGTGCTGGCCGTGGTTCGGCGCCCATCCCGACGACGCCAGCGCCCCGGCCCACGGCGTGGCGCGCCAGCAAGTGTGGGAGTTGCAGCAGGTGACGCGCGACGCCGACGGCTTCGACATCCGCCTCGCCGGCCCGCGCCACGGCGCACTGGAAGCCAGCCTCGCCCTGCGGCTGGATGACGCGGTCGGGATCAGCCTGACCACGCGCAACACCGGTTCCGTCGCAACGCCGCTGTCGGCCGCGCTGCACAGCTACCTGGCGGTGGGCGACATCGGGCGCGTCACGCTGGAAGGTCTCGCCGGCGCGCCGTACTACGACCAGCTGCAGGCGGAAGAGGCGCGCTTCGGCACCGAGCCGCTGCGCTTCGACCGCGAGATCGACAGCATCGCCTACCCCGCCGGCCCGCTCACGCTGCGCGATGCCGCCTGGGAACGCAGCGTCACCGTCGAGGCCGCGGGCTCCGCCAGCAGCATCGTGTGGAACCCGTGGATCGCCAAGTCGGCGCGGCTCACCGATCTGCCGGACGACGGCTACCGCCACTTCGTCTGCGTCGAGACCGCCAACGCCGGCCGCGACGCGCGGCTGTTGGCGCCGGGAGCCAGCCACACCCTGGGCACACGCCTGACGCCGCAGCCCAGCACCTGACAGCGCGCCGACACGCGCTATAATGATCGGCTGCCGCCGCCTCCGTAACGGCGGCCGAGCCTGATTTCGAGACCCATGACGACGCCCCAGAAAATTTCCCGCTTCCTGCCCCTCACCTTCCCCAACGGCAACCGCATCAGCCGTTTCGCCAAGGCCTGCCCGCACTGCCACGGCATGGTCACGGCGCGCGAGATGGAGGGGCTGGCCCGCCTGCTGCACGACAAGATCGTGCTGGCGGCCGAGGCGGAATGCCCCGATTGCCACCGCCGCTTCCCGGTCACCTGCGTGATCAGCGACGACAAGCGCGTGCACCGCGTGCGCATGCCGCTGTGGCTGTTCCGCATCTGGCTGAAGCTGGCGCTGCGCAACCTGCCCGAGCCGCAGCTGCAGGAAGACTGGTCGGTGCCGGAAGAAGCGCCGCGCGCCGGCATCCGGCTGGCCAACAACGCCGAGATCACCCGTTCCAGCGAAGTGCTGGGCCAGTTCGACGGCACGCCGATCAGCGCTTGGCTGGAAGTCGACGGCCGCCGCTTCGTGTTCGAGCGCGCCCTGCCCCCGGCCGGCCAGCTGTGCCTGAGCGACAGCGAGCTGTTGTTCGAGGGCAAGCTGGTCTACAAGCCGGCCTGAGGACGACGTCCCCGGAATCAAAAAAGGTTGGCCGAAGCCAACCTTTTTGTTTGGAGAGGCGAAAGCTCCGCTCAGCCGCGGTAGTCGCCCCACACCGCCTGGATCGCCGCCACCGCCGCCAGCGCCGCGGTCTCGGTACGCAGGATGCGCGGCCCGAGCTTGAGCGGGGTCCAGCCGGCCTCGATCGCCGCCCCCTCCTCGCGCGCCGACAGCCCGCCCTCCGGCCCGGCCATCAGCCAGGCCGAGGCCGGTGCCGTGGCGATGTCGGCCAGCCGTTGCGTGCCGAGCGGCGACAGCACCAGGTGGGCGTCGGCCGGCGGCAGCTCGCGCAGCCATTCGGCCAGTGTCAGGATCGGCCGCACCTCGGGCACGCTGTTGCGGCCGCACTGCTCGCAGGCCGCCACCACGATCTCCTGCCAGCGCGCCACGCGCTTGTCGGCGCGCTCGCCCGAGAGCCGCACCACCGAGCGCTCGGCGGCGAGCGGCTGGAACACGCTGACCCCCATCTCCACGCCCTTCTGCAGCGTGAATTCCATCTTGTCGCCGCCGGAAATGGCCTGCGCCAGCCCGAGCCACACCGGCGACTCGCGCGACACGTCGGCGAACTCGCCCAGCACGCATTCGGCCTCGCGCTTTTGCACCTGGGTGAGCGTGGCCGGGTATTCCCCGCCGCGGCCGTTGAACAGCGTGATGGCGTCGCCGGCGTTGAGGCGCAGCACCTGCACGTGGCGCAACACGCCGTCGGGCAGGGCGAGGGTCATACCGGGGGCGAGATCCCCGTCTATAAAAAACCGTGGCATTGTCTTGAAAGTCCTTGGCGATACCGGTATTTTGCTTTGTTTGCTGCGGTTGCAACAATACCCTCTTTCCGTCGCCAGCGTTACCCCGCGGGCGGCGCGCGGCCAGGCCAGACAAGAACTCAGCTCATCGAAGGAGAATCGGATGCAGGTGGTCGACCAGGTAATACGTGTGCTGCGCGACGTCGCCCAGACCGAAGTGATGCCGCGCTTCCTCCGTGTGGGCTCCAACCGCAAGAGCGACGGCACGCTGTTTACCGAAGCCGATCTCGCCTGCCAGCAGGCGCTGGCCCAACGGCTGCCCGCCATCCTGCCGTACCCGATGCTGGGCGAGGAAATGGACCATGACGCCCAGGACGCGCTGTGGCAGGCCAACCGCGCCGGCCTGTGGGTGGTCGACCCGATCGACGGCACCACCAACTTCATCAACGGCCTGCCGTATTTCGCCATCTCGGTGGCGCTGATGGTCGACGGCAAGAGCGAGCTCGGGGTGATCTACAACCCGGTGTCCGACGAGATGTTCTACGCCCGGCGCGGCCACGGCGCCTTCATGAACGGCATCCGGCTGCCGCTGAAGAAAATCCCCAACTGCATGGGCGACGCCATCGCCGGGGTCGAGGTCAAGTACCTGCGCTCGGGCAAGCTGGCGGCGCGCCTCAACAGCCTGGCGCCGTGCGGCAGCCAGCGCAACATGGGCTCCTCGACGCTGGACTGGTGCTTCCTCGCCGCCGGCCGTTACGACCTCTACCTGCACGGCGGCCAGCGCCTGTGGGACTACGCCGCCGGCGTGGTGATCCTGGAAGAAGCCGGCGGCCAAGCCGCCACGCTGGACACCGACGACTACTGGGCCGACCAGCCGTGGAGCCGCTCCGCCATCGCCGCGCTCGACCCGGGGCTGTTCACGCAGTGGTTGCGCTGGGTGCGCGCCAACCAATAAAACCCGTCCCGATTCATCGTGGGACGTAGACGTAGGATGGGAGGAGGCATTCCATGCCGTAACCCATCGACGGTAAGCGATGGGTTACGCTGCGCTCCACCCATCCTACGTTTCAGAAACAAAAAAAGGTTGGCCGAAGCCAACCTTTTTTGCATCCATCCGCCCCAATCAGGCGGGCTTCACGCTGCGCTCCCTCAGGTAATCCAGCAGCCCCGCGCCCGAATACAGCGCGAGCCCGGCCCAGATGAAGCCGAAGCCGACCAGACGGCCCACGCCGAACGGCTCGTTGAACAGCCAGGCGCCTAGCAAGAGCTGCATGATCGGACTGGTGTACTGGATCACCCCTACCGTCGCGAGCTTGAGCCGGCGCGCCCCGGCGGCGAACAGCAAGAGCGGGATCGCCGTCACCACGCCGGCCCCGGCCAGCAGCGCGTCGCGCAGCCCCCCGCCGTGGCCGAATGCGCCGTGGCCCTGGCTCTCGAACCACAGCAGCGCGCCCAGCGCCAGGGGCAGCATCAAAAAGGTTTCCAGCGCCAGCCCCGGCAGCGAGGCCAGCGGCGCCTTCTTGCGCAACAGGCCGTAGCAGCCGAACGACAGCCCCAGGCTCAGCGCCACCCACGGCGGTGTGCCGGCCAAGATGGTCAGCCACAGCACGCCGAGCGCGGCGAGCCCCACCGCCGCCTTCTGCGGCGGCGCCAGCCGCTCGCCGAGGAACAAGCGCCCCAGCAGCACGTTGACCAGCGGGTTGATGAAGTAGCCCAGGCTCGCGTCCAGCACGCGGTCGGCGTTCACCGCCCAGATGTAGATCAGCCAGTTGGTCGACAACAGCGCCGAGGACAGCGCGAACACGCCGAGCTTTTTCGGCTCGCGCGCGAACTCGGCCAGCCAGCCCCACTGGCGGCGCACCAGCAACAGCGCCGCCACGAACAGCGCCGACCAGGCGATGCGATGGCACAGGATCTGCAGCGCCGGCACCTCGTGCAGGGGCTTCCAGTACAGCGGGAACAAGCCCCAGATCAGGAAGGCGCCGAACACGAACAGCACGCCGCGCCCGGTTTCATGGGATGAAGACATGGAAAGCATCTCGATGTGGGAGGGTCATCGGCGCAGCACGCCGTTTTTATCCGCCTAGCCTAACGTCCGCCCGCCATGGCTTCAATCGGCGCCAGCTGACAAGTCTGTTCAGGTGGCCGAACAATCGTCACCCGCGTTAGCAGTTGCTGCACTGGCACATACGCAACGGCAAGGCGACAATCCGTCAATAACTTTGACGTTTACGTAAACGTTACCTATAGTCGGCTGAAACTACCACGCGGCCCGAATGCACTAAATCTAGAGGAGAAGACCTGCCCACAAGGCGGGTTGCCGCTGACGCCACAAGCGAGCACAGGAGGAGAACCCCATGTCGATCCGCCATGTCGATCTGGAAGAAAAGTACACCGCGCCCACCGGGCAGGTATTCATGACCGGCATCCAGGCGCTGGTGCGTCTGCCGATGCTGCAACAGGAGCGCGACCGCGCCGCCGGCCTCAACACCGCCGGCTACGTCACCGGCTACCGCGGCTCGCCGCTGGGCAACGTCGACCTGTCGATGCAGAAAGCCGAGAAATACCTCAAGGAACACAACGTGGTGTTCCACCCCGGCATCAACGAAGACCTCGCCGCCACCGCCGTGTGGGGCACCCAGCAGGTCAACCTGTTCGAGGGCGCCAAGTACGACGGCGTGTACGCCATGTGGTACGGCAAGGGCCCGGGCGTGGACCGCTCCGGCGACGTCATCAAGCACGGCAACGTGGCCGGCACCAGCCCGCACGGCGGGGTGCTCTTGGTGGCGGGCGACGACCATGCCGCCAAGTCCTCCACCTTCCCGCACCAGTCCGACCACATCCTCGCCGCCAGCATGATCCCGGTGCTCAACCCCTCCGGCGTGCAGGAAGTGCTCGACTTCGGCCTGCACGGCTGGGCGATGAGCCGTTACTCCGGCTGCTGGGTGGCGATCAAGGCCATCACCGACACCGTCGAGAGCGCCGCCATCGTCGACGTCTCGCCCGAGCGCGTCAACGTGGTGATCCCGGACGACTTCCCGCTGCCGCCGGACGGCCTCAACATCCGCTGGCCGGACACCCCTCTCGCCCAGGAAAAGCGCGTGCTGCACCACCGCCTGTACGCGGCGCTGGCCTACGCGCGTGCCAACCACCTCAACAAGATCGTGCTCGATTCGCCCAACCCGCGGCTCGGCATCATCACCACCGGCAAGAGCTACCTCGACGTGATGCAGGCGCTCGACGACCTCGGCATCGACGAGACGCTGGCGGCCGAGATCGGCCTCAGGATCTTCAAGGTCGGCATGACCTGGCCGCTCGAGCCGGAAGGCGTGCGCCACTTCGCCGAGGGGCTGGACGAGATCCTGGTGGTGGAGGAAAAACGCCAGATCATCGAATACCAGCTCAAGGAACAGCTGTACAACTGGCGCGACGACGTGCGCCCGCGCGTGGTCGGCAAGTTCGCCGAGAAAGGCGAATGGGCGCTGCCGCACGGCGACTGGCTGCTGCCGGCGGCGGGCGAACTGACCCCGGCGATGATCGCGCGCGCCATCGCCAGCCGCCTGGCGCTGATCTTCGACAGCCCGGTGATCCACGACCGCCTCAAGTTCTACGACGACAAGGAAGCGCAGCTGGTGCAGCCGCGCGAGGCGATCCCGCGCGTGCCGCACTACTGCTCCGGCTGCCCGCACAACACCAGCACCAAGGTGCCCGACGGCAGCCGCGCGCTGGCCGGCATCGGCTGCCACTACATGGCGACCTGGATCGAACCGCACACCAAGACCTTCAGCCAGATGGGCGGCGAAGGCGTGCCCTGGCTCGGCCAGGCACCGTTCACCAGCACCAAGCACGTGTTCGCCAACCTGGGCGACGGCACCTACTACCACTCCGGCCTGTTGGCGATCCGCGCCGCCATCGCCGCCAAGGTCAACATCACCTACAAGCTGCTCTACAACGACGCGGTGGCGATGACCGGCGGCCAGCACGTCGACGGCCCGCTCGACGTGCCGATGATCACGCGCCAGCTGGCGGCCGAGGGCGTCAAGCGCATCGTCATCACCAGCGACGAGCCGGAGAAGTACCAGAACGTCAAAGGCCTGGCCGACGGCGTCGAGGTGTTCCACCGCCGCGAGCTCGATCGCCTGCAGAAGGAACTGCGCGAGACCGAAGGCACCACCATCCTGATCCACGACCAGACCTGCGCCGCCGAGAAGCGCCGCCGCCGCAAGCGTGGCGACTACCCCGACCCGGCCAAGCGCGTGTTCATCAACGAGCGCGTGTGCGAAGGCTGCGGCGACTGCAGCGTGAAGTCCGGCTGCCTGTCGGTGATGCCGGTGGAAACGCCGCTGGGCCGCAAGCGCAAGATCGACCAGAGTAGCTGCAACAAGGACTACTCCTGTCTGGAAGGCTTCTGCCCGAGCTTCGTCACCGTCGAAGGTGGCAAGCTGCACAAGCCGGCGGCCGCGGCAGCCAATCTCGGGAGCCTGCCTCCGTTGCCGGCACCGCTGGTACCGGCGGCGCACCAGCCCTACGGCATCATGGTCACCGGCGTCGGCGGCACCGGCGTGGTCACCATCGGCCAGGTGCTGGGCATGGCGGCCTACCTCGACGGCAAGGGCGTCACCGTGCTCGACATGGCCGGCCTCGCCCAGAAGGGCGGCTCGGTGTGGTCGCACGTGCGCATCGCCGACAAGCGGGAGCAACTGCACGCGGTACGCATCGCCGCCGGCGACGCCAACCTGGTGTTGGGCTGCGACCTGGTGGTCACTGCCGCCGAGGAAGCGCTGGCCAAGATGCGCGAGGGCTTCAGCCACGCCGTGATCAACAGCTTCGAATCGCCGACCAGCGCCTTCCTGAAGAACCCGGACCAGCGCTTCCCGGCACGCAGCATGAAGGACGCCATCATCGAATCGGTCGGCGCCGGCCATTACTCCGAGGTCAACGCCACGCGGCTCGCCACCGCCCTGCTCGGCGACGCCATCGCCAGCAACATGTTCATGCTGGGCTACGCCTGGCAGAAGGGGCTGGTACCGGTGAGCGAGGAAGCGATCATGGAGGCGATCCGCCTCAACGGCGCGGCGGTGACCTTCAACCAGCAGGCCTTCTTCTGGGGCCGCCACGCCGCGCACGACCCGGCGCGCGTCGAGGCGCTGGTCACCCCCAACGCCGTGGTGCAGTTCGTTCCACGTGAAACAGCGGACGCCGTGCTGCACCACCGCGCCAAGCTGCTCACCGCCTACCAGAACGAGCGCCTGGCCGAACGCTACAAGGCGCTGGTGCAGCGGGTGAAGACGGCTGAAGACGGCGTCAAGCCGGGCAGCCAGGCGCTGACGCTGGCGGTGGCGAGAAGCTACTACCACGTGCTGGCCTACAAGGACGAGTACGAAGTGGCGCGGCTCTACACCGACGGCGAATTCCTGCGCGCGCTGGACGGCACCTTCGAGGGCGACTACACCCTGCACTTCCAGCTCGGTGCGAGCTGGATGACCGGCGGCAAGGCGAAGAAGGTCAGCTTCGGGTCGTGGATGCTGCCGGCGATGAAGGTGCTGGCCAAGCTGCGCTTCCTGCGCGGCACGCCGCTCGACATCTTCGGCTGGCAGGCCGATCGGAAACTCGAACGCCGCCTCATCGGCGAGTTCGAAACCCTGGTCGATACCCTGCTCGCCGGGCTCAAGGCCGACAACCTCGCCAGCGCGGTGGAACTGGCCAAGCTGGCCGAAAGCGTGCGCGGCTTCGGCCCGATCAAGGACCGCAGCTACGCGTTCGCACAGCAGAAACAGCAGGAACTGCTGGAAGCCTTCGCCGACAAGGGGAAAGCGATCAAGGGCGTGGTAGCGGCCTGAGCCAAAGAGTACTTCGAGGAGTGTTGGGCGCGGACCGGTTCCGCGCCTTTTTTTCGTCTGATAGTCGGGCAAGCAATTAAGAAAGCATCGGACCTTCTACTTGCCCTAAAAGCCGTTGCCCCCTTGCCAAAGGCTACCGACGGTTCCCCCTTGCAGGGGGCGCTGTTTTCCCTCCCTTACTCCTATTTATTCAAGACCCAACACCTCCTGCCCCCACCAACGTCGGGATAACACAGTATCCAGAGCCGCCTTCGCTGCGCCCTGCCACCACATATTGCCATCGGCATAACCCTGCTAGATAATCCTGGCCCTCGCTTTTGTCATATTTTATTGCCCTGCAATATCACAATCAGACTCCCATGACCTTTCACCCCCTCCTCGCCAGCTTCGCCGCCGCCTTTACCCAGGACCAGCGCCTCCTCACCCTGCAACTGGGCGACGGCGTACGCTGGGGCGAGACGCTGCTGCCGCTCGCCGTGCACGGCGAGGAGGCGGTGTCCGACAGCTACCGCTACCGCGTCGAGTGCCTGTCGCCCGATGCCGGCCTCGAACTCAAGGGCCTGCTCGGCGTGCCGGTGCGGCTGGGCATCGCTGGGGCGGATGGGGCCGAGCAGGTGCGCTGCGGCGTGGTCAGCGCCGCCGAGACGGCGGGCAGCGACGGCGGCTTCGCCCGGTACGCGCTCACCGTCGAGCCGCCGTTCGCGCTCCTGCGCCTGCGCAAGACGTCGCGCGTGTTCCAGGACCTCTCGGTGCCCGACATCCTGCGCCAGGTGTTCGCCGAGCACGCCGCCGCCAACCCGGTGTTCGCGGCGGTGCAGAGCCTGGATTTTTCATTGGCGGGCGAGCTGCCGCCCCGCAGCTACTGCCTGCAGTACCGCGAATCCGACTTCGATTTCATAGTCCGCCTGCTGCACGAAGAAGGGCTCAGTTGGCGGTTCAACTTCCTGGATGACGACCTACCTCAGGTCCAGCTCATCGCCTTCGACGACCCCTACTCGCTGCCGCCCGCTGGCGTCGAACGGGTGCACTTCCACCGCAGTGACGCCACCGAAGCCGAAGACGGCCTCACCCGCTGGGACAGCACGCGCCAGATCGTCAGCGGCAGCGTGGCACTAGCGACCTTCGACTACCAGCCGGTGGCCACCGGCCATAGCGGCGATACCAGCGCCGTTGACCAAGGTACCGACGGCACCCGACTGCAGAGCAGCCTGCAGGACTACGACGTCCCCGGCCAGTACTACGCCGGCGACGCCGACCAGCTCGCCCACTACGCCCGGCTGCGCCAGCAGGCGCACGATGCGCAAGCCAAGCATTTCGACGGTGGCGGCAGCGTGCGCGGGCTGAGTGCCGGGCAGTGGTTCCGCCTCGACGACCACCCAGCGCACGAATGGGATAGCGCCGAACGGCGCGAATTCGTCGTCACGCGCCAGACCTTCACCGCCCGCAACAACCTGCCGGCCGAACTGGAACGGGCGCTGCCCGCCAGCCTGCGGCCAAGCTTGACCGCCGCCGGTGATGCCCCGGCGAACGACGTGCCATTTCTCACTCAATTCCAAGCCCAGCGTCGCGGCCTGCCACTCACCCCGGCCTACGCCGGCACGACGCTCGCCAAGCCCACCGCACGCGGCGCCCAGACCGCTACCGTGGTCGGGCCGGAGGGTGAAGAAGTTCACACCGACGCCCATGGCCGCATCAAGGTCCAGTTCCACTGGCAGCGTCCTGCCGAACATCCGACGATCGGCGCCAACTTCGACGATACCTCGAGCTGCTGGCTGCGCGTCGCCATGCCCTCGGCCGGGGCCGGCTGGGGGCATCAATTCATTCCCCGCATCGGCCAGGAAGTGCTGGTCGACTTCATCGAAGGCGATATCGACCGGCCGGTCATCACCGGCGTGCTGTACAACGGCAGCCACCCGCCGCCCGCCTTCAGCGGGGCCGGCAGCCTGCCGGCCAACAAGACCCTGTCCGGCATCAAGTCGAAAGAACACCAGGGCGGGCGGTACAACGAACTCTTGTTCGACGACACCCCCGGTGAAGTGCGGGCCAAGCTCTCGTCCGAGCACGGCAAGACCCAACTCAACCAGGGCTACCTCACCCACCCGCGCACCGACGGCAAAGCCACGCCGCGCGGCGACGGCTTCGAACTCAGAACCGACCGCCACGGCGCGATCCGCGCCGGGCACGGCCTGCTGCTGAGCACCGAAGCGCAGAACGGTGCAGCTGGCAAGCAACTGGCGCGCGACGGCGCGCAAAGCCAGCTCGATGCGGCGTTAAGCCTGAGCCAGTCTCTCGGCGAAACCGCCACCGCCCAGCTGGCCGACAGCGTCGAAACCGGTCCGGAGACCATCCAGCCGGACAACGCCAAAGGGGCCAAGAAGACCGACGGCCACCTACAGCACCACGTCGCGGCGCTGAAGGCGTGGGAGGCAGGTACCAATACCGATAAGGATGGCAAAACCGCCAACGACTCATTCCCTCGCGACGCTTCGCTACCTCGCTCGGTCACCGGCCAGCAGCCGCTGATGATCCTCTCTGCCCCCGCCGGCCTCGCCGCGGCGACCGACAACAGCCTCACCCTGGCCGCCGGGACGAATATCGACCAGGTTGCCCAGCGCGATACGAATCAAACCTCGGGCCGGCGCTGGCTGCACAACGTCGGCCAGCACATCAGCCTGTTTGTGTCGGGGGTGAAGGACTCCGTCAGCCTGAAATTGATCGCGGCGAAGGGCAAGGTGCAGGTCCAGGCGCAGAGCGGGGAGATGGAGCTGACGGCGGACAAGGACGTGGCCATCACCTCCTGCAAGGGCAAGGTGGTGATCAGCGCCAAGCAGGAGATTCTGCTCGCCAGCGGCGGCGGTTACATCCGGCTCTCCGGCGGCAACATCGACATCCACTGTCCCGGCACGGTAAGCGTGAAGGGGGCGGAGCATGTGGTGGAGGGGCCGGCGAGCATGCACGTAGCCGCGCCAGCGATGCCAGTACCCAAAGAGGATGTCCGTTACAGCCAAAAACTGGATTGGTCCGATTACCCTGCTTCCTGGTTACCATTTCCAGGAGCATACGAAGCACGCAGCCTTACCGAGAGCCAGCGACATTCTATTTTACGCGCCCGCCCCGCGCTGAGCGAAACGCCAAGCCTGACCGCCAAGCAGGCAGACAAGGTCACTCATATGCCGGCATTGGGCACGCAATGGCATATGGAGGACGAAGTCGTGGATTGGAGTGCAGTACAACAGGAAAGTGAAGATGAGCCCAATTCCCTCTGACGTTTACATTGCCAAAGAAGGCGACACGCTGAGCGGCATTGCCAAGAAAACCGGCCAGTCACTTGGCAGTCTGATCCGCCTGAACGGCATCAAGAACCCGAACAAGATTGAAGTCGGCCAGGCGATCTATTTGAGTGAGCGAGCCGCTTTCTCGGTTCAGGCCCTGTTTCTGGATGCGTTACGCCACCCCATCGAAAACCTGGCCTACCGCCTGGTGATCGATGGCAAGGCTCACCAAGGTAAAACCCAGGCCAATGGCCTGACCGAGCAGAAAGTCAGCCGGGACGCTCGATCCAAGGTCGAAATCCATAGCAAGGACTATCTGGGCAACTGGCAGCATCTGGGCAGCACGATCTCCGACTACGGCCAGAAACTGATCACGCTCGTCAGCCCCTATGTGTCGTTCAAGGACCAGTTGGAGCCTCACCCACCGGAAGCGCCAACCACTCCCCAACCCACTGGGCAACCGGACAAGCCGAAAGCGACGCAGCCACCGCTGCCCCAAAAGCCCGCCGGCCCGCCCAGCAAAAATAACCCCAGCGTGCGCCCGCACAAGACCAAGGGCAAGCACGGTGAGTCGGTGATCAAGATCGGCATCGACCTGCCTAAGGACTTGTTGAAGTACATGCAGGCGTATGAGGACAAGCCGATCACAGAAAAAGATTGGGCAGACTATGCCTACGACCTTAAATGCGAAGTCAACGTGCTCAAGGCCATCGGCCAGAAGGAAAGCAAGGGCAGCGCGTTCTGGCGGCTGCAGGATGGGCAGGGGGCGCATGTGCCCGCCATCCTGTACGAGCGGCATTTCTTCCGCAGGCTCACCAAGGGGCGCTACGACCAGAGCCACCCCGATCTTTCCGGTCCCTTTGGTAAAGCATACGGCCCGCACTCGAAACAATACCTGCGCCTGCTCAACGCCTACCGGCTGGACCCCGATGCCGCCTTGATGAGTGCCTCCTGGGGGATGTTCCAGATATTGGGCGCGAATTATATGTATTGTGGCTACAAGGATGTTCGACCGTTTGTTGAAAAAATGTGCAAAAACGAGCAAGGACAGTTGGACATATTGGCGAGATTTATCCGCAACAAACCGTCGGCGTGGAAAGACCCGAAGAACAAGGCTTTGGGAAAGAGAACGTCGCTATGGGATGCGGTCAAAACCAAGGATTGGTCCGCCATCGCTTTTAACTTCAATGGGCCGGATTACCGAACCAATCATTACGACACCGAACTAAAGGCTATCTATGAAAAACTGTGCGATCGCACTGCTTAACGCAATGGCATTGAGTTATAGCCTTGATGTGCAAGCGGAACTGCTCGTTAATCAAGTAAAGTATGAGGAAAGTATTATAGAGGTAGCCCCCGGGAGATACCGGGTAGAGAGCTTCTACAAGAAATGGGAGGAGGCTATTCGGCGCAATATCGCCGCCATCAATGAAGGTATTGCCCCTGACGTATCCGGAGGTAGAGACTCCGCCCGCGTCCTCTGGAATGGCGAGGAATATTATGCGTGGGCGGAGCAATATCATTCTGCCGAGCAAGACAGGCAGATTGAAAAAAATGTTCGCCTGAAAGTACGCCTCCCACCCCCCCTTCCTGGCGGCGGTGTCTGCGCCGTCTTCCTGCACGACAAGAGTCTGAACCCGATTACTTCGCTCAAGATTGATCTGCCCGAGAACAACCATGGCACGTGGTGTAACGGCACCTATGGCCTTGGTAGCGCCGGCAAGGGAGTGGATGGCTTGCTGGTATCGATCAGTTATTACCTGACTGGCGAGAAGCCCGCACAGCGCCCGCAGGACATTGGCGAAGGCTGGCGTTATATGACGGTGCTGCTGCGTCTGGAAAAAACCGCTGACGGCAAGGTGCGCCTGGTACAGGACGATCGCTGCCTGGGCAATCCCAATCGCTACGAAGACATTCCAACGGCGCGCAAGAGACTGTCAATCTGCATCAAATCCAGTTTGCAAGTTCAGTAGCCTCACCGTTCTATACAAGCGGCATCTTTTTCGCAGGCTGACCCAGGGGCGCTACGACCGGCACCACCCCGATCTTTCCGGTCCCTTTGGCAGAGGATACGGCCCGCATTCGAAAACGGCCCGGCTTACCGGCCCAGACATTACGACACCGAACTGAAGGCTATCTATGAAAAATTGTGTAAGAACTCTGCTTAATGCCGCAATATTAACTTGCAGCTTCAGCGCGCATGCGGAATTGTCCGTTGATAAGCGCTATAACGGCGAGAGCAAGAATGTCGGTGAGCTAAAGGCAGAGGGATGGCATCGCGTGGAAAATTTCATTGAGCGCTGGGAAGATGCTGTTCGGCGCAATATCGCCGCCATCAATGAAGGTATTGCCCCTGATGTGTCCGGAAGCAGAGACGCCGCCCGCGTCCTCTGGAATGGCGAGGAATATTATGCGTGGCTGAAGGAATATACTTCATCTGAGCAAGACAGAGAATACGATCGCGCCATCGCTGCTAAAAGAAAATCCCGCGCCCTTCCTGGCGGCGGCGTCTGTGCCGTCTTTCTGCACGACAAGAATCTGAACCCGGTGACCTCGCTCAAGATTGACCTGCCCGAGAACAACCACGGTACCTGGTGCAACGGCACCTATGGCCTTGGTAGCGCCGGCAAGGGGGTGGATGGCTTGCTGGTATCGATCAGCTACTACCTGACTGGCGAGAAGCCCGCGCAGCGCCCGCAGGACATTGGCGAAGGCTGGCGTTATATGACGGTGCTGCTGCGCCTGGACAAATCCGCCGACGGGAAGGTGCGCCTGGTACAGGACGATCGCTGCCTGGGCAATCCCAATCGCTACGAGGACATTCCGACGGCGCGCAAGGCACTGGCGAAGTGCAAGGATATGAATAATGGCTGGATCATGATCGAGAATCGCTAAGTGACGCTCCTAAGTGGAGGCTCGCAAATACAAGGCGGTTTCATCGCCGGGCCGTCCACCGAAAAAGAAGAAATCCTGGAAGCACTTCCAATTGACGAAATCACCGAACGGTGGAGAAGCAAGCATGGGTAAGGCCATGCCATGCGGCTGTACGCACACGCCGGACAAAGTAGCCGCCCCCGCTGGGCAAAGGCAGTTTTGTAACGATTCCCACCAGCGCGATCCGCGCACCAGTTCAATGGAGATTGCCGACATCCCCTGGCCTGCTATCACCGACACGCTGCGGCCGGGGGCAGATGGGTTTTGAGGCAGGATGATGCTACCCGTCAAAACCGGCCACGGACCAGCTTGTAAAGACGGCCACGCAACGCCTCGCTCCACTGTGCCCATCCCGGTTCCTGTGGGTCTGCAGCACTACAACCTGCCTCGGCCCGCTCGCCCACGGGAACAGGTGCCAGGCAAGGTTCACAATGAGTCGTTCGAGAGAGTGTCGGCGCGGACCGGTTCCGCGCCTTTTTTTCGTCCCGGCGCGGGGACGCGCGCACCAGCGCGGCGCGTCAGGACAGCATCAGGCTCAGCCGGCGCGCCTGCTCCAGCGCCTGGTCGCCGTGATGGCATTCGTCTTCCCACACCCACACGCCGTGCACCCGGTCCAGCGTCTCCACCAGCCAGATGCGTCCGCCGCTGCCCAGCGCCACCAGCCGCGCCCGGGCCGGGCGGCAGTAGTTGAACATCACCAGCTCACTGGTGGTGCCGCCGGTGTCCTCCTTGGCTTTCGACTTGAACATATCGACTCCCAGAATTACGATCCGACTGTATACAATGCAAACCTCATGCCAGCTTCCTACACCTTTTGACAGTCCTGGAGCCAACACCTAGCATGAATCCTGAGCCTCAAGAACAGCACAAGAACGGCGGCGGCCAGCCCCGCTCAGCCGTCCTCCCCGGAGGGACCACCAGCATGCACATCCGTGACGCCCGGCTCGCCGACCTGCCGCAGATTCTCGCCATCTACAACGACGTCATCGCCACCTCGACGGCGGTGTACTGCGACCAGCCCAGCACGCTGGCAGAGCGCCAAGCCTGGTTCGAGGGCCGCCGCGTGCAGGGCTACCCGGTGCTGGTGGCCGAGTACGGCGAGGAGGTGGTCGGCTTCGCCAGCTTCGGCGACTTCCGTGGCTTTCCCGGCTTCCGCTACACCGTGGAACACAGCGTGCACATCCATCGCGACCATCGCGGGCGTGGCATCGGCGAGCTCCTGCTGCTGGCGCTGATCCCGCGCGCCGTGGCGCTGGACAAGCACGTGATGGTGGGCGCCGTGGACGCCGCCAACGCCGGTTCCATCCGGTTTCACGAACGGCTGGGCTTCACCCAGGTCGGCCACATGCCGCAGGTCGGCTACAAGTTCGGGCACTGGCTCGACCTGGTGCTGCTGCAGCGCTACCTCGACGCCCCGGACAGCCCGCGCGACTGAACTCGCTGCCCGTAAAAACGAAACCGGCCAAACGGCCGGTTTCTTTATTGATACGAAGGGGATACCGCTCAGGCTTCCTGCAACAGCGCCTGACGGCGCTTGAGCAGCGGCGGCACCACCAGGATGGCCACCGTGGTCAGCAGGATGACCAGCGAGATCGGATGGGTCACGAACACCGTCAGGTCACCCTGGCTGATCGACATGGCGCGGCGGAAGTGCTTCTCCGCCATCGGCCCGACGATCAGGCCCACCACCAGCGGCACCACCGGGAAGTCGAAGCGCCGCATCAGGAAACCCATCACCCCGATCAGGTACAGCAGCATCAGGTCGAACCAGCTCTGGCGCAGCGCATACGCCCCCATCGTCGCCAGCACCACGATGCCGCCGTACAACAGCGGGCGCGGCACCTTGAGGAACTGCACCCACAGCCCCACCAAGGGCAGGTTCAGCACCAACAGCATCACGTTGCCGATGTAGAGCGAGGCGATCAGGCCCCACACCAGTTCCGGGTTGGTGTCGAACAGCAGCGGACCCGGCACGATGTTGTACTGCTGGAACGCCGACAGCATGATCGCCGCGGTGGCCGAGGTCGGGATGCCCAGCGTCAACAGCGGCACCAGCGTGCCGGTCACGGCGGCGTTGTTGGCCGCTTCCGGGCCCGCCACGCCTTCGATCGCACCCTTGCCAAACTGCTTCTTGGTCTCGCCGTCGGCCAGCTTGCGCTCGGCCGAGTAGGACAGGAAGGTCGGCATCTCGGTGCCGCCGGCCGGCAGCGTGCCGAACGGGAAGCCGATGGCGGTACCGCGCAGCCACGGTTTCCACGAGCGTTTCCAGTCGTCCTTGGTCATCCAGAAGCGGCCCTTCATGCTTTCCAGCCCGATCTTGATCTTGTTCTCGTAGGTGGCGGTGTACAGCGTCTCGCCGATGGCGAACAGGCCCATCGCCACCACCACGATGTCGATACCGTCGATCAGCGGCAGCAGGCCGAAGGTGAAACGCGACTGGCCGGACTGGCTTTCGATGCCGATCAGACCCAGGCCCAGGCCCAGGAACAGGCTGGTAATGCCCTTGAGCGGCGAGTTGCCGAGCACCGCCGACACCGCGGCGAAGGTCATCAGCATCAGTGCGCAGGTTTCCACCGGGCCCAATTGCAGCGCAAAGTTGGCGATGACCGGCGCCAGCACCGTCAACAGCACGGTGGCGATGCTGCCGGCAACGAACGAACCGATGGCGGCGGTCGAGAGCGCCGGGCCGGCGCGACCGGCCTTGGCCATCTTGTTGCCTTCCAGCGCCGACACGATGGAGCCGGCTTCGCCCGGCGTGTTGAGCAGGATCGAGGTGGTCGAGCCGCCGAACATCGCGCCGTAGTACACCCCGGCCAGCATGATCAGCGCCCCGGTCGGGTCGACGCTTTGCGTCACCGGCAGCAACAGCGCCACGGTGACCGCCGGGCCGACCCCCGGCAGCACGCCGATGGCGGTGCCGAGTGTGCAGCCCAAGAGCGCCCACAGCAGGTTGGTCGGCGTCAGCGCGGTGGCAAAGCCCAGCGAAAACAGGGCGTTCAACGATTCCATTTACAGCACCCCCGCAATCAACGCCGGCAGGTTGAGGCCCAGCGTCTTGAACAGATGGAACAGCCCGAGGGCCAGCACGAAGGACAGACCCAGATCGAGCCACGGACGGCGGGTTTCCAGCCCGCGGCAGACGCCGAAGCACAGCAGCGTGCCCGCCAGCGTGAAGCCGACGATGCCGATCAGCGCCATGTGGCACAGCAGGCTGCCGCTGACGATGGCGAACATGCGCCAGTCGGCCTCGTGGTTCACGGCCTCCTCGGCTTCCAGTTCGTCACTGTCGCTCTCCCCCTCCTCGATGATGGTGTCCGGGCCGTTGCGGTGGCGGCGCTGCATCAGCAGCGCGCCCCCGGCGACGATCAGCCCGGTCACCACCAGCGACGGGAAGAAGCGCGGCCCGATGCCAGCGTAGCCGGCATCGACGGGAATATCGCTGATCTGCCAGGCCATGATCAGGCCGATCAGGATGATGCCGATGGCGAGCCACTGCTCGCCCGAGACGCGCCGGATCATGCTCAGTTACCCAGCTTCAGTTTCTTGACGATGGCGGCGGTGCGCTTCTGCTCGGCGTCGAGGAAGCTCTTGAAGCTGTCGCCGGTCTGCAGCATGTCCAGCCATTCGAACTTCTCGGCCTTGGCCTTCCAGGACGGGGCCTTGACGGCGGTTTCCACCATCTTGATCAGCGCGGCCTTCTGGGCGGCGTTGATGCCCGGCGCGCCGAACACACCGCGCCAGTTGTACACCACCACGTCCACGCCCTGCTCCTTCAGCGTCGGCACCGGGATGTCGGCCTGCTTCTTGTCGGCCGACAGCGCCAGCGCGCGCACCTTGCCGGCCTTGATCAGGTCGGCCAGTTCGCCATAGCCGCTGATGTAGGCGGCGATCTGGTTGCCGAGGATGGCGGCCTTGCCTTCACCGCCGCCGGCGAACGGGATGTAGTTGAGCTTGTCCGGATCGACGCCGACCTTCTCCGACATCAGCGCCGCCATGATGTGGTCGATGCCGCCGGCGGAGCCGCCGCCGATGCTGACCGCGCCCGGATTGGCCTTGTACGCGGCCATCAGGTCCTTCAGCGTCTTGTACGGGGACGAGGCCGACACCACCAGCACGTTGAATTCACCCATCAGGCGCGCCACCGGCGTCACCATGCCGAAATTGACCGGCGACTTGTTGGTTTCCAGCGCGCCGACGGTCACAGCACCGGCCACCAGCAGGGCATTGGGGTTGCCCTTTTCGTTGTTGACGAACTGCGCCATGCCGATGGCGCCGCCGGCGCCGGCCTTGTTCTCGACGACGACGCTCTTCACCTGGCCGGAGGCTTGCAGCGCCTCGCCCAGGGTGCGGGCCACGGTGTCGAAGCCGCCGCCCGGGTTGGCCGGAGCCATGATCTTGAATTGTTCCACTTCGGCCTGGGCGGCGAAGGGAGCCAGAGCCATCAGGCAGGTCACGAGCAAACGCGATAGTTTCATGGTGTTCTCTCCTGGGTAATGCATGTAGTTGGTAACGACAAAAAAACCGGGGTTTCGGCCAATCTGGGCCACGACCCCTCAGTTCAGCCCGATGGCCGGATAGCCGCCATAGGGCAAACCGTTGGCCGGCATATGCCACACCTTGTGATGGCGATGCCGGCGAAAATCTTCTTCTGCGGTGTCCGGGGCATCGGCGCAATGCCGACGTCCGGCCGCCTCCTCCTTATTCGATGTTCAGTCCCGGCTGTCCCGCCCGGCGATGTCGCGCCAGCGTTTCAGGAACAGGCTCTTCTTGGCGGTATCGAGGTACACCAGCAAACCGGTGCCCACCTTGATCGGCCTGAGCGCCGGCGACGCCGGGTCCAGCACCATCTGCCCCAGCCGGCGCGGCAGACCGTTGCGGATCGGCGGCAGCCGCGCGTCGGCCGCCAGCACCGTCTGTCCCTCGCGCGACAGCACGAAATCGGTCCACAACCGTGCCGCGTTGGGGTGCGGCGCGGCGCGGCTGATCAGCGTCAGCCTGGTGACCACCAGCGCGTAGTCCTCCGGCACCCGCCAGCCCAGCCGCTCGTTCCAGCGCGCCGTCTCCGCGGCGTAGGCGCCCAGCACGTTGTAGGCCAGCTGCGCCTCGCCCGACTGCAGGCGCTGGAGCATGGCGCGGCTGGTGCCCTCCAGGTACGGCGCATGGTCGAACAGCACGCGCGCCAGGTCCCAGAACTCCGGGTTGTGGTAGGCATCCTGCGACAGGAACAGGTAGCCGGCGCCGGAGCTTTCCACGTCGTAGGTGGCGATCTTCCAGCTACCCTGCCGCGCCGCCAGCTGCCGCCGCAGCTCGGCATGCGTGCGCGGCGCCTGCTTATCGTCCAGCACGCGCCGGTCCCAGGCGAACACCAGCGGCTCGAAGGTGGTGCCGTAGACCTCGTCGCGCCATTGCGCCCAGTCCGGCAAGGCCGCCCGCTCGACCGAAGGGTAAGGCTGGGCGTAGCCGTCGTTGACCAGCTTCACCTGCAGGTCCATCGCCGAACTCCACGCCACATCCGCCTGTCCCTGGCCCCGATCCGCTTCGCCGCGCAGCCGGTGGAACAGCTCGGCGCTGGTCAGCTCGTGATAGCGCACGTCCAGAAACGGGTAGCGCGATCGGAACCGCGCCAGCAAGGCCTTGACCGATTGCGCATCGGTGGTAGCGTAGATCTCCAGCCGCTTCTCCCGCCGGGCTTCTTCCACCAGCTTGGCATAGGCCGTGGGGTAGCCTGGCGGCAGGTCGACGGCCAGCGCCGGCCGGCACACCGCCATCAACGCCAGGAAAATGCTCAGGACGAACAGGCTACGCATCGCGGCATTACAGGTTAGACTGACATGGACGCATTCTAGGAGCGTCAACCTTTCAAATCGCTTTCAGGCAAAAAATTCCATGCGCTTGTTACTTGTCGAGGACAATCGCGAGCTGGCCGACTGGCTCAGCCGCGCCCTCTCCGCCTCCGGCCACGCCGTCGACGTGGCGCGCGATGGCGTGGAGGCGGACCAGTTGTTGTGCTCCGAGCCCTACGCACTGGTGATACTGGACATCGGCCTGCCGCGGCTGGACGGCTTCGAGGTGCTGCGCCGGCTACGACGGCGCGGCAACCGCGTGCCGGTGCTGGTGCTGACGGCACAGGCCGGGGTGGACGATCGCGTGCACGGGCTGGACCTCGGGGCCGACGACTACCTGGGCAAACCGTTCGAGCTGTCGGAGCTGGAAGCGCGCACGCGCGCCCTGCTGCGCCGCTCGCAGGGGCGCGACTCCGGCCCGCTGATCTGCGGCCCGCTGCAGTTCGACCCGGAAACGCGGCGCTTCGAACTCGGCGGCGCCATGCTGACGCTGACCCCGCGCGAGATGGCGGTGCTGGAAGTGCTGATGTACCGCCAGGGCAAGCCGGTCGGCAAGGAAACGCTGGCCGAGCAGGTGATGCGGCTGGACGAGGACCTGAGCGCCGACGCTATGGAAATCTACGTGCACCGGCTGCGCAAGAAGCTGGCCGGCAGCGGCGTGCGCATCGTCACGCTGCGCGGCCTGGGCTACCTGCTGGACGAGGAACATGCCGAGTAGGGACGGCGGCGAAGCCGCCCCAGCGGCCACCGCCGCGGCAGCGCCGGCACGCGCCGGCAAAGGCGCCAGCCTGCTGCGCCAGCTGCTGGCCTGGATCGTGCTGCCGCTGGTGCCGCTGGTCGGCATCAATGCCTGGCTCTCCAGCCAGCACGCGCGGGAATCGGCCAACCAGGCGTTCGACCGCACGCTGCAGGCGTCGGCGCGCAGCATCGCCGACCGCATCAGCGTGGAAAACGGCGAGCTGGCGGTGGACATCCCGGTGGCGGCGCTGGAGATGTTCGACCCGCACTTCCAGGACCGGGTGTTCTACCGCATCGGCTTCGTCGGCGGCACCACCGTCACCGGCAACGCCGACCTGCCACGGCCGCCGCGCGCCCCCGCCCCGCGTGAAACGCTGTTCTACGACACCCGCTACCAGGGCGAGGCGGTGCGCGCCGCCGCCTACGCCTTTCCGCTCTACTACGCCGGCGCCAACCGCCTGCTGCTGGTGCAGGTGGGGGAAACCACGCTGTCGCGCCAGGCGCTGGCCGGCCAGCTGCAACGCGAGACGGTGCAGCAGCAGATCCTGCTCACCGCCGTGGTGATGCTGTTCGCCAGCATCGGCGTGCGCCGCGTGCTGCGTCCGCTGGACCGGGTCGGCCAGACCCTGACCCAGCGCGCCGGCGATCCGACGCTGCAGCTCGACGAAAAGGCGGTGCAGCGCGAGCTCAAGCCACTGGTACGGGCGCTCAACGGCGCGCTCTCCCAGCTGGAACAGCAGCTGGCGATCCGCCAGCGCTTCATCGCCGACGCCGCCCACCAGTTGCGCACCCCGCTCACCCTGCTGAAAATGCAGGCCGAGATGACGCTGCGCCAGGACGACCCGGCGGCACGCCAGGCCGGCCTCACCGCGCTGGTGGCCGCCACCAACCAGACCATCCGGCTCGCCAACCAGCTGCTGACGCTGTCGCGCGCCGAGCCGGGGGTGGCCCAGCACGAGCCGCAGCGCGCGCTCGATCTGGCGGCGATGGCGCGCGACATCGCCATGGAGTTCGTCACCCCGGCGCTCGCCAAGGCGCTGGACATCGGCTACGAGGGCGCGGACAGCGCCATGATCGTCGGCCAGCCGGTGCTGCTGCGCGAGCTGCTGTCCAACCTGGTCGACAACGCGGTGCGCTACACCCCGGCCGGCGGCATGGTGACGGTGACGGTCAGCCAGGCGGCGCAGCGGGTGGAGCTGTCGGTGAGCGACAGCGGGCCGGGAATTCCCGCCGTGGAGCGGGAGCGGGTGTTCGAACGCTTCTACCGCGGTGAATCGGCTCGCGGCGACGGCTGCGGGCTGGGGCTGGCCATCGTCGAGGAGATCGCCCACCTGCACCGGGCGGACATCGCGCTGGAGGACGTCGCCGGCGGCGGGCTGCGGGTGCGGGTCGGCTTTCCGGTCCGCTCCTGACGGACGGAAAACAAAAAAAGCGCCGCGGATGATCCGCGGCGCTTTCTTGTTTGGTTGTTGCACTGTCGGTTGCAGCGCTTCCTTGTAGTTTCTCCACTCCTGAGTACGACTTAGCGCACTTCGGCTACGATATCCTTACTAAAGACTTTTTCGCAATACTTACATTTCATTTTGGTGTCGTTCTTCACGGTTCTGACGTAAAAAAAGCTCATAACCGGCTCTTTATGCGAAATGCAATTGGAGTTCGGGCAGGAGAAGATCCCTTCGATCGCTTCCGGCAGCTCCAGCTTGTGCTTCTTCACCACCTCGAAGTTGGAGATCACGTTGACCGTGGCCTTGGGTGCGAACAGCGCCAGTTCGTTGGCCTGCTCCTCGGTCAGCGCGATGTTCTCGACCTTGACCACATCCTTGCTGCCCATGTGGCGGCTCGACAGGTTGAGACCGACGGTAACGCGCTCGCCGGTTTCCACCAGCTGGAACAGGCGCAGGATCTTGAGGCCCTGACCGGCCGGGATGTGGTCGATCACGGTGCCCTCCTTGAGGGCTTCTACGTTGCGGGTGTATTGCATCTGACTGTCTCCTTGATCCGACTCACACCATCTCGTTCAGCACCAGCGCCAACAGCGCCTGGCGGGCGAACACGCCGTTCTTCGCCTGCTCGAAGTAGTAGGCATGCGGCGTGGCGTCCACCGCCACCTCGATCTCGTCCACGCGCGGCAGCGGGTGCATCACTTTCATGTTGGGGCGGGCGTGGTTCAGCATCTCGGCCTTGAGGATGTACTGCCCCTGGATCTTCTTGAACTCGGCCTCGTCGAAGCGCTCGCGCTGCACCCGCGTCATGTACAGGATGTCGACCTGCGGGATCACCTCTTCCAGCGATCCGGCCAGGGTGTAGGAGATGCCGCGCTCGTCCAACTCCTCGCAGATGTAGTCCGGCATCGCCAGCACTTCCGGCGCCACGAAGTAGAAATGGCAGTTGAACAGCGACAGCGCCTGCGTCAGCGAGTGCACGGTGCGGCCGTACTTGAGGTCGCCGACGAAGGCCAGCGACAGGTTTTCCAGCCGGCCCTGCGATTCCTTGATGGTGAACAGGTCGAGCAGCGTCTGCGACGGATGCTGGTTGGCGCCGTCGCCGCCGTTGATCACCGGCACCGCCGAGAACTCGCTGGCCAGGCGCGCCGCCCCCTCCTTGGGATGGCGCATCACCACCGCGTCGGTATAGGAGCTGATGATGCGGATGGTGTCGGCCAGCGTCTCGCCCTTCTTGGCCGAGGTGTTGGCGCCGTCGGAGAAGCCGATCACGGTGCCGCCCAGGCGCTGGATCGAGGTCTCGAACGACAGCCGGGTACGGGTGGACGGCTCGAAGAAGCAGCTGGCCACCACCTTGCCCGCGAGCAGGTCGTTCCGCGGCGCGGCCTTGAGGCGACCGGCGGTTTCCACCACCAGCTCGAGTTCCTCGCGCGTGAAATCGGGAATGGAGATGATGTGCTTCCGATACAGTGGATTGGCCATGGTGCGGGTTCCTCGCGGTGTGATTCCAGTTACAGAGCAAACCTGCCGGTTGCGGCTGACGGGCAGCTTTGCTCTGGAAGCGGCAAAACGGGTCTCTCACAGATAAAAAAAAGCTCCTGACGGCTCAGGAGCTGTTTTTCGGCAATGCGGTTCGTTCGCCTTCCCCGGCTTGCGCCAACACGTCTTCCCCGCCCTTCTGGGCGGCTGCGGCATCGCAGAGCAGGAAGCGCAGGCAGGACATCGGGGCCCTCCGAACAAAACCGCCGAATTATATGCCGAAACCGGCCGGCTGATAAGAACCCCTTCGTCGAACGGGTGACCCCGGCCGGGAGCACGGTCGCCGCCGGAGCGGCGCCGTGTCCGTTCCGGTGCCAGCTTAGAGTCGGAAATTGCCCACCAGTTTCTCGAGGCTGGCCGAAAGCTCGTGCAGCCGCTCGACCGCGGTCGAGACCTCCTGCACTACCTGGCGGTTGGACTGCGCCATGGCGCTGATCTGTTCGACGTTGCGCGCGATCTCGGCGCTGGCCGAGGACTGCTCGCGGGTGGCGGCGGCGATGTCGACGATGTTGCCGACCAGTTGCTGGCTGCAGTGGTAGACCTGCTGCATGCTGCCGTCGGCGGCCTCGGCGATGCTCACGCTGCTGACCGCGCGCTCGCGGCTGCCGTCCACCTCGCGCACCGCGTCGCGCGTCTCCTTGCCGATGGCCTCGACGATGCGGCCGATCTCCAGCGTCGCCTCGGCGGTGCGCCCGGCCAGGTTGCGCACCTCGTCCGCCACCACGGCGAAACCGCGCCCCTGTTCGCCGGCGCGCGCCGCCTCGATCGCGGCGTTGAGCGCCAGCAGATTGGTCTGGTCGGCGATGTCGCGGATCACCCGCACGATGCTGCTGACCTCCTCCGAGCGGGTGCCCAGCGCGCCCATGCGCTCGGCCAGCGCGTGCATGTCGCCGGTCATCGAGTGGATCTCGGCCGCCACGCGCTTGACCGTGGCCACGCTCTGGTCGGTGATGGCGCCGGTCTGACGCGCCAGTTCCTCGGCCTGGCCGGCCGAGTCGGCGATGTGCTGCACGCTGGTGCTGACCTGTTCCACCCCGGCGGCGGTGGCGCTGGCGGTGTCCGACTGCGCCGCCGAGGCCTGCTCCACCTGGGCGGCCGAGGCCGTCAGCCGCGCCGCCGCCTCGGCCACCGCGTGGCTCTGCTCGCGCACGCCGACGAACATGCCGTGCAGGCTGTCGATGAACCGGTTGAAGGCGGTGGCGGTGCGGCCAATCTCGTCGCGGTTGGCGATGGCGATGCGCACGGTCAGGTCGCCCTGGCCGGACGCCAGCTGTTCCATGGTGTCGGCCAGCTGGTTGAGCGGACGGGTCAGCGCGCCGACCACCAGCGCCAGGATGACGATGATGGCGACGAGCGCCACCACGCCGATCAGGATCGCGCTGTTGCGCAGCTTGACCGCCGGCTCGGTGATGGCGGTGCTGGGAATGCTGACGCCGAGCGACCAGTACTGGCCGGTATCGCCGATCTTGACCGGAAAGAAGAAGTGGGTGAAACCGTCGGCCTCGAACACGAAGTTCTCGCCCTGGCGGATCTGCAGCAGCTTCTCGCCCAGCGCCTCGTCCTTGCCGACAGGCTGGCCCACCTTGGCCGGATCGGGGTTGGCCACGTACATGCCGCCCTCCGACACCAGCCGCACGTAGCCGGTCTGGTACAGCCGGATGAAGCCGTAGCGCTGCTGCAGCGCGTCGAGCGCCAGGTCGGCGGCGGAGACGCCGAGGAACTTGCCGTCTTGATCCTTGATCATCGTCACCAGCGAGCTCTCCAGCACCTTCTTGCCCTGCACCTCGTAGAAGAACGGTTCGGTGATGGTGTCGCGGCCGCGCTGCTTGGGCACGTAGTAGTAATCGCCCCAGCCCGGTTTCTCATAATCCGGCTGGTAGCTCTGCGGGTTGTCCTTGTACTGCGGGAAGGCCTTCACCCGCTCGCTGTCCAACATCACGTCCATCTTGGCGTGGCCGGACGCGTCACGCGTCACGTAGGGGGTGTAGCGGCCAGTGGGGTCATGACGCGGCCAGTCGAGGCGATAGGCGTCGTCGCGGCCGTCCATGGCGTTGGGCTCCCACAGCATCCACAGCCCGATGTTCTGCGGCGAGTGGTCGAGCATCGTGACGATCATGGCATCGACCACCTTGCGCTCGGGCGGCGCCGTCTTTTTCAGCCCCATCACCGCCTCGGCCAAGTGATGCGGCAGGGCCATGTTCTGCCCCAGTTCGGCCTCGACCTGACGCGCGTAGCCCTGCGCCTGCTCCGACGCCAGCTGGTAACCCTGCTCCAAGGCGCTGTCGTAGCTGATCTTGGCGATCAGCCCCACCATCACGGCAAAGCCCAGCGCCACCGACAAGCCGCCGACCAGGGTGATCTTGCGACTCAGTTTTCCCCACGTTTCCCTTGTTCTCATGATGCGGATTTCCCCCCTGCTTGTTGTGACGAGCCTGTGACCAACTCTAGTGATTGTCGCTTATCTGTTTCGCATCGATTTTTTCAAAAACACGCAAAAAATACGCCTTATTCTCACTATTTCCTATCAAAACTATCGTACTGGAAAAAGCATTTCTGCCCCATGGTTCGGCGACGCCGATCGTATCGTCATGCCATAATCACTGTAGAATGGAAGCGACATCCCATTGTGGTTTTTTGCCATGATCAAGTGCATCGACATCTCCGACCTGAAACCGGGCATGTACATCCATGATCTGAACTGCGACTGGATGAGCCACCCCTTTCTGCGCAACCGATTCGTCATCACCAGCGAGGACGAAATCGACAAGATCCGGGATGCCGGCATTCATCAGCTCTACATCGATACCGACAAGGGGCTGGACGTCGCGCACGCACCGAGCGCCGGCGAAGTCGAACAGCAGATGGAACAGGAACTGCGCGCCCTGGCGGCACGCGAGACCCAGCCACCGCGCAAGGTGGAAGCGGCCGAGGAATTCGGTCAGGCACGCCACATCCATGCCGAGGCACACCAGATCATCCAGCACGTAATGCAGGACGTGCGCCTGGGGCGGCAGGTGGAACTGGAACGGGTGGAGCCGGTGGTGGAAAGGATGACCGCCTCCATCCTGCGCAACAACGATGCTCTGCTGGCGCTGTGCCGCATCAAGAACAAGGACAATTACACCTTCCTGCATTCGGTTAGCGTCGGCGCGTTGATGGTGAGCTTCTGTCATGCCATGAAGCGAGGCCAGAACACCCTCCTCCACGCCGGCATCGGCGGCATGCTGCACGACATCGGCAAGATGCGGATTCCCGACGCCATCCTCAACAAGCCGGCCAAACTGACTGAGACGGAATTTGCCGTGATGAAATGCCACGTGCAGGAAAGCGAAAAGATCCTGCGGCTGACACCGGGCGTCTCGGCCACCGCGATCGAGGTGGCGGCACAGCACCACGAGCGCCACGACGGCAGCGGCTACCCGCGCGGGCTGAAGGGCAGCGAGATTTCGGAACTGGGTCAGATGGCGGCCATCGTCGACGTCTACGACGCCCTCACCTCCGACCGCTGCTACCACCGCGGCATGACGCCGACCGATGCCTTGCGCAAGATCTACGAATGGTCGAAGTTCCACTTCAACCCGGCGCTGGTGCAGGCCTTCCTGCGCTGCACCGGCATCTACCCGGTCGGCACGCTGGTGCGCCTGGAAAGCGGCAAGCTGGCCGTGGTGGTGGAACAGAGCGAAAGCAATATGCTCACCCCCAAGGTCAAGGCCTTCTTCAGCCTCAAGAGCAAAAGCTACATCGTGCCGCAGCTGATCGACCTGGCGCGCGGGCTGGGCCAGGGCGGAGGCGACCGCATCGTGCGCCACGAGTCGCCTGAGCAATGGCGGGTCGACCCGCTGCGCTTTCTATGAGGCACAGCGGCACGCTCAGGGCGTCGGGTACTTCAACGCGTTCTTGACCAGCTTGTCGCGCACCGCCGCGTCGAGGTCGACGCCGGTGACGCTGGCCAGCCGCACCAGGTACATCAGCACGTCGGCCATCTCCTCCTGCAGATGGGTGAAACGTGCCGGGTCCTCGGCCAGACAGGCCGCTTCGTCGTCGGTCAGCCACTGGAAGATTTCCGCGAGTTCGCCGACTTCGCCGGTCAGCGCCAGCACCAGATTGCGCGGGGTGTGGTAGCGCGGCCAGTGGCGCTCGTCGGCGAAGCGTTCCAGGGCGGCGGCAAGGCCGGTGCTGTCGATCAGGGAAACGGGGGCGGTCATGCGATGGCTTTCTCGTTGCGGGGTCAGGGATGGAGAGAATGTTTCACGTGAAACGCCGACAAAACTCTGCCCCGTCGTGACGGGGCAGAGTGGCTGGCGTCTGCCATACAGCTTACTGCAGCAGACCCTCCTCGCGCAGCGCCTGCTGCACCGCCGGACGCGCGGCCATGCGCGCCATGAAGTCCTGCAGCGCCGGCCACTTGTCGAGCGGCAGCTTGTGGTAGTGCGTCCAGTTGAGGATGGTGTACAGGTAGGCGTCCGCCACGCTGAAGTCGCCCATCAGGTAATCCCGCTCCGCGAGCTGCGGAGCGATCCAGTCGAGGCGCCGGCTGATGCGCGCCCAGGCGGCCTCGCGCATGTCGTCCCGCGCCGATGGATCCCACATCGGGCCGAATCCCTTGTGCAATTCGGCGGAGATGAAGTTCAGCCACTCCTGCAGCCGGTAGCGTTCCAGCGTGCCGTTGGGCGGCGCCAGCCGCATTTCGGGCGCCTGGTCGGCGATGAACTGCAGAATGGCGGCGCATTCGGTCAGCACATCGCCGTGGTCGAACTCGAGCGCCGGCACGTAGCCCTTGGGGTTGATCATGGTGTAATCGGCACCGCCTTCGGTGCGATGCGGCGTCTCGCGCAGGTCGACCCCCTCGGTATCGAACGGCAAACCGGCTTCATGCAGTGCGATATGGGGCGCCAGCGAGCAGGCGCCGGGGGCAAGATAGAGCTTCATGATGCATCCTCCACTGATGGTGACGGGACAGCACCGGCAGCTTGGCCCAAAATCTTGCTGGCAACAATCTCCTGCGTATTACGGCGGTCTTGCGGTACAGCCTGTCGTTACAACTCCTCGTGAATCCAGGCCCAGGCGGCCGGGGTTTCCTCACGCGGGAAGTAACGCACCGACGCCAGCGTGAACGGACGCACCAGCTTCACCATCCATTCCTGCCACTTCTCGTCGCCGACCACGGCGATGCGTTCGAAATCGGTATAGTGGCGCGTGCCGAACACCATATCATCCCATGCCGCGTGCAAGTCCCAGCCGTGGAAATCGTCGAACTGGGCATAGAGCCGTACCTTGCGCCCATCCTTGAGCGCCGCCTGCACCAACGGCTCCAGCGTGCGGTAGTCGGCGTCGTGCAGCGTGCCGCGCAGCTTGATGGCCACCACCTTGGGCGAGGGACTCGTCAACGTATCGATCATCGTCGTCTCCTTACACCATGCCCTACTTTCAGTATGGCTCGCCCGGCGGGCGGACGTGGCGCGAATGAGACGGCGGTCGACAGCGAGGCGCCACGGCGGCGCGGTTACGGCCGCTGCTTGTAGAAGGTGATCGGCGCGCTGGTCGGGATTTCCGACGGCGGCGCGGACTTGAGGATGTGCTTTTTCATCTTGCCCATCACGTGCATCTCGCACGGCCGGCACTCGAACTTCAGGGTATAGGTCTCGCTGCCAGACTTGAGCGTCATCGGGTCGGCGCGCACCTGCCCCATCACCCCCTTCACACCCTTGGCCTGCTTGGGACAGAGGTTGAACGAGAAGCGCAGGCAGTGCTTGGTGATCATCAGCGACACCTCGCCCTCTTCCTGGTGCGCCTCGTAGGCGGCATCGATCACCTCGACGCCGTGCCGGGTGTAGAACTGCCAGGCCAGCGAGTTGTAGACATTGGCGAGGTAGCTCAAGGTCTTTTCCGGGTACGGCACCGGCGGCTCCACCGGCACCTTGCGCGGCGGACGCGGCCAGGCGGCCAGGCGCGCGGCCTCCAGCTTCTCCACCGCCTCGCGGCGCAGGCCGTTGATCACCGAGGCCGGCACGAACCACGGCTGGGACAGCGATAGCTGAACGTCGTGCGCCTCGAACATGGTGTTGCCGAGCTTGGCGATGGCGTCGCGCAGGCCGGCCTCGGCCCGGGCCGCATCCTTGGCCGGCTCCAGCGCGATGGCGGCGCTGGCCGTGGCGCTGCAGCCGTCGGCATCGGTCAGGGTCAGGGTCAGGCCGTCGCTGCCGTCGCTCAAGGTGGCCCACACGCCCACGCGGCGCTCGGCCGATTTCTTCAACAGCGCCAGCTCCCAGGCGTGGTCGCGGTTGCGGCTGATGTCGGTGCCGGGCTTGAGACCGGCGAGCACGCTCGGGTCGTTGGGCTCGCAGCGCCACAACAGCAAGCCGCCTTCGGCCTTGCCGATTTGCTTGACGGTGTTGAGCTGCATGCCCACCACCTCGCGCTTCTTCATGAAGTTGATGCCGTCGCCGTTGCTCATGGTCTCGGACGTGGCGATCTCCAGCCAGGTCTCGCCCACCTTGTGCACGGTGCCCAGCGCCACGCCGACGAACTTGGGCGAATCGAAGGCGCCGATGTCCTGCTTGCGCCCGGTGGCGAAATAATCGGTCGCGCCGCGGTGGAAGGTCTTGTCCGGGTCCGGCGCGAAGAAGATCTCGCTGCTGCCGCTGGAGGCCGGCGCCAGTTCCGGGCGGCGCTCGATGATCTCGTCCAGCAGCAGGCGGTAATGCGCGGTGATGTTCTTGACGTAGCTGACGTCCTTGTAGCGGCCCTCGATCTTCAGCGAGCGCACCCCGGCATCCAGCAGCGCCTCCAGGTTGGCGCTCTGGTTGTTGTCCTTCATCGACAGCAGGTGCTTGTCGAAAGCCACCACGCCGCCGTTGGCATCGGTCAGCGTGTACGGCAGTCTACAGGCCTGCGAGCAGTCGCCACGGTTGGCGCTGCGCCCGGTATCGGCGTGGCTGATGTAGCACTGGCCGGAGAACGCCACACACAGCGCGCCGTGGATGAAGTATTCGATGGTGGCACTGTCCCCCACGCGCTCGGCGATTTTCTTGATCTGCGGAATGGTCAGCTCGCGCGCCAGCACGATCTGGCTGAAACCGGCGTCGGACAGGAAGCGCGCCTTGTCGGCGTCGCGGATGTCGCACTGGGTCGAGGCGTGCAGCTGGATCGGCGGCAGGTCCATCTGCAGGATGCCCATGTCCTGGACGATCAGCGCATCCACGCCGGCATCGTACAGCTGCCAGATCAGCTTGCGCGCCGCCTCCAGCTCGGCATCGTGCAGGATGGTGTTGAGCGTGGCGAAGATGCGCGCGTGGTAGCGGTGCGCGAACTCGACCAGCCCGGCGATATCCTCGACGCTGTTGCAGGCGTTGTGGCGCGCGCCGAAGCTCGGTCCGCCGATGTACACCGCATCCGCCCCGTGCAGGATCGCCTCGCGCCCGATCTCGGCGTTCTTGGCGGGGGACAACAGTTCGACTTGATGCGGCAACAGACTCATGCGACGGCTTCCTTGCTGGGGGTGGTGGCGCGCGCGGGCACGCGACAGGGGCGGAAGTATAGCGGAATCAGGGATTTAGGTGTAGGGCGGAAGCCTGTGACTGAGTCGTCGGGCATCGCGAGGGAGCGCCCCGCGGCGCAACCCCCGGCTCGCGCCGGGGTGTCCGCCCTAGCCGATGACGCGGAAGATTTCCCAGCGCTGCGTGCCCGACACCACGTGCGGTTCCAGCGCCCGGCTCCACACCGCGTGCGCCTCGATCGTGGCGAGCTTACTCCACGCCGCGTCGAGCTCGGCCAGGTCGGCGATCTCGATCTCGGACTGGATGGTGGACTCCTTGGCGCCGATCGAGCCGTTCAACAGCCGCACCCGGTCGGCGGTCCAGCCGACCTGCGAGCCGATGTCGCGCAGCCAGCGCTGCATCTCCGCCACCACCTCGGGTTTGTGGCCGAACTTGGCCTCGATGCTCCAGCGGGCAATCATCATGATGTGCCTCCTTTGTCTATGACCTGTTCACGGCCGTTCTTCCACGGTACCGACATGCAAATGGCCAGACGCCGGGCGGAAGGAACAGGCCTTGGGGTTCCAGGGCCAAGCCGGCAACGCCGCAGAGGGCCGGTTGCCGGATCAGCCCGGCCTTGCCGGGATGCGCGGCTACTGGCTCAACAACGTCGCCAGCTCGTCCACCGCCTCGGCCCACTCGGCGTCGCTCTCCAGCGCCTGGCGCAGAAAATCCGCCTGCGCCGGGCTCCAGAACGGCGCGTCGGCCACCTCCACGCCGTGCTCCAGCCGGTGCTTGGCCAAGAATTCGTCGATCGCCGCCGCATCGCCGCCCAGCCCGAGTTGCTGGAACAGCTGCGGCAGTTCGTGCTTGCCGGTATCCATGTCGTTCTCCCTGTCGTGGAGTGGAATGAGGACTCACACAGACAGCTTAGTCGCTGTGGCGGCGGGGGGAAGGTGGAGATAAGAGGTAAGGAAGAAAAATGGGATTCCACGTTACCGACTGGCAAGCGGTTCAAACTCGATCTGGACAGCGCCCACTTGGCGTTCGGCCAGAAACACACGGGCATTGCGATGGTAGGACACCACCAAGGTACGCGGTGAACGCCACCGGACCCTGGCCTCGGGGCCTCCACCTTGCCCTACAGGAACGGCACCGTGGTTGCTATCCGCGATGAAAACGTTACCGGCACCGTTGCCCCGAAAGGACCATGAACGGAAGACCGAAACTTGCGTGCTGAAACCCGTTAAAGCGCCGCAGTCACGCTGAAAGACTACCGCCCGGTAGTCGCGTTCCGGGGAAGGCAATTCGGCAATCACTTCGTTGGTGCACATCGAATGGGACACATAGTAGCCGCCAACAATGGCCATTCCGAAGAATACCCCTGCCGCCACGATAATCCATTTGGTGATTTTGATCTTGTTCATTACAGTTTTTATATCTATACGCCATCTTAATTGAGTGCGCAAACCTCAGTCTTCAATAAGCTGTTTTTGGATAGACTCCGATCTCCAGCCTGGATGCAATCGGAATTTCCTTATTTACTCTCACCTTGACTGGATAACAGCCTTTTTTCATATATATATTTTTTGAATTACCATATACAGCTTGCGCAGAAAAGCCACTCCTCCTAAGATCATTCATTTTAATATAGACATGTTGGGCTCCTCCTATCTCTACATCTAGTTCCCCTTCGAAAGCGACCCTGCCCAACAGATCCTCTATCCGTCCCCTTTCTAATTTATTTCCATAGGGAAATGACATAAATACGATATAGTTGAAGTCTTTTTTTGCACAATACACCCCCTCCCTTGTTCCACGAAATCTTTCTGGTATATCTATTACCAAATGGTTAGCTTTTGTACACGCCGTTATGACAAAAAAAGTTGCTGTCCAAAGGATTAATCTACTCCATGGCCGCATAATTCTTAAAATTCGATAACAAGCTTCCATGTATTCTCACCCATCCATTTAAATTTTGGTTTTGCTGAATCTCATAGAACTAGAAATTCTCGCCAGAATTCACCCAATCCGAACCTCTTTTCAGCCAGAAATAGCAGCGAGCCCCGCAGGTTTGGCTTCTTCTCGTTCAGCTCAACCTACAGCGAGAGCAATCCTGCACAACTAAATCAGCGCTTGGTCAGCCACTTCCTTATCCCCAAAACCAGCAGCCACACCGCCAAGGCAGCAGGAAACTGCCAATTGGATTCAGCGATTGGTGTACCAAAAACTGATGACACAAAGCTTTCTATCACGCAGCCAAAGCGATGGGACTGCTCGCACGCATTCACGGGATGAAAGAAGTCACCCACTGCCATCAAGGCAAAGATCATCGAACCACCAAAAGCCGACCACAAATAGCGCTCTCTGGTCGCAGGAATGTTCGCCATTTCCTTTTTCAGTTGTTCTCGCCACATAGGATTTCCGACCGAAATAAAATGCCCAGCAACACGGACCCGAGGCATGCTGCTCCTCAACATGCAGGGTGAAACTACATGCTCGTAGCCTGGACGTCTCTTCAGTTCCACCCAAGCTACCGCAACGATCAGCTGATCAAACCCAGCCTGGCCAAGCGCGCGGTGATAGCGCCGCGCGAGCGCTGATGGAGGGCCGCGATCTCGACGATCGATTTCCCCTCGGCAAATGCCGCTTTCACGCGGCTTTCTTCTTCCTCGCTCCAGGGCTGCCCCGCATGGCTATCCGATGATGCCTCCTTACGCTGGCGCTTTTCCGCCTCGACTAGGGCCTCCCCGGCCACGAACAAAGCCCGGATGACGTCGGGCTGGTTGAAGGGGCTCTGGTTGGACAAGACTTCGCCGCTCGCCGGATTGATGCCATGCGCCAGGGATTGCAGGATGTTTCTGGCTTCTTGCCGGGTCATCAGGACACCTCACTTCATGCTGAACTCAGATTCGTACCAGGCAAGATGATACCCTGATAATGACATATGGCTATCCTGTAGCGTCCTGCGCTAGCCGCGCCCCCCTTTGCTATAGTCATCCCTTCACCCACCCCATGCCACCGCCATGACCACCGTCCATCTCTCGCCCAGCGCCGCCCGCCACCTCCATCTGGCCGCCCAGGGCCTGCTGACGCCGCCCAGGCGCCGAGCCGGCAAGGCCGACGTGCTGGCGGCGATCCGGCGCATGGCCTTGTTGCAAATCGACACCATCCACGTGCTGGCGCGCAGTCCCTACCTGGTGCTGTTCAGCCGGCTCGGCCACTACGACCCGGCGTGGCTCGATGCGCTGCTGGCCGAGGGCGCGCTGTTCGAATACTGGGCGCACGAGGCCTGCTTCGTGCCGTCTGAGGACTACCGCCTGCTGCGCCACCGCATGCTCGACCCGGCGGGCATGGGCTGGAAGTACTCGGTAGCGTGGATGGACAAGCACCGCGCCGAAATCGAGCAGTTGATCGAACACATCCGCATGCACGGCCCGGTGCGCTCGGCCGACTTCGAGCGCCGTGGCGGCAAGGGCGACGGCTGGTGGGACTGGAAGCCGGAAAAGCGCCACCTCGAAGTGCTGTTCACCGCCGGGCGGCTGATGGTGGCAAAGCGCCAACGCTTCCAGCGCATCTACGACCTGGCCGAACGAGTGCGCCCGGACTGGAACGACGCACACGACCTGCCACCGCCGGAGACGGCGCAGCACGAACTGATCCGGCAGAGCTGCCGCGCACTGGGCGTGGTCAAGGCGGGCTGGGTGGCGGACTACTACCGGCTCAAGCGCGGCCGCTACGACGCCGCGCTGCACACACTGGCCGACGCCGGCGAACTGCTGCCGGTGCGCATCGAGGGCTGGAAGCACGACGCCTTCGTACACGCCAGCCTGTCCGACGAACTCGCGCTGGCGGCGGACGAGCGGCTCAAGGCCAGCGCCACGACATTGCTGTCGCCGTTCGACCCGGTGGTGTGGGACCGCCGCCGCGCCGCCGAACTGTTCGGCTTCGACTACCGGCTGGAGTGCTACACGCCGGCGCCGAAGCACCAGTACGGCTACTTCGTGCTGCCCATCCTGCAGCGCGGCCGGCTGGTGGGCCGGCTCGACGCCAAGGCACACCGTGCCCAGGGCGTGTTCGAGGTCAAGGCGCTCTATCTGGAGCCAGGCGTGCGCGTGACGCAGCGGCTGACGGCCGATCTGCGCACCGCCCTCGCCAGGCTGGCCGACTGGCACGGCACGCCGCAGGTGAAGGTCCAGCGGGCACCGGACGGGCTGGCGGAGGCGCTGAGCCAGGCCTGAGGGGCGGTAATTTCGCCATTCTTCACCGCCCCTGCCCGCCGTTGCCGACCGGCCCACGGGCATCAAAGGCACATCGACTACGTCGGCCGCAAGGGCAGTCACTAGCCACTGTCGACGCGGCGGGCGATACCTTCCCGCGCACTTTCCCAAGCCTGGCCGAAGCCCCGCTTCGGCCAGGCTTTTGCCATTTCTGACACCCACAATTCTACAAATGGTCCGATTGACACAGTTTCCACCAGCTAATTCCTGCCTTGTTTTGACAAATTATTCGACAATATGGCTAATTAATTAAAACGACAATCGTCATGTTTTACATATTGTCTAAAAAGGAATGAACATGCTTGCCGACCCCAGTCAAAAATACCCACCGTTTAGTCCGATCGCTCTGCCCGACCGCCAATGGCCAGGACGTATCCTGCGCAGTGCACCGCAATGGATGAGCACCGACCTGCGCGACGGAAACCAGGCCCTGATCGAGCCGCTGGACGGCGAGGCCAAGCTGCGTTTCTTCCAGTTGCTGGTGGAAATCGGCTTCAAGGAAATCGAGGTGGCGTTTCCAGCAGCGTCGCAAACCGACTTCGACTTCGTGCGCCGGCTGATCGATGAGGACCACATCCCCGACGATGTCACCATCGAGGTCATCACCCAGGCGCGCGAGGACCTGATCCGCCGCACCTTCGACGCGCTGCGCGGAGCGCGCCGCTCCATCGTCCATCTCTACAATGCCACCGCTCCGCAATGGCGCGAGACGGTGTTCGCCAGTGATCGCGCCGGGGCCAAGGCGCTAGCGCTCGCCGGCACGCGGCTGATCCGTGAGCTCGCCGATGCCGACCCGGCCACCGACTGGGTGTTCCAGTACTCGCCGGAGACCTTCTCCGCCACCGAGCCCGAGTTCGCATTGGAGGTGTGCAACGCCGTGATCGCCGCCTGGGAGCCGATGCCGGAGCGCAAGATGATCGTCAACCTGCCGGCCACGGTGGAGCTGAGCACGCCCAACCATTACGCCGACCAGATCGAATGGATGCACCGCCACCTGGCCCGGCGCGACAGCATCATCCTCAGCGTGCACCCGCACAACGACCGCGGCACCGCTGTGGCGGCAGCGGAACTGGCACTCTTGGCCGGGGCGGAACGGGTGGAGGGCTGCTTGTTCGGCAACGGCGAGCGCACCGGCAACGTCGACCTGGTGACGCTGGCGCTCAACCTGTACTCGCAGGGCGTGGCGCCGGGGCTGGATTTCTCCGACATCGACGCGGTACGACGCCAGGTGGAGGAATTCAACCGCCTGCCAGTGCACCCGCGCCACCCCTACGCCGGCGAGCTGGTATACACGGCGTTTTCCGGTTCGCACCAGGACGCCATCAAGAAAGGGCTGGATGCGCGCCGTCCTGGCGCATCGTGGCAGGTGCCCTATTTGCCGCTCGACCCGGCCGACGTCGGCCGCAGCTACGACGCCGTGATCCGCGTCAACAGCCAGTCGGGCAAGGGCGGCATCAGCTACCTGCTGCAGTCGGAGCACGGCCTGCGGCTGCCGCGCCGCATGCAGATCGAATTCAGCCGGCTGATCCAGCAGCACACCGATGCCAGCGGGCAGGAAGTGACGGCGGACGAACTCTACGCGCTGTTCCACCGCCACTATCTCGAGGCCCGCGTCCCCTACCGCTGCCACGGCTTCGAACAGCAGTACCAGGACGACGGCACCACCACGCTGAGCCTGCAGCTACGCGGCGAGAGCCACCGCGTGCACGGCCAGGGCGGCGGCACCCTGGAAGCCTTGCTCGACGCACTGAGCCTCGAAGCCCGCATCGGCGACTATCACGAACACACCCTCGGCAGCGGCGCCGACGCGCGCGCGGCGTGCTACGTCGAACTACAACTGCCGGGCCTGCCGGCCTGCTACGGCGCCGGCATCGACCGCAACATCACCGCCGCCGCCATCGACGCCCTGCTCTCGGCCCTCAACCGCAGTCTGGCAGAACAACCCGATACACCCCAGGCCCGCTGCCAGGAACTTCCATCCCGCTGTCTGCCTCTGACCAGCTCCCGATAACACAGAGAAACGCCCATGCCCAAGTCCTGCCTCCTCCTCGTCACCGTCCTGTCGCTGGGGCTCGCCGCCTGCAGCGACGAACAGACCGCCAAGCTGCAGCAATCGGCCTCGGCGGCGATCGGTGCGGTGCATGCCACGGTGGAAGAAGCGAGCGCGCCGGTCGGCCAGCTGAAGCAGCAGGCCAGCGCGGCGCTGGGAGTGGCGGCCAAGGTGGGGCAGGCCGCCGCGATCCTCGACCCCGAGCTGAAGGAACAGATGGACGAACTCAAGCAGCAGGCGTCGACGGTGAAGGAAGCCGTCAAGGCGCTGCAGGACAAGTAAGTTCGCTATTCAAGCAAAACGGCAGCCCGGTGGCTGCCGTTTTGCTTGCCGGCGCGCAGGCCGGGCGGAAGCGTCTTACAAGGCCAGGCGCGTGCGCAGCTCGGCCACCCAGTCTTGCGCGGCGAAACCGGGGCCCATCGTCAACGCCTGGTAGAAATCGCCGCCGAAGCGCGCATCCACCTCGATCAGCACGTGCACGCTGTCGCCGGCCGGCAGGAAGGTCAGCTCGATTTCCTGCAGGCGGGGATGGCCGCCGAACGGGCGCAATTCCATTTCCTGGTAGCAGCCCAGCGTGCTCGTCACGTTGCCGACGCGGGCCGTGCCGACCTCGACGTCGGTACTGTACAGCCCCCAGCCCAGCTGTTCGAAGGCCTGCAGCAGCGTGGCCACTTGCGGCGTGGGGTGGACTTCCAGCAGGTCGCGGTCGCTGGCATCCGGCGCGATGTCGATGGCGAGGTCGGTGTGGATCCACACCGGCAGCGGACGGCCATGGTGCGCCAGGGCGTTGATCGGCGTCTCGGCCGGCAACTGCAGGCGGAACGGCAGCTGGCGCTCCTCGCCGGCACGGATGGTGAAGCGTTCGGCCACGCGCACCGCGCCCAGCGGCTGGGCGACGCGGTCTTCGTGCTCGCCGGATTCGTATTCGGCTTCGGTCATCAGCAACAGGTCGATTTTCTCGATGTCCTGATCGGCCTTGCCACCCTTCACCACCACGCGGCCGCTCAGCAGATCGCCGGGGCGCAGCCGTGGGTTATCCAGTTGAGTATCTACCTGGGCTCCGCCCACGCCGAGCGAAGCCAGCAATTTCTTGAACATTGTCTCTTTCCGTTATTGAGTAAACCGGCGCTCGGGATGGGCCGGCCAGAAGCAGACCGTCGAACCCTACCGCAGTTCCGTCACCACCGGCCGGCAGGAGGAACGCACGGCTCGCCGAGTCAGCCGCGCATCGTACGGCGAGAATGCGCGCCCGACCAGTAGCCAGCTCGCCGTGCACAGCGACGACGCGGGAATAGCGACGAAATCGGCCCGGCCGAAGCAGCGACGCGGAGAAGCGCAGATGCGCACGCACGGAGACGGCCAGGCTTCCCTGCCCGCTCAGCCGAACAGACGGCGGTACTGCACGAAGCCGGACCGCTCGGCGATGCGGTCGTAGAGCTGCATCGCATCGCGGTTGCTCTCGTGCGTCAGCCAATGCACGCGCGAGCAGCCGTCCGCCGCGGCCTGGCGGTAGACGTGTTCGATCAGCCGGCGCCCGACGCCACGGCCGCGCAGACCCTCGGCCACGTACAGATCCTGCAGGTAGCAGTAGTTACCGACCGTCCAGCACGAACGGTGGTAGATGGTGTGCACCAGCCCGACGGCTTCCCCACCCTGCCACGCCAGGTAGCCGGCCATCGGCTCGTGCGGGTCGAGCAGCCGCTGCCAGGTGACGGCGCTGGTGGCGTCGGGAATGGTGGTGCGGTAGAACGCCTGGTAACCCCGCCACAAGGGCAGCCAGGCATCATGGTCGGCGGCGCTCACGGCGCGGATCTGGATGTCGTCGCTCACGGCAGGCTCCTGGTCTGGATAATCGGCCCAGCATGCCGCAGGGCTTGTCCTGCCGATAGAACCACTCGCTGCCGATAATCAGGAACCACTGGGAAAAGAGCAATGGTGCAGGGTTGGGAAAGCAAAACGAGAGCCGGACAGGCGCTCGATACGTGGCCGTTCGCCGCGCCGGCAAGGGGAAGCAGCCGCTATTCACTCCGCTTCAGCAGCGTCGTCAAGGCCTTGCTGCGCCTGCAACAGCAAATCCAGCGACAGGTGACCGCCCACCTGCTTGAGCAGGATCAGTTCGTCGCGATGTGCCATGGCCAGCTTCTCGACCAGTTCCTCGCCTTTGGACAACAGGCTCACCTCCACGCAGCGGCGGTCTTCCCGGCCCGGCCGGCGCTGCACCAGCCCTTGCCCCTCGCAGCGCGACACCAGCCCGACCACGCTGTGATGATGCGACTGCAGCCGTTCGGCCAGCTCGGCCACGGTAGCCCAGTCCCGTCCCGGGTAGCCCCTCAGCTGCAGCAACAGCAGGTATTGCTGCGGCGTGATGCCATGCTGCTGCGCCTGTTCCTCGCTGAAGCGGAGAAACTGGCGCAAGCGGTAGCGGAAATCGGCCAGGCGCTCGAAATCGCGTTTGGCTAATGAGGAAGGTAATGGCATGACGGATAGCGGGCTTACTCGCGCCCTACAGCAGCGGCAGCACCAACAGCCCGATCACCATCGCCCACACCAGCGCCCCGACTGAAAACACCGTGTAAGTGACCGACAGCGTCCGGACCCAGTGATCGTGCTCGAACAAGGCATCGAGCCCATGGAGAATCAGCCCGGCCGAGGCGAACAGGCCGGCTACACCCGCCAACATGTTGAACAGCGGACTCGGCACCATCAGCGTCAAGGCGGAAAGCCAGATCGGCAGCGGCGCGATCGCCGCCAGGCGGTAGCAGTCGCGGTACGCCAGCGGCCGGGTGCTGCGCACCGCATGCTGGATCACGTAGGCCATCAAGGACACGCACAGCCAGCTCACCAGCAGGAACAGCAGGGCGATGTACAGCCAGTGGCGGAACGGCACGGCCGGGGCGTAGACGTCGGCATGGAAGTACGCAGCGTAGAGGATCATCGCGCTGCCCAGCAGCGATGCCGGCAGCACCACCTTGGCAAAGCTGGCGCCGAGGGAGGGATGGCTCCTGGCCAGTTCGTCCCAGCCATCCTGCGAAGACACCATCATGCGGACGGGGGTAAGCAGACTCATGGCAATGCTCCTCGGTTTGCGGCGGTGGTCTTTTCAATATATCGCACTACGATATATTTGCAAGCACCGATTACCCTTGCATATTAGCCGCTACCAAGGCTCCTCCCGTCGGCCGATGCCTTGGATTTCCTCATCGCCGGCAAACCGATAAAAAACGGACCGCCTCGGCGGTCCGCTTCCATTCGGTAATAAACCGGCCCCGACTCAGATCTTGTCGTACAGCTTGGCACCGCCCTTGACGAACTCGATCGACTTCACCTCCATGCCCTTCTCCAGCGCCTCCTGCTCGGAGATGCCCTGCTGCTCGGCGAACTCGCGCACGTCCTGGGTGATCTTCATCGAGCAGAAATGCGGGCCGCACATCGAGCAGAAGTGCGCCACCTTGGCGCTGTCCTTCGGCAGCGTCTCGTCATGGAAGCTGCGCGCGCGGTCCGGGTCGAGGCCGAGGTTAAACTGGTCTTCCCAGCGGAACTCGAAGCGTGCCTTGGACAGGGCGTTGTCGCGGATCTGCGCGCCCGGATGGCCCTTGGCGAGGTCGGCAGCGTGCGCCGCCAGCTTGTAGGTGATGATGCCTTCCTTCACGTCGTCCTTGTTCGGCAGGCCGAGGTGCTCCTTCGGCGTGACGTAGCACAGCATCGCCGTGCCGTACCAGCCGATCTGCGCGGCGCCGATGGCCGAGGTGATGTGGTCGTAGCCCGGCGCGATGTCGGTGGTCAAGGGCCCCAGGGTGTAGAACGGCGCCTCGTGGCACCATTCCAGCTCCTTGTCCATGTTTTCCTTGATCAGCTGCATCGGCACGTGGCCCGGGCCTTCGATCATCACCTGCACGTCGTGCTGCCAGGCGATCTGGGTCAGCTCGCCCAGCGTCTTCAGTTCACCCAGCTGCGCCGCGTCGTTGGCGTCCCACACGCTGCCCGGACGCAGACCGTCGCCGAGCGAGAACGCCACGTCGTACGCCTTCATGATCTCGCAGATCTCCTCGAAGTGGGTGTAGAGGAAATTCTCCTTGTGATGCGCCAGGCACCACTTGGCCATGATCGAACCGCCACGCGACACGATGCCGGTCATGCGGTTGGCGGTCATCGGCACGTAGCGCAGCAGCACGCCGGCGTGGATGGTGAAGTAGTCCACCCCCTGTTCGGCCTGCTCGATCAGCGTGTCCTTGAAGATCTCCCAGGTCAGGTCCTCGGCCTTGCCGTTCACCTTCTCCAGCGCCTGGTAGATCGGGACGGTACCGATCGGCACCGGGCTGTTGCGCAGAATCCACTCGCGCGTCTCGTGGATGTTCTTGCCGGTCGACAGGTCCATGATGGTGTCCGCGCCCCAGCGGATGCCCCAGGTCATCTTGTCCACTTCTTCGCTGATCGACGACGTGACGGCCGAGTTGCCGATGTTGCCGTTGATCTTCACCAGGAAGTTGCGGCCGATGATCATCGGCTCGGATTCCGGGTGGTTGATGTTGTTCGGGATGATGGCGCGGCCGGCTGCCACTTCCTGGCGCACGAACTCCGGGGTGATCTCCTCGACCAGCCCGGCGCCGAAGCTCTGGCCCGGATGCTGGCGCGTCATCAGTTCGACGAGGCGCGCGTTCTTGCCGCCGGCGCTCTTCAGGCTCTCGATGTAGGCCTGGCGGTTCAGGTTCTCGCGGATGGCGATGTATTCCATCTCCGGCGTGATGATGCCCTGCCTGGCGTAGTGCATCTGCGTCACGTTACAGCCCGGCTTCGCCTTACGCGGCTGGCGCGTCAGGTTGAAGCGCAGGTCGGCCAGTTTCGGGTCGGCCTCGCGGGCACGGCCGTACTCGGACGACAGGCCGGCGAGCTGCTCGGTGTCGCCGCGCTCCTCGATCCAGGCGGCGCGGATGGCCGGCAGGCCGGAGCGGATGTCGATCTTGGCATCCGGGTCGGTGTAGATGCCGCTGCAGTCGTAGACGTAGATCGGCGGGTTTTTCTCGCCGCCGAACTGGGTCGGGGTGTCGGCCTGGCTGATCTCGCGCATCGGCACGCGGATGTCGGGACGCGAACCTTGTACGTAGATCTTGCGGGAATTGGGCAGCGGCTGGATGGCGGCTTCGTCCACCACCATCTCGGTGTTCAGATTGGTTGGCGCGTTCATCGTTCGGTCTCCGTGGTTGCGTCGATGAAACAGCGCAGGGAGCGGAGCGCCGAGCGGTGAAGCCCAAAGGCGGAGGCCGGCGGAGCCGGACCTCGATTCAAGACGCTTCCCTACGCCGGTATTATCCGGGTCAGGTTCCAAGGGTGTTTCTCACCAGCGCCCCGTGTTTCGGTAAAAAACCAACCGCGCATGCCGGATCGGTTCACAAAAAACGGGGGCAGGACCCCTAGCGATGCTGTGAAGGTACGGTAAATATGGGATAATCGCAAGTTATTGTCGATAAAGCCCTTCCGGAGTGAACTGATGGATTTTGAGAATGCCCGCTTCAACCTGGTCGAACAGCAAATTCGTCCGTGGGATGTGCTTGACCCCAAAGTGCTCGATCTGCTGTTTCACGTGAAACGTGAGGATTTCGTGCCGGCCGACAAGCGCACGCTGGCCTTCGTCGACACCGAGCTGCCGCTGGTGAACGGCCACAAGATGCTGCAGCCGAAAGTGGAAGCCCGCCTGGTGCAGGATCTCGGCCTGAAGCCGGAAGACAAGGTGCTGGAAATCGGCACCGGCAGCGGCCACGTCACCGCGCTCTTGGCCGGCCTGTCGCGCCATGTCTACAGCGTCGACATCGACCCGGCCATGAAGGAGATGGCCGCCAAGAACCTGAAGAAAGCCGGCATCACCAACGTCACCCTGGTCGAAGGCAACGGTATCGAGGGCTACGCCGCCCAGGCACCGTTCGACGCCATCCTGGTCGGCGGTTCGCTGCCGGTGGTGCCGGAAACGCTGAAGCAACAACTGGCCATCGGCGGCCGCCTGATCGTGGTGGTCGGCGACGAGCCGGTGATGACCGCCAAGCTGATCGAGCGCGAAAGCGAAACCGTCTTCCGCGAGACCGGCCTGTTCGAAACCTGTATCAGCCGCCTGGCCAAGTCCGAGGCGGTCGAGCCGGAACGGTTCAGCTTCTGATGGTCAAGGAAATCAGCGCCGGAGAACTGGCGCAGTGGCTGGCCGACGCCAGCGCCGCGCAGCCGGTGCTGCTGGACGTGCGCGAGGAGTGGGAAGTGAATCTGTGCCGGATTCCCGGTTCGCTGCACATCCCGATGAACCTGATCCCGCTGCGCATGAGCGAGTTGCCGGACGACAAGCCCATCGTCACCGTCTGCCACCACGGCGTACGCAGTTTCCAGGTCGGTCTCTACCTGGCCAATGCCGGCTTCGAGCCGGTGATCAGCCTGAGAGGCGGCGTCGAGGCCTGGGCCTGCGACGTCGATCCGACCATGGCGCATTACTGAGGCGTCGCAACGCCGTGTAAATAGGGAGGCTGCGGATTCAATAACTGATCAGGAGCGGCCCGGCTTTGCCGGGTCCGGTAGAATCTGAACAGGGTACTTTGTCTGCAGCCCGAAGGCCTTTCCTGCCGCAAAGCGGGAACGGCCTTTTTGTTGACCGGTCACACCGCCGGTATTCCTGCCACAACAAGAAATCCATCATGCCGCAACTCGACTATCTCGCCCCCGCCCTCGCCCGCGTCCATCCTGCCTGGGAGGCGGTGCTGAAGGAGCCCGCGTGCTTCAAGGCGCTGAGCCAGATCGACCGCACCCTCGCCAACGACAGCGCCGCCGGCAAGACGATCTACCCGCCGCGCGAGCAGATCTTCCACGCGCTGAGCTATGCCGCGCCGGCCGACGTGCGCGTCGTCATCCTCGGCCAGGACCCCTACCACGGCGCCGGCGAGGCGATGGGGCTGTCCTTTTCGGTGCCGCCGGGCGTGCGCATCCCGCCCAGCCTGCGCAACATCTACAAGGAGCTCGCCGCCGACCTCGGCTCCGGCCTTCCCGCCTCGGGCGACCTGAGCCACTGGGCGCGGCAGGGCGTGCTGCTGCTCAACAGCGTGCTGACGGTGGAGGCGGACAAGGCCGGCAGCCACGCCAGGCTGGGCTGGCAGACGGTCAGCGATGCGCTGATCGACACCGTCAACGCCCAGAACCCCGGCTGCGTGTTCCTGCTGTGGGGCAACTGGGCGCAGGGCAAGGCGGAACGCATCGACACGCACCGCCACAAGGTGCTGTGCGCCGCCCACCCCTCGCCGTTGTCGGCCAGCCGCGGCTTTCACGGCTGCCGTCACTTCTCGCAGGCCAACGCCTGGCTCGCCGCGGCCGGTCGTGGTGTGGTCGAGTGGGCACCCGCCGCCGAACAATCGTTGCTGTTTTGACCCCTAGAGCCACGACCTGACCTTAGAATGACTAAGGTCTGCGCCGTCCGCCTGGCATCTGGCCATTTACTGGGCCAGCGCAGTCGAAAAAAGACCTTGAACAAACTCTAATGCAGCAGCCCGCTTCCCAGCGGGCCTGCCTTGCCCTAAGCTTGCAGTTCCGCAACTCTTTTTTCCCGACGTGGACATATTCATATTACTGTTGCTGATCCTGCTCAACGGCGTGTTCGCCATGTCCGAGCTGGCGCTGGTGTCGTCGCGCAAGGTGCGCCTGCAACAATGGGCCGACGACGGCAACAAGGGTGCGCAGGCCGCGCTCAAGCTGGCCGACGAGCCCACCCGCTTCCTCTCCACCATCCAGATCGGCATCACCTCGATCGGCATCATGTCCGGTGTGTTCGGTGAAGAAGCCATCGCCCAGCGTCTGGCCGCCTGGCTCAATCAGTATCCGCTGGTGGCGCCGTACAGCACCCCGCTGTCGGTCGGCGTGATGGTGCTGACCATCACCACGATGTCGCTGATCTTCGGCGAACTGGTGCCCAAGCGGCTGGCCATGCACAACCCGGAAGTGCTGGCGACGTTGGTGTCGCGCCCGATGACGCTGCTGGCGCGCGCCACCGCCCCGCTGGTGCGCGTGCTGAGCCTGTCCACCGACGCCGTGCTGCGCCTGATGGGCTCGAACCAGAGCAAGGAGCCGTCGATCACCGAAGAGGAGATCCGCGTGCTGATGGAACAGGGTGCCGACGAAGGCGTGTTCGACCGCGCCGAGCAGGAGCTGGTGGAAAACATCTTCCGGCTGGACGACCGCAAGGTGGCGTCGATCATGACGCCGCGCAAGGACATCGTCTCGCTCGACATCGAGGACGACCACGCCAGCAACTGCCAGCTGCTGCAATCCCACCCCTACTCGCGCTACCCGGTATGCAAGGGCGGCATGGACCAGCTGATCGGCATCGTCGACTCCAAGCACCTGCTCGACCGCCTGCTCTCCGGCGGCGCCGTCGACTTCACCGCCGGCATGCACCCGCCGCTCTACGTCCCGGCCACGGTGTCGCTGATGCAGCTGTTGGAACAGTTCAAGCGCGCGCGCATCCACATGGCGCTGGTGGTGGACGAATACGGCGAGCTGGAAGGCATGGTAACGCTGCACGACGTGCTGGAATCGATCGTCGGCGGCCTGCCCGCCGGCCCGCAGGAAGACGAGCAGCTGATCATCCAGCGCGACGAGCATAGCTGGCTGGTGGACGGCATGGTGGGGCCGGACGAATTGCGCGAGCACTTCGCCATCGACAGCCTGTTGCCGGGCGAGGATACCGGCAACATCCATACCCTGGGCGGCGTGGTGATGTTCCAGCTGGGCCGGGTACCGGTGCCAGCCGACCGCTTCGAATGGAACGGCTTCGCCTTCGAGGTGGTGGACATGGACAAGACCCGCGTCGACAAGGTCATGGTCAGCCGGCTGGAAACGCCGCCGCCCGCGAACGAGGAGATGCCGGCGCCCTGAACCCGGCAACCACCCGCTCCCCCAGGCCGCCTTCGGGCGGCTTTTTGCTGCCCGTCCGCCGTCCCCCAATGGCAGGCCCCACAAAAGCGCACTACGCTGAACAATGAGCGGTCCCGCTGCGGAAAGGAACCGGATGCCCGCAATATCATTCCAAAAAGCATCGGAAACGAAAAAAGCACGGGCTCTTTGCCGTAGCCGTTTCGTGCACGGTCCCACGCAGCGCCGCCGGCGAAGTCACCGCTTCCCAAGGCAAATTGGAATGAGGACACCAGCATGCTCGAACACACCCTGACCGCCCCCGTCGAAGCGTGGGTCAAGTCACAGCGCCACCGCCTGAACCTGCCGGTCGCCGTCGCGCTGCCGTCCGGCCAGACGCTGGCGCTAGGCGAGTTCGAAGAGCCCAGGCTGACCATCCGCGTGCATTCCTGGAAATCGCTGCCGCTGTTGCTGTCGCCGTCGGTGGACCATCTGGCGGCGGCCTACGTCGAGGGCGAGATCGATCTGGAAGGCACGCTGGAAGACATCGTCGAGCTGGGCTACGCCTTCGCCCTGGCCGACAAGCCGGAGCCGGCCGCCAGCTTCCAGCCCGGCCACGTGCACCACACGCGCGAGCTCGACCGCGAGGCGATCCGCTTCCATTACAACGTGTCCAACCGCTTCTACTCGCTGTGGCTCGACCGCGACATGGTCTATTCCTGCGCCTACTTCGCGCGCGGCGACGAAACGCTGGAGGCGGCGCAACGCGCCAAGATCCGCCACATCCTGACCAAGATCCGGCTCGAACCCGGCCACACCCTGCTCGACGTCGGCTGCGGCTGGGGTGCGCTGGTACGGATCGCGGCCCGCGAGTTCGGCGCGCGCTGCGTCGGCATCACGCTGTCCGAGGCGCAGTACGACTACGCCCTGCACCGCGTGCGCGAGGAAGGGCTGGACGGCCAGGTGGAGATCCGGCTGCAGGACTACCGCGACGTCGACGGCCGCTTCGACCGCATCACCAGCGTCGGCATGTTCGAGCACGTTGGTCTCGCCAACCTGGTCGACTACTTCACCGCGCTGGCCAACCTGCTCGCCGACGGCGGCCTGATACTCAATCACGGCATCACCACCAGCGCGCCCGCCAGCGACGGCACCGCCGGTGGCGGCGGCGAGTTCATCGAGAAATACGTGTTCCCGCACGGCGAGCTGCCGCACATCTCGCTGGTGCTGCGCACGCTGCAGGAAGGCGGGCTGGAACCGATCGACGCGGAGAACCTGCGCCGCCACTACGCCGCCACGCTCAGCGCCTGGGCCAGCCGCTTCGAGGCGGCGCGCGAGGCGATCCGCCAGGAGGTGGACGACAAGATCTGGCGCATCTGGCGGCTCTACCTCGCCGGCTGCGCTTACGCCTTCCGCACCGACAAGGTGTCGATCTTCCAGGTGCTGTGCCAGAAGGCCGGCCAGGATGCGTCCACCCTGGCGTGGTCGCGCGCCTACATGTACCGCGGGGCGTGAGACCGGCGACCACCCGCCCCGCGGTACCGCCTAGCCCGAAAGCACTAGCCGGCTAGTGCCTCTTGCCCTGGCGGGTCGCCCATCCGGCGAATGTTTTCCCTGTCGTACTCCCCCTACCATGCAAGGCGTAGGAAACCGTCCCCGCAGCGGGATGTCGCGATCCGGTTTCCAGGACATGCCGACCGGCCGCCGCCGGTTTGTCGCCGGAGCGCCGAGCCGGCCTTGAGATGCGCCTATTGGGGAGTCCACGATGAGTCAACCGCTGGCAGGCTTGAGCATCCTGCTCATCGACGATCACGCGCTGGTGCGCATGGGCCTGCGCGCGCTGCTGGAAAGCGTCGGCGCCCGGGTGCTGGCCGAAGCCGACAACGGCGAGGAGGCCTTGCGGCTGTACGACGAACTGCAGCCCGACGTGCTGATACTGGACCTGTACATGCCCGGCATGGGCGGTTTCGCCGCCCTCGAGCGGCTGCGCGCCCGCCATCCCGCGGCACGCGTGCTGATCCTCTCGGCGCATCACGAAGTAGTGATGCCGGTGCGCGCGCTGCGCCTCGGCGCCCTGGGCTATCTGTGCAAGCGCAGCGCCCCGGAGGAATTCATCAAGGCGGTGCGCCAGATCGGCCGCAACCAGCGCTATCTCGACCCGCAGCTCGCGCAGCAAGTGGCCCTGGTCCAGCTGGGGGGCGCCGCCGACCCTTCCGAGGCGCTCACCGACAAGGAATTCGCCATCTTCCTGCAGCTGGCCCAGGGACAGTCCGTCAACGAGGTGGCGCAGGAACTGCACCTGAGTCCGAGCACCGTCGGCACCCACCTCTACCACATCAAGCAGAAGCTCAACGTCCAGAATGCCGCGGAACTGGCCCTGATCGCGGTGCGTTGCGGCCTGATCGAGGTCTGATCCGGCCTGATCGCCGCGTTCCGCCCCTGCCTGCCGCCCCCACCCCACCCTAGCGAAAATCTTGAGGCCCCGCGCCGGAATTCCGCGACGCCGCTTTCCCGGCCGCGCCGAGGCGCGCGCGCTGGCCGCTGCCGACAATGGCCTTGAAGAGCCGGACGCCCCACCCCGGCCTCACCAAGGAAAGAGGAGCGCGCCATGCCGAAAGAATCGACCGGACTCAGCCTGGACGGCCAGGGCATGCCCCTGTGGCTGTCGCTGGAACTGACCTACCGCTGCCCGCTGAAATGCTCCTGGTGCAACAACCCGCTGGATTTCGACAAGTACGCCGCACACGAACTGAGCACCGCGGAATGGAAGCGCGTGCTCGGCGAAGCGCGCGAGCTGGGCGCGCTGCAGCTCGGCTTCACCGGCGGCGAGCCGTTGCAGCGCCCCGACCTGGAAGAACTGGTGGCCTACGCCGACGAGCTGGGCTTCTACACCAACCTGATCACCTCAGGCGTCGGGCTGAACGAGGCGCGCATGCAGGCCCTGAAGCAGGCCGGCCTGAAGCAGGTGCAGCTCTCGCTGCAATCGACCCGCGCCGCGCTGACCGACCAGCTGGTCGGCACCCGCGCCCACGCCCGCAAGCTGGAAGCGGCGCGGCTGATCAAGGCGCACGGCTTCCCGATGGTGCTGAACATGCCGGTGTTCCGGCAGAACATCGAGCTGATCGACGAGATGGTGGAATGGGCCGCCGGCCTCGGCGTCGAGTACATCGAATTCGCCAACATCCAGTACTACAACTGGGCGCTGCTCAACCGCGACGAGCTGATGCCGACGCGCGAGCAGATCCGCCACGCCGAGACGGTGATCCAGCGCTGGCGCGAGCGGCTCGACGGCGCCATGACGATCTATTTCGTCATCCCCGATTACTTCGAGGACCGCCCCAAGGCCTGCATGAACGGCTGGGGTGCCATCCATCTCACCATCGCCCCCGACGGCGTGGCGATGCCATGCCAGGAAGCGCGGGTGATTCCCGGGCTGGAATTCCACTCGGTGCGCGATCGGCCTTTGGCCTGGATCTGGCACGACTCGCCGCTTTTCCGCAAGTACCGCGGCCTCGACTGGCTGCCGGAACCGTGCCGCTCCTGTGCCGAGAAGGAAAAGGACTTCGGCGGCTGCCGCTGCCAGGCCTTCCTGCTCACCGGCGACGCCGGCAATACCGACCCGGCCTGCAGCCGCTCGCCGCACCACCCGCGGGTGCTAGCCGCGGTGGAACAGGCCATCCAGCCGCAGCGCCTGCGCAAGCCGCTGATCAAGCGTTCCGGCCACGCCCTCTGCACCGACTTCATGGAGGAGTGAATGCGCCATCCCTACGACAGCGCCGGCGGCACCCTGCTGCTGGGCGCCCTGCTCACGCTGCTGCTGTTCTGGCTCGTGCGCCTGCTGGCGGGCTGAGGAGAGACCATGGACACCGTGACGCTCGATCTGCTGGCGCGCTGGGTGCATTTTCTCGCCGGCATCGTCTGGGTCGGCCACAACTACTCCAGCGTGGTTCAGCGGCCAAACTGGCGCCCGCTCAGCACCGAGGACCTGATCGACGACCAGAGCCCGCGCTTCCAGGCCCTGCTCAACCGCGAGCACGGCACCTTCCGCTGGGCGGCGGTGCTGACCTGGTGCGCCGGCCTGTTCATGCTGTGGCAGCGCGACATCCTGGGCGCGGCACTGGCCTTGCACGGTGCTCAGGCGCCGATCGGCGTCGGCCTGTATATCGGCACACTGATGATGCTCAACGTGTGGTTCGTGCTCTGGCCGCACCAGAAAAAGGTGCTGGGACTGGTGCCGGCCAGCGTGGAAGAGCGGCTGCGCTGCTCGCGCATCACCCATCTGTCGTCGCGCACCAACACCATGCTGTCGCTGCCGCTGCTGTTCTTCATGGCGGCGGGGACGCACGGCGGCTTCCTGTTCGGCTGAGACCATGGCACCGCTCTACAACTTCGCCTCCGGCCCGGCGCGCCTGCCGGATGCCGTGCTGGAGAAGGCGCGCGAAACCCTGTTCGCACGCGGTGCCGACGGCGCCAGCGCGCTGGAGCGCCCGTTCACCAGCGCGGCCTTCCGCGCCACGCTGGAGCGCGCCCGGCAGCGCCTGGCGGCGCTGCTCGGCCTGCCCGAGGGCTACCGCGTGCTGTTCCTCGCCGGCGGCGCGATGCAGCAGTTCTCGATGGTGCCGCTCAACCTGCTCGGCGACTCGCGCCGCGCCGCCTACGCCGACTCGGGCTACTGGGCCGGGCGCGCCATCGCCGAGGCGCGCCGCTACGCCGAGGTGGCGGTGGTGGCGCGCTACGAGGGTGCCACGCCGCTCGCCGCGCCGCCGCTGGACGACTGGCGCCTGCCGGCCGATTGCGCCTATTGCCACATCACCCCCAACGAAACCGGTGAAGGCATCGCCTACCCCGGCCTGCCCGACACCGGCGCCGTGCCGCTGGTGGCCGACGCCACCTCCTGCTTCCTGAGCGGCCCGCTCGACGTGTCGCGCTTCGGGCTGATCTACGCCGGCGCGCAGAAGAACATCGGCCCGGCCGGCCTGACCGTGGTGATCGTGCGCGAGGACCTGCTCGAACGGGAGGCGCGCCACGCTCCCGCCCCCTATCGCTACCGCCAGCAGGTGGACGAGAACAATACCGTGAACACCCCGGTGGGCTGGGCCATCGAGCTGGCGGCGCTGGTGTTCGACTGGATAACGGAATCGGGCGGCCTGGCGGCGATGGCCGCCGCCAACCGCGCCAAGGCCGCGCAGCTCTACCGGGCGATCGACACCAGCGGCGGCTTCTACCGGGCCCCGGTGGTGCCTGCGCACCGCTCCCCGAGCAACGTGCGTTTCCAACTCGCGGACGAACGGCTGACCGAGCCTTTCCTGCAACAAGCCGAGGCTGCCGGCCTGACCCATCTGCGCGGCCACTGCCACGTCGGTGGACTGCGCGCCAGCCTCTACAATGCCATGCCGGCGGCCGGGGTGAGCGCTCTGGTGGAGTTCATGACGGACTTCGCCCGGAGACAGGGATGAGCGCCACGCCGCCGTTCCGCTGGGGCCGCCAGCCGGGGCTGGCGGGCGGGCTCGACAAGCGCGGCGAGCAGGCGGCGGCGCTGCTCGGCGCCGGGTTCGCCGCGGTCGAGTTCGGCACCGTCACGCCCCGCCCCGCGCCAGGCCAGCATGCCGGGGTGGCCGCCCTCGCCGCCGCGCTGGCCCGCCTCGCGCCGCGCGGTCCCGGCGGCAGCGCCATCGGCATCGGCCTGGGCATGACACCCCACACCCCTCCCCGGGCGCTGGCCGCCGACTGGCTGGAGGGCCTGCGGCTGGCCGCGCCGGCGGCGGACTACCTGAGCTTCAATCTCAGCGCCCGGGCCTACCGCCCGCTGCTGGCGCCGGAACACGGCACGCTGCTGCGGCGCGCGCTGGCGGCGGTGAGCCTCGAACGCGAGCGGCTGGCCAAACTCTTGGGCCGCCGCCTGCCGCTCGCCCTCAAGCTGCCGCTGGAATCGGGCGCACCCGCCCTCGCCGCCGCGGCCGCGGCGGCAGGCTTCGACGCCTTGATCCTGGTCTTGCCGGAGACGGGGCAGGGCCATGCGGCACTGAGTCGCCTGGCCCGTTCCCTGCCGGGCGGCCCGGCGCTGATCGCGGTGGGCGGCATCCGCCACGCCGCCGACGTGGAAGCCGCGCTCGACGCGGGAGCGCACGGGGTGCAGGTGCATCGGGTATTCGCCGAGCTCGGCCCGGCCTGCCTGGCGCAGTTGGGCGGCGCTTCATCGGAGCGGCCCGTCTCATGATTTTCACGAGCCGTTTTTGGCCGGTAGCCGCTGGTTGCTGGCGGGGCCGGCTCGAATAATCGTCACAGGAGCGGCATGGGGCCGTTCCGCAACCGAAGGAGACTGTCATGACCTGGGAAACGCCCGCCTACTGCGAAATCCGCCTCGGCTTCGAAGTGACCGCCTACGTCTACGTACGCTGAGCGCAAGGGCGGAAGCGGCAAGATCGGCCACGCCGCTCCCGCCCATCCACGCCGATCAGGAGGCCCCGCCATGAAACCATCCTTCTCGCCCGAGCACGCCTGCCCCCGGCTCGCGCCGCATTTCGTCTTCCGCTGGGAAGCCAGCCAGCAGGCCTACATCCTGCTCTACCCCGAAGGCCTGATCAAACTGAACCCGTCCGCCGGCGAAATTCTCAAGCGCTGCGACGGACTGCGCAGCGTGAGCGATATCGTCGCCGATCTCCAGGAGGCCTTCCCCGGCAACGAGCAAGAGATCGCCCACGGCACCCGCGCCTTCGTCGAGACCGCCTACGCCAAGGGCTGGCTGCGTCTCTGAGCCGCGCCATGCCGTCCAGGACAGGTCGGCCTGGCAAGAGTACCGCCGCAACGGCCCCGCTCCGACGGGGGAACGCCGGCTCCGATCCGGACCGGATTACTTGGCAGGTGGCGACGGGAACAGCGCGTAGGGCGGCTTGGGCTCCTGCTCCGGCGGCACGAAGGCCGGAGCCGGCTCGCCGGCCGGGCCGAGATAGCGCACGAAGTGGTACAGCGCCTTCAGGTCGTCCTCCTGCATCTCGTTGAGCGTGAACCACGGCATCGGCGGTCGGCTCTTCAGCCCGCGCGCCATCTCCAGCCACTGCGCCTCGCTCAGCGACGCCATCAACAGCCGCAGGTTGGGCGCGTAGGTGATGCCCCACGGTCCGCGCCAGCCGAAGTGGTCGCCGGTCAGCCAGTCTTTTTCCGCCACCTTGCCGGCCGACATCAGGTAGCCCGGCGTGTGGCAGTCGTTACAGCCGGCGATGCGCGACAGGTAACGCCCGCGCTGGATCTGCGCCATGTCGGCCTTGCCGCTGCCCTGCCCGGTCTCGGCCTGCGCGCTACCGGCACAGATCATCCCGAGCGCCACCATCCATCCCGCCGCCACTGCCCTGCGTATGCATTCCATCGTCGTTCACCTCCGCTGAAAGAAGCCGTTTGGAATGATTTAACTAATGCAGTATGGACAAGATCGGACAAAAAGACAGAAGCATGAACAGGGCCGTGCACGCCGGCTTACGGGCGGGCCAGGAGGAAGCCGGAGCATACCCGGGGCCTTCCATCCGGCAAGGAACGACGTCGGCCATCACTCTCGATCCGGCGGCTTTTTCAGGAAAACAGCGGGCAACGGCCGGCTAGGGGTTCAGGCAGTCGTTCGCGTGGCGGTTGACCGCTTCCTGCAAGGCCTTGAGCCGCTGGTAGTCGGTGGTCTCGATACCCTGCTCCTTCATCAGCCGGTGGATTTCCGGCCCCTCCCACACCTGGAAATCACTCAACCGCAGCCTCAGGTCGCCGATCTGGCGCCGCGCTTCCGGACTGTCCTCGGCCGGATGGACGGCGAAGTGGTGCAGGCCGGGCGGCAGGTTGCGCACCGCGAAGTCGTAGCCGTCGTAGCGCACTTCGAGGTTTTGCGGCCGGCTCTCCGGGTTGTACTGCATGACGAAGCTGTCGGCCACCACGTTGCCGCGCTGCTGCTCGCTGCGGCTCAGCGGCAGCTGCTGCGCCACCGGGTGCCACAGCAGCTGCAGCACCACTGGAATGCCGGTGAGCCGGGGCAGCGACAGGTAGAGGTTGATGAAGTCGTTGCGGATGCGCCAGAACACCATGTGGGTGTCGAGGTGGGTGATGGTCAGGCCGGCGTCGCGCGCCTTCTGGATCTGCGCCAGCAGCTCGCGGCGCACCTCGCCGATGTCGGCGTGTGCGGCCAGTTCCTCGATGCTGCCCCACAGCCGCCCTTGCGGGTTGTACAGCGAGGGCACCTGCTCGCGCGGCAGCACCGCGCCCCAGCTGTCGTCGTCCTGCCATTCGTCGGTCAGCGTCAGGTGCAGCCCGACCGCCTTGTGGCGCTGCCGCGCCGCAGCCGCCGCTTCGGTGAAATGCGGGGCCGGCGCCATCAGCGACAGCTCCTGGATCTTGCCCTCGTCGAGCAGGCGGAACGCCGCCCGGTCGAGGTCGGGGTGCATGCCGACGTCGTCGGCGTTGACGATGGCGAGCCTGGCGTCGTCCGGGTAGCCGAGGCAGCGCGTCAGCGGCGTGGCGCCGGCGTTCAGGGCAAACGCCGCCAGCGCGGCGGCGAGGAAGGGAAGTTTGGGCAGCATGGACAGGCTCTCGGCAACGAACGGCCGCTACTGTAGCGGCTCGCGGCCGTTACGGCGAGTGTTGGCGTTGACGGTGCCGGGCCTGCCGCCAGTGCGTCCCCCTGCTCCTCGAGCCTATCCCCATGTCTGCTCGGACATGCCCGGGCTTGGCGCCGTCGGCGATCTTCCAGCCCGGGATCAGCCCGGCTGGCCGCTTGCGGTCATGGCTTGCTGGGCTTATCGGCCGGGTTGACGTAGGTGATTCCCCACGGTCCCATGACGTTCAACTGGATGACCGTTTCTTCCTTGGTCCAGACGAAATGCTTGGTCTTGGGCGGCATGACGACGACGCTGCCCGGCCCCAAGGCCTTCGTCATCTGCGGATCCAGCTTGTCGCCGACACCGTAGTTGAACGTTCCGGACAGCACGGTCACCCGTTCCACTTCGGGGTGCCAGTGGGCGGGAACCTTGTAGTCGGCCGGCAGCTTGAGCCGCGCCGTAATGGGGCCTTTCTGGTCCATCTTTCCTTCAATGACCGTCACCTTGGCTCCGGGCGGCAAGCTCGCAACCTCAGCCCATTTGAGCTCGTCCGGCGTGACGACGAGGACGCCGCTCATCTCGGCGGCCGGGGCGGCCGGAGCGAAGACCGTGCCGGCCACCAGCAGGGGAACGGCAAAAAGCATGTTTTTCATGGCTTACTCCAAATAATGATCGAAGCGGGGGCCGGCACACGGTTCCAGGCTGGTATGAGGGGACCAAGAGGCGGATGGCAAGAGCGGTGCGAGGCCGCTTGCTCTGCCGTGTGCCGACGCGCGATGGGCTCACAGGGCGATGGCGGCCTCGACCTGGGCCGGGGCGGCCGGAGGCGGCGGCGGGGTCAGCGGGGCCAGTTGCGCCGGCGGGTTAGGCGGCATCGGCGCCGGCGCGGCAGCCGGGGCCGGCGGGGTCTGGGCCGGGACCGGATCGGGAGCCGGTTCCGTCACCTTCTTCATCAGCGTGTCGACGATGCTGCGTTCCTTCTCGGCCCGCGCCTGGAAGCTCTGCAGCGGCTTGATGTCCCACTTCAGCAGGCCCCAGGCCGGCAGGTCGCGCAACAGGCGGTCGGCTTCGTCGTTGGAAGCGGCCTCGAGAATGAAGGCGAAGGAGCGATCGCCCACCGGCATGCCGCCGCCGACGATCTTCTTGGCCGCTTCCAGTTTCATCAGCGCGTCGAAGGTCGGCAGCAGCTCTTCCTCCAGCGCCTCGACGGTTTCCTGCGGGGTGGTGTATTCGGGCCCGCCCGAACCGATCACCAGGTACTGCGCTGCACCGGCGGCCGGCCCCAACGTGGCCAGCACGACGGCCAGCAAGACACGAGGTACTACCTTGTTGTTCATTCATTTCCTCCCACTGCCTGCTTGCACGCGGAGTCGGCCGGGGTCGCCAGGCAGTACGACGCAGGCCGAGGCCAGGACGCCAGACAGCGGCAATGGCGGGGAGCCCGGCCGGACGGCACGGGTTCGAGGGAGCATGGCGGAGCTGGTTAGCGGGTGGCGCGACGGCATGCACACCCGGTCCCTACCATGCAGTATGGCTAACAAATCCCAAATGAACAGCTTTAAAACAGGGCCTTTCCCGGCCCGTAAACGGCCGCTGCGCGGTTTTGCTGGTTTTGGATTGCCGAATAGCTTGCTAGGACAAAAACGCCGTGGCGGGCCCTTATCGCCCTGCCACGGCGTATCGGCCGGCAGATCCTATATCGGCCGTGATCCTGCAAGCATCCCGGCTCAAGCGCCGTGGTAGGCGCGGTACCAGTCGACGAAGCGCTGCATGCCGGCGGCCAGCGGCGTGTCGGGCGAGAAACCGACCGCGGTGCGCAGCTTGGCGGTGTCGGCGTAGGTCACCGGCACGTCGCCGTCCTGCATCGGGTAGTAGTCCTTCACCGCCTCGCGTCCGCAGGCGGCCTCGGTGGCGCGGATGAACTCCATCAGCTCGACCGGGTTGTGGTTGCCGATGTTGAACAGCTGGTACGGCGGCCGCCCGGCGGCGCCCTGCGGCACATGCTCCATCACGCGCAGCACCCCTTCGACGATGTCGTCGATGTAGGTGAAGTCGCGCTGCATCTTGCCGTGGTTGAACACCTTGATGGTCTCGCCCTTGAGGATGGCCTCGGTGAACAGCCACGGCGCCATGTCGGGGCGGCCCCACGGACCGTACACGGTGAAGAAGCGCAGGCCGGTGACGGGCAGCGCGTAGAGGTGGGCGTAGCTGTGCGCCATCACCTCGTTGGCCTTCTTGGTGGCAGCGTAGAAGCTCACCGGCGCGTCGACGCGGTCGTCCTCCGAGAACGGCACCTTGGCGTTCTGGCCGTAGACGCTGCTGGAGCTGGCGTACACCAGATGCTTGACCGGGTAGCGGCGGCAGGCTTCCAGCACGTTGGTGAAACCCACCAGGTTGCTCTGGGCGTAGGCGTGGGGGTTCTGGATGCTGTAGCGCACCCCGGCCTGGGCGGCGAGGTGGATCACGTAGTCGACGCGCTCGGCGGCGAACAGCGCCTGAAGCGCCTCCCAGTCGGCGATGTCGAGCTTATGGAAGGCGAAGCCCGGACGGCCCTGCAGCGTGGCGAGGCGGGCGTGCTTGAGCTCGACGGCGTAGTAGTCGTTGAGGTTATCCACCGCCACCACCTCGACCCCGCCCTTGTCCAGCAGTTTTTCGCACACGGCGCGACCGATGAAACCGGCAGCGCCGGTGACCAGTACTTTCATTGTTTGTTCTCCAGACGGTGAAGCTCGATCAGCTTCGCGTATTTGATGTAACTGTTGAAGCAGCCGATGCTGATGTGCACCAGCCCCGGCACGCCGTCGCGGAAGCCCTGGCGCAGCAGGTAGAACTTGAGGAATCGCAGCAGCGGACTGAACACCAGCTTGGGCCAGCCCACCTTCTTGCCGCGTGCGAACAGCGCTTGCGCCTGCAGATCGGTGTAACGGTTCTGCTTGCTGAGGTAGAGCGCGATGTCCTCGCCCGACTCGTGCATCAGGTCGCCCCTGAGGTTTTCCACAGGCCCGTCGACGATGACGTATTCGTGCACCGCGTGATCGGACCAGCGCGCACGACGCCGGTCGAACAGGCGCAGGCTGAGATCCGGATAGCCCTCGCCATGACGCAGGAAACGCCCCATGAATTTGTTGCTGCGCGGAAAACGGTAGGCCGCCGGCTGTGGATTGTTCGGCAAGGCTTTGATTTCCATGGCCAATTCTGGCGAAAGCCATTCGTCGGCATCGAGGCAGAGTACCCAGTCGTGGCGGGCTTGCCGTACCGCGAACTGTTTCTGGGGGCCGAATCCCAGCCAGTCCTGGTGGATAACTTTGGCGTTATAGCTTTTAGCAATGGACACGGTATCGTCCGTGCTGCCCGAATCCACCACCACGATTTCGTCGGCAAACCGACAGCTCTCCAGGCAGCTTGCGAGCTGTTGCGCTGCATTTTTGGTGATCAGAACGATGCTCAATGCTGAGCTCATGGTGTTTTGTTAGCCCTTTAAATATAAAAACGGAAGAAACTGGTAGAAGCGCTAGTCCAGCTGTGGACAAGTCGTTTTCCTGATTATTTATCAATACCTTGGCCTACTTGAAAAGCTGTTGCCAAACATCGTTTCAAGGCTTGCATCGCTTGTGGATAAATTGCAGACCCGCCGATTGACATCTCTTACCCACAGCTTGTCAGCAGCTTGTGCGTGCCGGCTGTGAGCAGCGCATTTTGCCCGGCATCGGTCTTTTCATTGACGCCCTTTTATAAAATGAAACTACAGAAGAAGCGTCGCATCATTTGTGGATAAACGGGAAAACGACCTGTTCGCTCAGCTACTTGCCTTGTTGATGAACGTGGGATTGTTTCAGCCGGCAACGTTCGGACAGATTGTGGATAAATCGGCCGCGACTTGTCCACAGCCGTTTATCCACAGTTCTTGGCGGTGGATTTTACTTGGTTAACCACAGGGGCGCTCGTACAATGCCGGCATGATGAACGTGCTGATCGTGCGCACCTCGTCGATGGGCGACCTTATCCACACCTGGCCCGCCGTGACCGACCTGATCGCGCATTACCCCAACCTGCGCCTGGCCTGGCTGGCCGAAGAAGGCTTCGCCGACATCGCCGCCCTGCATCCGGGCGTGCGGGCGGTGATTCCGATCGCCTGGCGGCGCTGGCGCAAGTCGCTGCTGTCGCCGGCCACCTGGGCCGAGATGCGCGTGTTCCGCGAGCAGCTGCGGGCGCGGCCATGGGATCTGGTGCTGGACGCCCAAGGCTTGGTCAAGAGCGCGCTGCCGGCCAAGCTGGCGCGCGCCCCGCTCGCCGGCTACGGCTGGTCCAGCATCCGCGAGCCGCTGGCCAGCCTGTTCTACGACAAGAAACACCGCGTCAGCCGCCAGCTCTCGGCGATTGAGCGCAACCGCCGGCTGTTCGGCCTGACCTTCGGCTACGAGCCGGAAGGCGTGCCGGATTTCGGCGTCCACGCCGGTCCCCGGCCGGCCTGGCTGCTGCCCGGCGACTACGCCGTGCTGCTGCACGCCACCAGCCGGGCTTCCAAGGAATGGCCGGAGGAGCGCTGGGTGCAGCTGGCCGACACGCTGGCGCGGCAGGATGGTCTGGTGGCGGTGCTGCCGTGGGGCAACGAACAGGAAAAGGCCCGTGCCGAGCGGCTGGCCGGCAAGATGCACGCCGCCGTGGTGGCGCCCAAGCTGACGCTGAAACAGGCCGCCGGCCTGATCGGCCATGCCGCGGCGGTGGTCGGCGTCGATACCGGGCTGACCCACATGGCCAACGCGTTGAACGTGCCGCTGGTGGCGCTCTACACCGATACCGATCCGGCCCGGACCGGCGTGGTGGAAGGCGCGCGTGCGCTGAACCTGGGCAATGCCGGGCAATGCCCGGCGGTGGACGAGGTGCTGGCGGCGCTGGCGCGGGTGCGGAGCGCGGCGTGATCTGGCGTGCCTTGTACAGTGGGTTGTGGACGCTGGCCACGCCCTTGATCCGGCGTTACCTGAAGAAGCGCGCACGGCAGGCGCCGGCCTACCTCGAACACTGGGACGAGCGTTTCGGCCGAGCGGTGACGCCGGCCGCGACCGGCGCGATCTGGGTGCATGCGGTGTCGGTCGGCGAGACGCGCGCCGCCTTGCCGCTGGTGGCGGCCCTGCGCCGGCGCTGGCCGGACGCGCCGCTGCTCGTCACCCAGATGACGCCGACCGGGCGCGCCACCGCGCGTTCGCTCTATCCCGACGCCGAAGTGCGTTACCTGCCCTACGATTACCCCGGTGCCGTGCGCGCCTTCTTGCGGAGCTACCGTCCGCGTTTCGGCGTGCTGATGGAGACCGAGCTGTGGCCCAACCTGATCCACGCCGCGCACGAGCAGGACGTGCCCTTGTTCCTGGCCAACGCGCGCTTGTCGGAAAAATCGCTCAAGGGCTATCGCAAGGTGGCCAGGCTGATGGCGCCGGCCTTGCGCCGGTTCCGTGCCATTGCTGCCCAAACAGCTGATGATGCTGGCCGTTTGCAGCAATTGGGCGCCGTTGACGTCGCCGTCTGCGGCAACACCAAGTACGACTTCGCCCCGCCCGAGGCGGCGCTGGCGCTGGGCGAGACGTTTCGCCAGCGCATTGGCGCGCGCCCGGTGCTGGTGTGCGCCAGCACGCGCGATGGCGAGGAGGCGCTGATCCTCGATGTCTGGCGCGCGGCCGGCGAGCGCGTCGGCGCCACCTTGCTGGTGATCGTGCCGCGTCATCCGGAACGTTTCGACCGCGTGGCGGAGCTGGCCGAGGCGACCGGTTTTACCGTGCAGCGCCGCAGCGACGGCGCCGCGCTGCGCGACACGACGCAGGTCTGGATCGGCGACAGCATGGGCGAGCTGTTCGGCTACTACGCCGCCGCTGACCTCGCCTTCGTCGGCGGCAGCCTGCTGCCTCTGGGCGGGCAGAACCTGATCGAACCGGCCAGCGTCGGCGTGCCGGTGCTGTTCGGGCCGTCGATGTTCAACTTCGCCGACGCCAGCACCAAGGCGCTCGAGGCCGGTGCCGCGCGGCAAGTGGCCGATGCCGGCGCGCTGGTCGACACGGCGCTAGCCTTGCTGGCCGACCCGGCCCTGCGCCAGGCCATGAGCCAGGCGGCGCGAGCATTCACCATGACCCACCGCGGCGCCAGCGAGCGCATCGTCGAGCTGATCGCGCTCGGCCTGGAGCGCCGCTGACTTCCCGTTTCCGCTCTGTTTTCCGCTTTCCGGGACGGCCGAGTGCGGCATAAAAAAAACGGCGGGAGTCGCTCTCCCGCCGTTTGGCGTTTGTGGCCGTCGGTTTCACGTGAAACCAGCGGCGCCGATCCGGTTCAGCGCCGGAACGTGGCTGCTAGCCGTTCGGCGACCTGGGCCGGATCGGCGGCGTCGAACAGCGCGCCGATCACCGCCAGCATGTCGGCGCCGGCGGCGACCACCTCGCCGGCGTTGGCCGGGGTGATGCCGCCGATGGCGACGGTCGGTACGCCGAACCGCTTGGCCTGGCCGAACAATTCCAGCGGCGCGCGCACCGCGTTCGGTTTGGTGCCGGACGGAAACACCGCGCCGAAGGCGACGTAGCTGGCCCCCGCCGCCACCGCCGCCTCGGCCAGGGCGAGGTCGTCGTAGCACGAGGCACCGATCACCGCGTCCGGCCCCAGCCGCGCGCGTGCCGCGGCAATGGCGGCGTCGTCACGGCCGAGGTGCACGCCGTCGGCACCGACCGACAGCGCCAGCTCCACGTCGTCGTTGACGATGAAGGTGACGCCGTGGCTCTGGCACAGGCTGGCCAGCAGGCTGGCCTGCCACAGCCGGCGTACCGGGTCCTGGCTCTTGTTGCGGTACTGCAGCAGGCGCACGCCGTGCGGCAGCACGTCGCCGACCAGCTCGATCAGCCGCTCGCTGTCGTCGGTGTCCGGGGTGATGGCGTACAGCCCCTCACGCGTGGCCAATTTCGTCTCCCTCTTCGGTCTGCTGCGCGCCGTCGCCGTTCTCGCTTTCCTCTTCCGCCACTTCACGTGCCCAGAACAGCCGGTCCGGGATGTACTGGCCCATGCCGGGACGGAAGGCGTTGAGCAGCGTCTGGTAGGTGTATTCCTGGGCGTCGGTGATGGCGTCCTCCACCGGCGCGCCGGCAGCCAGCATGCCGGCGATAGCCGAGGCCAGCGTGCAGCCGGAGCCGTGGTAGCGCTCGGGCAGCCGCTCCCAGTGGTGCTGGCGCACCTTGAGGTCCTGGTTGTAGTGGGCGTTGATCACCTCGCGCGTGTTCTCGTGGGTGCCGGTGATCAGCACGTGCTCGCAGCCCAGCGCCAACAGTCGCTTGGCGCAGTCGTCGAGCGTCAGGCTGTCTTCCTCGTCCGGGTCGTTGGCGGCCAGGCGGCGCGCCTCGATGCTGTTCGGGGTGAGCACGCTGACTTGCGGCAGCAGCATGTCGCGCAGTGCGGAGATCAGATCGTCGTCGGTGAGGTCGTCGCCGCCGTCGCTGGCCAGCACCGGGTCGTACACCAGCGGGATGTCGGGGTAGTCGGCCATCAGTTGGGCGATCACCGCCACGTTCTCGACGCTGCCGATCATGCCGATTTTGAACGCGGCGACCGGGATGTCCTCTAACAGGCAGCGCGCCTGGTCGTTGACCCAGTCGGCCTCCATGACGAGGAAGTCGTTGACACCGGCGGTGTCCTGCACGGTAATCGCGGTAATCACCGACAAGGGGTGGCAACCGAGGCTCGCCAGCGTCAGAATGTCGGCCTGGATGCCGGCGCCCCCGGAGGGGTCGGAACCGGCCAGCGTCAATACGGCAGGCAGAGGGGAAGGAGTGGTCAAAGCTTGGCCTCTTTGTCGGTCAGGATTTAGAACCTGTTCACGATCTTGCTGCGCGTCCCTGATCGGGGATCATGCACTGCTCGAAATCCTCATGTACTGTATGTACATTCCGGTTTCTGCGCTGCTCTTCACCCCGCTGAGGGACGCTCGCGACAGATCGTGAACAGGTTCTTAGAATTATCATTTTAACCGAGCAGGGGCCGAAGGCGATGCGCAGTTGGATGTGTCTCATTTGTGGTTTCATTTACGAGGAAGAGGCGGGCCGCCCCGAAGACGGCATCCCCCCGGGCACCCGCTGGGAAGACGTGCCGGTCAACTGGACCTGCCCGGACTGCGACGCCCGCAAGGAAGATTTCGAGATGGTCGAGTTCTGAACCCGGCCCCGTGAGCACGAGGAAGAAAAACGTGATGTCGTGGAAATTGTCGCTGTTGGCCGTTACCCTGGCCGCCGCCGCCGGCTGCGCCCAGGTCTCCACCACCCAGTCCGGGGCGGTGGGTGTGGAGCGCAAGCAGACCATGCTGCTGTCGTCGCAGGAGGTGGAACAGGCCTCCGCCAAGTCCTACGCGCAGGAACTGAACAAGGTGCGCAGCGCCGGCAAGCTCAACAGCAACCCCGCCCTGACCGCACGCGTGCGCAACGTCGCCAACCGCCTGATCGCGCAGACCCCGGTGTTCCGCCCCGACGCGCGTACCTGGCGCTGGGAAGTCAACGTCGCCGACTCGCCCGAGCTCAACGCCTACGCCATGGCGGGCGGCAAGGTCATGGTCTATTCCGGTCTGATCACCAAGCTCGCGCTCACCGACGACGAACTGGCCGCCGTGATCGGCCACGAGATGGCGCACGCGCTGCGCGAGCATTCGCGCGAGCAGATGAGCCAGGCTTACGCCCAGCAGATGGGGTTGTCGGTGGTCGGCGCCCTGGCCGGCCTGGGACAGGGCGCGATGGACCTGGCCTCGCTGGCCGGCGATCTGGCGCTGACCAAGCCCAAGAGCCGCACCATGGAGAGCGAGGCCGACGTCATCGGGCTGGAGCTGATGGCGCGTGCCGGCTACAACCCCAACGCCGCGGTCAGCGTGTGGAAGAAGATGCTGGCCACGGGCGACGGCAACGGCCCGGAATTCCTTTCCACCCACCCCTCCGGCAGCAGCCGCATCCAGGAGCTGTCGGCGCGCATTCCGCGCGTGATGCCGCTCTACGAGGCGGCGCGCAAGCGCTGAGGCGACGTTTCACGTGAAACCGGAACCCGCCGCCGACCTCGTCGCTCACCTCGCCGAACTGGAGCAATACGCGCTGGCCCTGCCCGGCGCCAGCTTCGACCTGAAGTGGCAGCAGTGCCGTGTGGTGAGCCTGGAAAACAAGATGTTCGCGCTGTTCCTGCCGGACAGCGTGGCCTACAAGGTGGCGGCCGAGGATTTCCTGGCGCTGACCGGCCTGCCCGGGGTGCGCCCAGCACCCTACTTGGCGCGGGCGCGCTGGATCCAGGTGAGCTCGCTGCAAGGCCTGGCTTTGCCCGACATCAAGGCCGGCATCGCCGAATCGCGTAAGCTGGTGCTGGCGCGTCTGCCGAAAACCCTTCGACTGTATTACGGGGCCTGAATTGGCGTATCTCTATCTCAAGGCGTTCCACATCTTCTTCGTGGTGGCGTGGTTCGCCGGACTGTTCTACCTGCCGCGCATCTTCGTCAACCTGGCCATGGCCGAGCACCCGGCCGAGTACGAGCGGCTGCTGATGATGATGAACAAGCTCTACCGCTTCATGACCCCGCTCGGCGTGCTGGCGCTGGCGCTGGGCCTGTGGCTGATGTTCGGTTACGGCCACAGCGGTGGCTGGCTGCACGCCAAGCTGGCGCTGGTGGCCGGCCTGGTGGCCTACCACGGCGTCTGCGGGCGCTTCTGCAAAGCCTTTGCCGCGCACCGCAACACGCGCAGCCACACCTGGTTTCGCGTGTTCAACGAGCTGCCGGTGCTGGTGTTGCTGGCGGTGGTGATATTAGTGGTGGTCAAACCCTTCTGAGAGTCCATCCCATTAGGCGGCTGCACCTTCGCATCTTGAGCGCTCGTAGGATGGGTGAAGGCATCCGCTGCCGGAATCCATCAACTTCGGTCGATGGGTTTCGCTTTGCTCCACCCATCCTACGTTTCGGACGGCACTCAACCTGCCTTGGCTCGCTCGCCTACTGGGATAGACTCTGGTCCCCAGATGGTTAATCAAGGAAACGACATGGGAATGGAAATCGAGCGGCGCTTTCGCGTCGCCAACGACGGCTGGCGCGGGCTGGCCGAGGGCGTGCGTTACCGCCAGGGTTATTTGTCGGTGGAGAAGGAGCGCACGGTGCGCGTGCGCGTGGTCGGCGAGCAGGCTTGGCTCACGCTGAAGGGCCACGTCACCGACGTCTCACGCCACGAGTTCGAGTACGCCATCCCGCTCGCCGACGCCCAGACCATGCTCGACCGCATGTGCCCGATGGTGGTCGACAAGCTGCGCCACCGCATCGAACACGGCGGTTTCGTCTGGGAAGTGGACGAGTTCTTCGGCGAGAACGCCGGCCTGGTGATGGCCGAGATCGAACTGCCGGCCGAGGACACGCCGTTCGACAAGCCGGCCTGGCTCGGCGAGGAAGTCACCCACGACGGGCGCTACACCAACGCCTACCTGTCGAAGAATCCGTATACCCGCTGGCCGCAGGAATGAGCGTCGGTTGCCGTGCGAGGCTTGGGTTCGCCCGCCCGCTGCACTAGACTCTGACGTTTCGGCCAAGCTCTGAACATTGCTCTCATCAGGAAACCATCATGTCCCGCAATCTCGAACTGTTTGAACGTGGCAAGCAAGTGATCCCCGGCGGCGTCAACTCGCCGGTACGCGCCTTTGGCCAGGTCGGTGGCACGCCGCGCTTCGTCAAGCGCGCCGCAGGCGCCTATTTCTGGGATGCCGACGACAAGCAGTACCTCGACTACGTCGGCTCCTGGGGCCCGGCCATCCTCGGCCATGCCCATCCCGAGGTGGTCAAGGCGGTGCAGGACGCCGCCGTCGGCGGGCTGTCGTTCGGCGCGCCGACCGAGGGCGAGGTCGAGATTGCCGAGGAAATCTGCAAGCTCTTGCCGTCCGTCGAGCAGCTTCGTCTCGTCAGCTCCGGCACCGAGGCGACGATGAGCGCCATCCGCCTCGCGCGTGGTTTCACCGGGCGCGACCTGATCGTCAAGTTCGAGGGCTGCTACCACGGTCATTCCGACAGCCTGCTGGTGAAGGCCGGCTCCGGCCTGCTGACCTTCGGCAACCCGTCCTCCGGCGGCGTGCCGGCCGACTGCACCAAGCACACCCTGGTGCTGCAGTACAACGACGTGCAGCAGCTCGCCGACACCTTCAAGGAAGTCGGCGACCAGATCGCCTGCGTGATCCTGGAGCCGATCGCCGGCAACATGAACCTGATCAAGCCGTCGGCCGAGTTCGTCCAGGCCTTGCGCGCGCTGACCGAACAGCACGGCGCACTGCTGATCTACGACGAGGTGATGACCGGCTTCCGCGTGGCGCTGAACTGCGCCCAGGGCCTGCACAGCATCACGCCGGACCTGACCACGCTGGGCAAGGTGGTGGGCGGCGGCATGCCGCTGGCGGCATTCGGCGGCCGTGCCGACATCATGGCCAAGATCGCGCCGCTGGGTAACGTCTATCAGGCCGGCACGCTGTCCGGCAATCCACTGGCGGTGGCGGCCGGGCTGACCACGCTCAAGCTGATCCAGCAGCCGGGCTTCCACGACACGCTCTCCGCGCGCAGCGCCAAGCTGGCTGCGGGTCTCGCCGAGGCCGCGCGCGAGGCCGGCGTGGCGATGAGTACCGACAGCGTGGGCGGCATGTTCGGCTTCTACTTCAGCGATACCGTGCCGACCAGCTACGCCGAGGCGACTCGCTGCGACATCGCCCGCTTCAAGGCGTTCTTCCACGCCATGCTCGACGAAGGCATCTACCTGGCGCCGTCCGCCTACGAGGCCGGCTTCGTGTCGATCGCCCATACCGACGCGCTGATCGACGAGACCATCGCCGCGGCGCGCCGCGCGCTGGCGAAGATCTAAGTTCCGCTGAAACCGGCCAGGCTGCAGAACTCTACCTGGGGCTGCGGCCTGGCCGGCCGTCCTGCTGCCCTTACCCACCAATCATGACCGACCTGTTTTCCGATCCCATCGAGCCCGCCCTCACTCCCGCCCACCAGGCGCTGCTGTCCGTGCTGGCGCTGCTGCCCGGCGGCGAGACCAAGGCCAACCTGTTGACGCTGCTGCATCGCGCCGAGGTGCACGACGACCACGGCAAGGCGCTCGACAGCGTCCGGCTCGGTACGCTGCTGGCCGAGCTGGAGAACCGGCAGTGGATCGTGCGCACCCCCGGCCTGCCCTTCCGCCTGGCGCCGGCGGCGCGCACCGCCGCGCTGTTGCCCCTGCTGCAGGACCGGCGCGAGCTGGCGCGCTGGAGCAAGCTGCTGCCCGAGCATCTCGGCAGCCGTCAGGCGAGCTGGGGAGCGGCCGACCTGGCGCAGTGCCAGTTGCAACTGTGGCTTGCCGTGCTCGGTGGCCAGGCCCGACCGGCGCAGCGCTGGCTCGCGCAACTGCATGAGTTGCAACAGCGTGCCGGGCAGACGCCGCCCTCGCCGGCCAAGCGGCTGTTCGCCGACGCCGCCGGGCGCGCGCTGTTCGACGGGCTGGCTGACGACGTGCAGGTGATGCTGCTGCTCGACTACCTGCCGGAAGCCTGTTGGCGTTTCGACGGCTTCCGCCACGGTTACGACTACGCGCTGTCGCGCTGGGACAGCGGCTACAGCGACTGGGAAGAACTGGCCGAATGGCTGCTGCGCCAAGCGCTGTGGCGCGGCGACGGCGAGCGGGTGGCGCAGTTCGGCCGCATCGGCAACAGCCTCGGCGGTGCGCTCAGCGCCCTGCTGCTGCAGGGCAGCTACGGCGCGGCGCTGGCCCATCTCGACGCCTGGCGCGAACAGCGCAAGGCAGAAACCCGGCAACGCAAGCTCGACTTGCCGGCCGAACTGCACGCGCTCTACTGCCTGGCCTTGCTGGGCGCGGCCGATCCGGCCCGCCAGGCCGAGCTGAAGCAGGCGATCCAGCACGGCATCAAGCACAACCTCGGCCAGAGCTACGCCCTGCTGCAGCACCTGGTAGCGCTGCAGGAAGGCGTGGCGGTGCCGGCTTACCTTGGTCTGCCCGAGCAGATCCACCTGGCCGGGCTGGACGGCCTGATGCTGGCGCTGGCGCTCTATTGGCTCGATGCCCGGCAGGCCACCACCAGGGGCTGGCAAGCCACGCTGCACGCCTTCCGCGAGCGCATGCATCAGGAAGGCTACCAGCGCGTGGTCGAAGAGCTGGAGGTGCTGCTGGAGCGGCAATTCGGCGAGCCCCGCAGCACGCCGGACTGGCACAGCCGGCACGGCGCGCGGCCATTATTGGATGTCTACCAGCGTCGCGAAGCCTGGCAGCATGCGCTCACCGCGCTGTTCTCGCTCGCCCCCGGCAAGGCAGGCGAAGCACGACCGGCGTCGGAAAACCCGACCCGGCTCGCCTGGTTCGTCAGTGCGGCACGCCACGGCGTGCTGCTCGAACCGCGCGAACAGAAGCTCGGCGCCAAGGGCCAATGGAGCAAGGGCCGCGCCGTGGCGCTCAAGCGGCTGCAGGACGAGGCCGACAGCTACGATTACCTGCTGGAACAGGACCGCAACGTCATCCGCCACATCCAGCGCAGCTATGACGGCTACTACGGCGGCTCCAGCTACGAACTCGACGGCGAAAAGGCGCTGCCGGCGTTGGTCGGCCATCCGGCGCTGTTCTGGGCCGACGCCCCCGACGTGCGCATCGACATCGTCGCCGGCCAGGTGGCGCTGCAGTTGAAGGAAAGCGGTGCCCACATCCAGCTCAAGCTGACCCCGGCCCGCGTCGGCCCCGACAGCGAAGTGGTGTGGGAAAAGGACACCCCGACGCGGCTGGTGGTCTACCCGGTCAGCAAGGAAATCCGCCAGATCGCCGCCATCGTCGGCAAGGAACTGACCGTGCCGCTGGCGGCCAAGGCGCAACTGATGGAGGCCATCACCCGCATCGCGCCGCTGGTGCCGATCCACTCCGATCTCCCCGAGCTGGCGGCCCACGTCGCCACCGTGCCGGCCGACACCCGGCTCTACGCCCACCTGCTGCCGCTGGAGCAGGGCCTGCGCCTGCAACTGCTGGTGCGACCGCTGCCCGGTGGCGCCTGGTGCAAGCCCGGCCAGGGTATGGAAAACCTGATGGGCGAGGTGGAGGGCAAGGCCCTGCAGACGCGCCGCGATCTGCGGCAGGAAAAGCAGGCGCTGCAAGCCCTGCTCGATGCCTGCCCGGCGCTGGCTCAAGCCGACGGCGACGGCCAGGAATGGCAGCTGGCCGAGCCGCAGGCGGCATTGGAAGTGCTGTCCGAATTGCAGGCGATGGACCCGGCCATGCTGGAGTGCGTCTGGCCGGAAGGTGAACGCATGCGCATCAAGGCACGCCGTGGCCTGGCCCAGATGAAGTTCGGCCTGAAACGGCAGGGCGACTGGTTCGTGCTCTCCGGCGATGTCGAACTCGACGACGGCCGTGTGCTGCAACTGCGCCAGCTGCTGGAACTGCTGCAGGCCGGCCCCGGACGCTTCCTCAAGCTCGGCGAGCAGGACTGGCTGGCGCTCACCGATGCCATGCGCCGTCGGCTCGACGAACTGGCGCTGCTGGCCGATCACGTCGGCAAGGACGGCGCCATCCGCCTCTCCGCCCTGACCGCCCCGCTCTTGGCCGAGCTGGAACAGGAGGCCGGCCAGTTCGAGGCCGACGCCGCCTGGTGCGAACAGCTCGCCACGCTGGAGAGCCTGCGCGACTACCAGCCCAAGCCGCCCTCCACGCTGCTGGCCGAACTGCGCGACTACCAGCTGGAAGGCTACGCCTGGCTGTCCCGGCTCGCGCGCTGGGGCGTGGGCGCTTGTCTTGCCGACGACATGGGGCTCGGCAAGACGGTGCAGACGCTGGCCTTGCTGCTCGAGCGCGCCCCGGCCGGGCCGCAGCTGGTGGTGGCACCGACCTCGGTGGCGCTCAACTGGCTGGCCGAAGCCGCCCGCTTCGCCCCGACGCTCCGAGTCCGCTTTTACCAGCAGCAGCGCGCGCTGGCCGACCTGGCCCCGTTCGACCTGGTGGTGACGAGCTACGGCCTGCTGCAGCAGGATGCCGACGCCTTCGCCGCGGTGCCGTGGACCAGCGTGGTGCTGGACGAGGCGCAGGCGATCAAGAACGCGGGTACCAAGCGCGCCCAGGCGGCGCTGGGCCTTACGGCCGGCTTCAAGCTCGCCGCCAGCGGCACCCCGGTGGAAAACCACCTGGGCGAGCTGTGGAGCCTATTCCGTTTCCTCAACCCCGGCCTGTTGGGCAGCCAGGAACGCTTCAACCAGCGCTTCGCCATCCCGGTCGAGCGCGGCGACAAGAACGCCAGGAAGGCGCTCAAGGCGCTGATCCAACCCTTCCTCCTGCGCCGTACCAAGAGCCAGGTGCTGGACGAACTGCCGCCGCGCACCGAGATCACCCTCAAGGTGCCGCTGTCCGGCGAGGAAATGCATCTCTACGAGGCGCTGCGCCAGCAGGCGGTGGACAAGCTCGACGCGCTGGGCCAGGACGACAGCAAACCGCTCAAGGTCTTGGCCGAAATCACCCGGCTGCGCCGCTTCTGCTGCCACCCGCGCCTGGTGCTGGAGGACAGTCCGCTCGCCGGCAGCAAGCTCGCCGCCTTCGCCGAGATCGCCGAGGAGCTGCTGGACAACCGCCACAAGGCGCTGGTGTTCAGCCAGTTCGTCGATCATCTCGCCATCGTGCGCGGCTGGCTCGACGAGCGCGGCATCGCCTACCAATACCTCGACGGCGCCACCCCGCCGAAGGAGCGCAAGGCACGCGTCGACGCTTTCCAGGCCGGCGAGGGAGAGCTGTTCCTGATCAGCCTCAAGGCCGGCGGTACCGGCCTCAACCTCACCGCCGCCGACTACGTCATCCACCTCGACCCGTGGTGGAACCCGGCGGTGGAAGACCAGGCCTCGGACCGCGCCCACCGCATGGGCCAGCAGCGCCCCGTCACCGTCTACCGGCTGGTGGCCGAGCACACCATCGAGGAACAGATCGTGGCGCTGCACGCCGCCAAGCGCGACCTGGCCGACAGCCTGCTGGAAGGCGGCGAGATCAGCGCCAAGCTCAATGCCGACGCACTGCTGCAGCTGCTCCGGGGGGAGTAAGCCGCCTCTCTGGCGGTATGCCCCCCGCCTTGCCAACCCGGCCCCTCCTCCGTAGCGCTACGGAAGGGGGCCGGCGCCACGCCGTGCCATAATGCCGCCATGACATCCCGCTCCCGCCGCCTCCAGCTGGTCTGGCTCGGCCTGAGCCTGGCCGGCGCCGGCTGGCTCGCCGCGCAGACCCTGGCCGAGCGCAAGGCGCGCTTCCTCCAGGACACCAGCATCACCCACCGCCTGTTTAGCCAGAAGGCCGTGCAGCACGAGGCGGTGCTGGCCACGCTGGCGGTATTGCCGCAGGCGCCGCCTCCGGCCGCCCTGTTCCCCGGCCTGCGCTCGGCGCTGCCGCAGTTGCTGGCGCTCGGCCGCTGGCACGATGGGCGCTGGCATGGCGATGGCGCCGCCCCGCCCGGACTGGCCGCCGCCGTGGCCCGTGCCGCACGGCTGCAGCATCCGCTGGCCTTGCCGTCCGGCGATGGTCGCTACTGGCTGGCGCACGCCTCGGGCTGGGCGCTGCTGATCGACAGCCGCCGCCTGCTGGCAGCGGGCGACTGGCCGGCGGCGCTCGGCAACGTGCAGCTGGAACTGCCGCAGGGACCGCTGATGCTGCTGCAGCGTCAGCCCGAAGCGCCGTGGCTGGGCTGGACGCTGGCCATCGACAAACCGCTGGCGGCACCCGGCCAGCCCTTCGTGCTGCACAGCCGCCATGCGCTGACGCCGGGCGAGTGGCCGTGGGCCCGCGCGCTGCTGTGGAGCGCCCTGTGCGCCGGCTTGCTGGCCGGAGGCGCCGGCTGGCAGCAGAGCCGTGCCGCCGCCCGGCGCGAACGCGAGCGTGCCCGGCTCGCCGCCGTGGCGCGGCTGAACACGCTGGGAGAAATGGCCGCCGGGCTGGCACACGAACTGAACCAGCCGCTCACCGCCATCCTGGCCCATACCCGCGCCGCCGAGCGCCTGCTGGACGATCCGGACGAGCAGGACAGCGTGCGCCAGGCGCTGCGCACCAGCGCCGAGCAGGCACGCCGCGCCGCCGACATCATCGCCCGGCTGCGCGCCCTGGTGGCGCAACCCGATGCGCCGCCGGCGACACACGCGGTCGACCCCGACCAGCTGCTCGCTACCCTGCAATTCCTGCTCGAGCCGGAATTGCGCCGGCACGCCATCCGTCTCGACTGGCACAACGCCAGCCCTGGCTGCTCTCCCCTCGGCGAGCGCGTGGCGCTGGAACAGATCCTGCACAACCTGTTGCTGAACGCCATCGCCGCCCTGCGCGAAGCGCCGCCGCCGCGTCGCATCGAAGTCGGCGGCGTGGCGGAAGGCGGGCACTACCGCTTTGCCGTCGTCGACAACGGCCCCGGCATCGCCGCCGACGCTCTGCCGCGGCTGTTCGAACCGTTCTACAGCACCCGTCCGGGCGGCATGGGGCTGGGCCTGTCGCTATGCGAGACCCTGGCGGGCTCGCTGCACGGGCGGTTAACGGCAGCCAACCGGCCGGAAGGCGGCGCGAGCTTCACCTTGACGCTGCCGCTGGCCAAGGGAGATCCGACATGAACGAAAACCGGCAATCGCCGCTGATCCACTTGGTCGACGACGACGAAGCGGTGCGCGCCGGCCTGGCGCTCTTGCTGAAGAGCGTCGGCCTGCGTGCCGAACCCTACGCCGACCCGCAAGACTTCCTCGCCCGCTTCGACCGCGCCGCCATCGGCTGCGTGGTGCTCGACATCCGCATGCCCGGCATGAGCGGGCTCGACGTGCTGGAACGGCTGGCGACGGAGGCCGACCTGCCGGTGATCCTGCTGACCGGTCACGGCAGCGTCGACCTGTGCCGGCGCGCCTTCAAGGGCGGTGCGGTGGAATTCCTGCAAAAGCCGGTCGATGACGACCTGTTCCTCGACACCGTGCAGAAGGCGCTGCGCCAGCACATCGCCAGCCGCGCCACGCTGGCGGCCACCCAGGAGGCGCGCCAGCGGCTGGAACGGCTGTCAGGGCGCGAACAAGAAGTGCTGCTGCGCGTCTGCGCCGGCATGACCAACAAGGAGATCGCGCGCGAACTGGCCCTGTCGCCGCGCACCGTGGAAACCTACCGCGCCAACGTGTTCGCCAAGCTCGAGGTCGACACCCTGGCGCAACTGATCCGCCAATACCTGCCGCTGATGGGCTGATGCCTCCGTAATGCTACGGAGGCAATACCGTAGCCGGGCGCATGGCGGCACCGACAGTCCGTCACTAAGCTTGAGCCTGTCCGTGAACAACGCAACCGACAGGAGTCCCGACATGATCCGCACCCGCCTCGCCACCCTCGCCCTGCTCTGCCTTGCCGGCGCCGCCCACGCCGGGGCGCTGAGCGAACGCAACCTGGCACTGGCCGATGCCCAGAAGCTGGCCAACGACACCGTCGCCGCCTGCCAGGCCAAGGGCTACGCCGTCGCCGCCGCCGTGGTCGACCGCGCCGGCCTGCTCAAGGCCTTCGCCCGCGCCGACAACGCCGGTGCCCACACCATCGACGCCAGCCGCGCCAAGGCCTTCACCGCCGCCTCGGCCAAGGCGGCGACCTCGGCGCTGATGGAAAACGCCCAGAAGAATCCGGGCGCCGCCAATCTGGTGCACATTCCCGGCTTCCTGCTGCTGGGGGGCGGCGTGCCGCTCAAGGTCGGCAACGAAGTGATCGGGGCCATCGGCGTCGGCGGCGCGCCGGGTGGCCATCTCGACGAGCAATGCGCCCTGGCCGCGCTGGAAGCCAACGCCGGGTTGCTGAAGTAAGCGTCTGCCCGGTATCACCGATGCAAGAACGGCAGCCTGCGGGCTGCCTTCTCCGTGAGTGCCCAGCGGAAAGCCTGCAACGGCGCATGCCCGAAACCCGGCCCGCCCTTGGCTATCATCCAGTCATGGGGGGGCCGACAGGTGTCTCGCCCCGCCCTTTGGCCGTCCGGGCCGATCACGGAGAACGCCGATGATGATCCACAACCTACTCAACGACCTGCCCGCCGCCGGCGACCGGGAAGTGTTCCACAGCCTGCTGCACCGTCCCGGCCTGAAAATCGAGCGCATCGTGTCGTTCGGCCAGGCCAGCCCGCCCGGCTACTGGTTCGACCAGCCCCGGGGCGAATGGGTGCTGCTGCTGGCCGGCGAGGCCAAGCTGCTGTTCGAGGACGAAGGCACGCCGCGCGACCTGCGCCCCGGCGACTGCCTCGACATCGCGCCGCACCGCCGCCACCGCGTCGACTGGACCGACCCCGGGCAGCCGACGGTGTGGCTCGCGGTGCATTACGACACGGCGGAGACGGCCTAGTCCCGCGCCGCCAGCGCGTCCAGCACCGCCGCGTCGAGCGCCTGAGGATGGGCGGTAACGCGCAGCAGCTGATTCATCGCCGGGTGCGGCGGGCGATGCACCGCCACGCCGTCGGCCAGCAAGGCGCGCTGGATGTGCTCGGCCATGGCGGCATCCGGGTAGGCGATGGCGACGAAGTTGGTGCGGCTGGGCAGCACGGTCAGGCCGCGTTCGCGCAGCGCCTCCGCCAGCTGGCTACGCAGCGCCAGCGTGTCGGCGATCAGCCTTCGCGCGTAGTCCGGCTCGTCCAGCACCGCCTGCGCCGCCGCCTGGGCGATGGCCGACAGCGCGTACTGCGGGCGGATCTGGTCGGCCTTGGCGACGATGTCGGCGGTGGCGATGGCGTAACCCACGCGCAGGCCGGCCAGCGCGTAGGCCTTGGACAAGGTTCTCAGCCGCACGGTGTTGGGCAGCACCCCGGCCGGCGGCGCATCGGCCTCGTCCACGCAGAAATCGACGTAGGCCTCGTCCAGCAGCAGCACGCAGTCCGCCGGCAGCGCGGCGCGCAAGCGCTCGATCGCCTCGGCGCGGTGGTAGTGGCCGCTCGGGTTGTCCGGGTTGGCCAGGTAGACCAGCGCCGCCCGGTGGCGGTGAGCGGCCTCGGCCAGTGCCGCCAGGTCCGGCGCCACCAAGCCGTCGTGGCGGGCGTAGTCGACCTCGACCACCTGCGCGCCGACGCCCTCGGCGAAGTAGCGCAGCGTCGGATACGTCCCCGCCGTGCTCACCACCGTGTCGCCGACGTTGCAGAACAAGCGCAGCGTCAGCAGGATCAGGCTGTCGGCGCCGGTATCGAACACCACCTCCTCCGCCGCCACGCCGTTGAGCGCCGCCGCGCGCGTGCGCAGCGCGTGGGCGTAGGGATCGGGATAGAGCCGCGCCAGCTCGGCGCCGGCGGCGCCGATCAGCTGCAACAGCGGCGAGGCCGGTTGCGGCATGCTCTCGTTCGAGCCGATGCGCGCGCGGACCGGGTGGCCGAGCGCCGCCTCCAGCTTCACGATGCCGGGAAACGGATTGACGATGGGGTGATGCTCGAGGTGGCGGGCGAAACGGGTCATTGGGTCACTCCACGAAGGCGATGTGGATCATTCCAGGCGGTGTCTGCAGGATGATCCGGAACTGGCCGTGCTAACCATATGAAGAATGCCCCGGCGGGCGGGGCATGGGCGGCTAGGCCGGGCTCACGGCGCCGAGGCGTCCTTGTGCTGCTGGGCCGGCGCGTCCTTGGGCAGGTAGAGCGGCCCCTTGTAGCCGCAGGCCGTGGCCAGCAGGCACAGGGCCACGAGGGAGATCATGGTTCGCATGGGAACGGGTCCGATGTGGCAAAATCACGATACTAGCAAAGCGCGCCGCGCCGATACATAGCGCCCGTTTCCTCAGGCAGGCCTGCCAGCCCTGGCCCGCTCGCCTGGCAACATCGCGCATCGACCGGCCGCCTGCCGACCCAACTGGACAAGACGACATGACCGACAGCGAATTCCTCATCCTCACCGACGGCATCTTCGCCCGCATCGAGAACGCCATCGACGACGCCGGCCTCGACGCCGACTTCCTCACCACCGGCAACGTGCTGGAAATCGAGTTCGACAACGGCGCCAAGATCGTGATCAACCGCCACAGCAGCAACCACGAGCTGTGGATCGCCGCCAGGAGCGGCGGCTACCACTTCGCCTGGAACGACGGCCAGTGGCTCGCCGCGCGCGACGGCGCCGAATTCTTCGCCACGCTGTCGCAGGCGGTGCGCGAAGCCTCCGGCCAGGACTTCGAGATCACCGAATGATGGACGCGGCGGCGCTGGCGCTGGCCGGGCTCACCGCCTCGGCCTTCCTGTCGGCCACGCTGCTGCCGGGCAACTCCGAGCTGGCGCTTGCCGCCTACCTCTATAAATGGCCGGACTGGCTGTGGCCGGCACTGCTCGCGGCCACGCTCGCCAATGCCGCCGGCAGCGTCAGCAGCCTGTGGCTGGGGCGGCTGGCGCCGAAGAAGGCACTGTCGCCCCGGCTGGCGCGCTGGTTCGAGCGTTTCGGCCCCGCCACCCTGCTGTTGGCCTGGGTGCCGCTGATCGGCGACGCGCTGCCGCTGGCGGCGGGCTGGCTGCGCCTGCCGCTGCTGCCCAGCGTGCTGTGGCTCACCGTCGGCAAGGGGCTGCGCTACGGTGCCATTGCGCTGACCCTGCAGACGCTGGTGCGCTGAGCATGCGGCAATCCGGATTTCCGTATATTGCCAGGCAATGTCGTTCGGTTTTCCGAACAAAAATGGGTGGCAAGCGTCCCGTAGCGCTGTCTGTGGGAGTGCAAATGGCGCCCGAAACCAGGTTGGCACAAAAAATATTTCTATCAAAATAGATTTGTCGATAGATTATTTTCGCAATTTACTCAGGCAGTGAGACAAAAAAAACCACACCCGCCATTCTTTTTTGCATCATATGGCATGCGCCCTATGAGCGCTTCATGACGAAAGCCCATGACGAAACATATCCCCCGCAAGCGCTTCGGCCAGAACTTCCTGCAGGACGCCAGCGTGATCGAAAGCATCGTGCACGCGGTCAACCCGCAGCCCGGCGACATCGTGGTCGAAATCGGCCCCGGCCTAGGCGCGCTGACCCGGCCGCTCCTGGCGCGGCTGCCGCACCTGCACGTGGTCGAGATCGACCGCGACATCATCAGTCGCCTCAAGAGCGAGTTCCCGCCCGAGCGCCTGACCATCCACGAGGGCGACGCGCTGGCCTTCGATTTCGCCAGCATCGGCACGCGTTTCAAGCTGATCGGCAACCTGCCGTACAACATCTCCACGCCGCTGTTGTTCCACCTCGCGAGCTATGGCGACCGCGTGGTCGACATGCACTTCATGTTGCAGAAGGAAGTGATCGAGCGCATGGTGGCCGCACCGTCCACCGCGGATTACGGCCGGCTGACGGTGATGCTGCAGTATCGCTTTGAAATGGAACAGATTCTGCATGTACCGCCGGGCGCGTTCTGGCCGCCGCCCAAGGTGGAATCGGCGGTGGTGCGGATGATCCCGGCGCCGGGGCGCTGCGGCGTGGCAAAGGACGAGAGGCTGCTGGAAGCCCTGGTCACCCAGGCTTTCTCGCAGCGGCGCAAGACCCTGCGCAACAACCTCAAGGGTGTGCTGGACGAGGCCGATTTCGCCGCGCTGGATATCGACCCGGGCCTGCGCCCGGAGAACCTGGCGGTGGAGCAGTACGTGGCCATGGCCAACCTGCTGAGCGGCCGACGCTGACGCCTGCGGCGTTGCCGCTTGCGCTGCCCGGCAGCTGCCCCGAGAATCGGGGCGGCGAAGACCGGCCCGGTGGCCGGCGAGCGCTGGCAACGCGTTGAAACGTAACAGAAAATCGAATAAAGAAAGAGCGCAAGATGATTCGCTTCATTAACGTGCACAAGTGGTTCAAGGACCTGCATGTCCTCAACGGCGTCAACCTGAACGTCGCGGCCGGCGAGGTGGTGGTGGTGTGCGGGCCGTCCGGCTCGGGCAAGTCCACGCTGATCCGCACCGTCAACCAGCTCGAATCGATCAACTCCGGCGAGATCTGGGTGGACGGCAAGAACGTGGTCGATCCCAAGACCGACCTCAACGCCCTGCGTGCCGAAGTGGGTTTCGTGTTCCAGCATTTCAACCTGTACCCGCATCTGTCGGTACTTGACAACATCACGCTGTCGCCTCTAATGGTTAAGAAGATGGAACGGGCGGCCGCCGAAAAGCTGGCACTGCAATTGCTAGAGCGGGTTGGACTGGCCCACAAGAAAGACGCCTTCCCGGCGCAGCTTTCTGGTGGGCAGCAGCAGCGTGTGGCGATCGCCCGCGGCCTGGCCATGCAGCCTCAGGTAATGCTGTTCGACGAGCCCACGTCGGCGCTGGACCCGGAAATGATCGGTGAAGTGCTGCGCGTGATGAAGGACCTGGCCGAGTCGGGCATGACCATGATGGTGGTGACCCATGAAATGGGCTTCGCCCGCGAAGTGGCCGACCGGGTGGTGTTTGTCGATCATGGCCAGATCATAGAAGAAGCCCAGCCTGAGGAGTTTTTCATGAACCCTCAGCATGATCGGGCCAAGCAGTTCCTGCGCCAGTTGCTGACGCCGATGCAGTGAGTCGGCAACGGGACGGAGCACGCTGTCAGCACGGCTGACCCTCGCACGAAGGGCGCCGGGATTAATAAAACGGGAAAATCAGGAGAAACTTGCATGCGTTTTACCACTCGACTCATTTGTACCGCCACCGTTGGCGCCCTGCTCGCTGCTCCGGCCATGTCCGCCGACCTGACCGGCACCCTGAAGAAGATCAAGGATTCCGGGACCATCGTCGTCGGTCACCGTGACGCCTCCATCCCCTTCTCCTACCTCGACAACAACCAGCAGCCGATCGGCTACTCGATGGACATCGCCAACAAGATCGTCGATGCCGTCAAGAAAGAGCTGAAGATGCCGACCCTGAAGGTCCAGTACAACCTGGTCACCTCGCAGACCCGCATCCCGCTGGTACAGAACGGCACCGTCGACTTCGAGTGCGGTTCCACCACCAACAACGTCGAGCGCCAGAAGCAGGTCGACTTCTCGGTCGGCATCTTCGAGATCGGCACCCGTCTCCTGACCAAGAAGACCTCCGGCATCAAGGACTTCGCCGACCTGAAGGGCAAGAACGTGGTGACCACCGCCGGCACCACCTCCGAGCGTCTGATCAAGGCCATGAACGCCGAGAAGCAGATGGGCATGAACATCATCTCGGCCAAGGACCACGGCGAATCGTTCCTGATGGCCGAATCCGGCCGCGCCGTTGCCTTCATGATGGATGACGCCCTGCTGTACGGCGAGATGGCCAAGGCCAAGAACCCGGCCGAGTGGGTGGTGACCGGCAAGCCGCAATCGTTCGAGATCTACGGCTGCATGATGCGCAAGGACGATCCGGCCTTCAAGAAGGTGGTCGACAACGCCATCAAGGCCACCTACAAGTCCGGCGAGATCAACAAGATCTACACCAAGTGGTTCATGAACCCGGTTCCGCCGAAAAACCTCAACCTGAATTTCCCGATGTCGGATGAACTGAAGGGTCTGATCAAGAACCCGACCGACAAGTCCGCCGAGCAGATGTAATCCTGACGGGCGACTCGAGCCCGTCGTGAACCTGTCCCCGGCGCGAGACGGCGGCATTGCCGCCGCCCGCGCCGGCCAGCCGCCCCCGAGGCGGGGACCTTCACAGCCGATCCCGCATTGGCCGTGAGGGTTGCTGCTGCCCGCGCCCTCCCCCGGCGCGGCAATGGACAGGAACATGCCGGGCTCCGGGGGAGGTCGTCTCCCCCATTTTGTTTGGAGATTCGGTATGAATTACAACTGGGACTGGAACGTCTTCTTCAAGTCCACCGGTATCGGCAGCGAGATCTACCTCGACTGGTTCATCTCCGGTCTGGGCTGGACCATCGCCGTGGCGCTGGCCGGCTGGATCATCGCGCTGATCCTGGGGTCGGTGCTGGGCGTGATGCGCACGCTCCCCAACAAAGCCGCCGCCGGCATCGCCACCGCTTACGTCGAGCTGTTCCGCAACGTGCCGCTGTTGGTACAGCTCTTCATCTGGTACTTCCTGGTACCCGACCTGCTGCCGGAACAGGCGCAGATCTGGTTCAAGCAGGACCTGAGCCCAGCCACCTCGGCCTACCTGTCGGTCGTGGTCTGTCTCGGCCTCTTCACCGCCGCCCGGGTGTGCGAGCAGGTGCGTACCGGCATCCAGGCGCTGCCCCGTGGCCAGAACTACGCCGCCATGGCGATGGGCTTCCAGCAGGCCCAGGTCTACCGCTACGTGCTGTTGCCGCAGGCCTTCCGCATCATCATTCCGCCGCTCACCAGCGAATTCCTGAACATCTTCAAGAACTCCTCGGTGGCCTCGCTGATCGGCCTGATGGAACTGTTGGCGCAGACCAAGCAGACCGCCGAGTTCTCGGCCAACCTGTTCGAAGCGTTCACGCTCGCCACGGTGATCTACTTCGTGCTCAACATGAGCCTGATGGGCCTGATGGGCTGGGTGGAGCGTAAGCTTCGCGTACCGGGCATGATGGGAGGTGCCAAATAATGGATTTCAGCCAGATCGGCCCGTCCCTGCCGGGGCTCATGGATGGCATGGCGCTGACGCTCAAGCTGCTCTTGCTGGCGGTGGGCGGCGGCGTGGCGCTGGGGACTATCCTCGCGCTCTTGCGCCTGTCGAGCAGCCCGCTGCTGTCGGGTATCGCCAAGTTCTACGTCAACTACTTCCGCTCGATTCCGCTGCTGCTGGTGATCACCTGGTTCTACTTCGTGGTGCCGCTGATCTTCAAGTGGATTTCCGGCGAATTCGTCGCGGTCGGCGCGTTCACCTCCTGCCTCGTGGCCTTCATGATGTTCGAAGCGGCCTACTATGCTGAGATTGTGCGTGCCGGCATCCAGTCCATCTCCAAGGGCCAGCTCAACGCCGCCTACGCGCTGGGGATGACCTACGGCCAGGCGATGCGGCTGATCATCCTGCCGCAGGCGTTCCGCAAGATGATGCCGCTCTTGTTGCAGCAGAGCATCATCCTGTTCCAGGACACCTCGCTGGTGTACGCCGTGGGCCTGATGGACTTCCTCAACACCGCCCGCTCCAAGGGGGATATCGTCGGCCAGCCGCACGAATTCCTGATCTTTGCCGGGGTGGTGTACTTCGTAATCAGTTTCGGCGCCTCCACCTTGGTGAAGCGCCTGCAGAAAAGGTTGGCAGTATGAGCGCGATGATTACTCTCAAGAACGTCAGCAAATGGTACGGTGACTTCCAGGTGCTCACCGACTGCTCGACGGAAGTGAACAAGGGCGAAGTGGTGGTGGTGTGCGGCCCATCGGGCTCCGGCAAGTCCACGCTGATCAAGACCGTCAACGCGCTGGAACCGTTCCAGAAGGGCGAGATCATCGTCGACGGCATCTCGGTGGGCGACCCGAAGACCGACCTGCCCAAGCTGCGCGCGCGCGTCGGCATGGTGTTCCAGCACTTCGAGCTGTTCCCGCACCTGTCGATCACCGAGAACCTGACCATCGCCCAGGAGAAGGTGCTGGGGCGCAGCAAGGACGAGGCGCGCCAGAAGGGCCTGCACTACCTCGACCGCGTCGGCCTCAAGGCCCACGCCGAGAAGTTCCCGGGCCAGCTCTCCGGCGGCCAGCAGCAGCGCGTGGCGATCGCCCGCGCCCTGTCGATGGACCCGATCGCGATGCTGTTCGACGAGCCGACCTCGGCGCTCGACCCGGAGATGGTGAACGAGGTGCTGGACGTGATGGTGGAACTGGCGCACGAAGGCATGACGATGATGTGCGTGACCCACGAGATGGGCTTCGCACGCAAGGTGGCCAACCGCGTCATCTTCATGGACAAGGGCGCCATCGTCGAGGACTGCGCCAAGGAAGAATTCTTCGGCGACATCAAGGCCCGCTCCGAGCGTGCCCAGCACTTCCTGTCCAAGATCCTGCAGCACTGAGCCATGGATGACGGCGGGACGAACGATCTTCGCCCCGTCTTGACCGCGCAACGCCACCGCAACCCGGTGGCGTTTTTTTACTTTCAGGGCCAGTGCTGCAGTTCGCGGTACTGCGGCCCCTGCGGCGTCAGCGTGGATTCCATCAGCGACACGCGCAGCAGGACGAACGGCAGCGGCGCGATGTCCTGCGGCGGCAGCCGGCGGCGCGCCCGGCGCAACAAGGTCACATGCGGTACGAACGGCCGGGTCTCGGTCGGAAAACCCGCCTGCGCCAGTCCCTGCTGCAAGGCGGCCGCCAGTTCGCTCAGCGCCGGGCACGGCTGCGAGCTGCCGGCCCAGACGATGCCGTTGGGCCAGCCGCCGACTTGGTCTATCGTCCATATCTCCCCGGTGAGGCGCGGCAGGCCTTGCCCGATCGCCAAGAGTTCGTCCAGCCGCTCGGGCGGCACTTCCCCGAGAAAGGCCAGCGTCAGGTGCAGCCGCTCGGGGCCGACCACTTGGCCGCGGCTGAATTTGGCCAGACTTTTGCCATTGGCATGCAATGACACGGACGTCGACTTGTCCGGTATGATGGCAAAAAAGAGTCTCAAGACCCGATTCCTTTCCCTAAACTGATCGAACCATTCCTCACTCAGAGACGACACGGGTTTCTTCATGTATTCAACGCACTTTCTGGGACGGCAGCCGATCGTGGATGCCAAGGAAAACCTGGTCGGCTACGAGTTGTTGTTCCGTTCCAGCCCGGTCAACGCGGCGCACGTCGTCGACGATTTCGCCGCCACCGCCACGGTGATCCGCCACGCCTTCGTCGACCTCGGCGTGGCCGAAGTGCTCGGCGACCGGCAGGGCTACATCAACGTCGACGAACAGCTTTTGATGAGCGATCTCATCAACGTGCTGCCCCACGACACCGTGGTGCTCGAGATACTGGAAACGGTCCGTCCCAAGCCCGCCCTGCTGGCCCGGCTGGCCGACCTGCGCCAGCGCGGTTTCCGCCTGGCGATGGACGATCTGGGGACGCTTGACGACGACAGACGCGCCCTTCTCGAATATGTCGACATCGTCAAGATCGACTTGAGCCTGGTCGAGTTGTCCGCGCTGCCGGCCCTGTTGAAGTCGCTCGAGGATTTTCGCGGCACCCTGCTGGCGGAAAAGGTCGACAATCCCGAACAGTTCGAGACCTGTCGCCTGCTCGGCTTCAAGCTGTTCCAGGGCTACTTCTTCGCCCATCCCACGGTGATCCATTCGCGCCAGGTGCGCCCCAAGGTCTCGGTGCTGCTGCGCCTGTTGGGGCTGATCCTCAGCGACGCCGAGACCGATGCGCTGGAAGAGGCGTTCAAGAGCGCGCCGGACATCGCGCTGATGCTGCTGAGGCTGACCTCCACCGCAGCTTTGGCCGACAAGTCGGCGGTCACTTCGATTCGCCAGGCCATCCTGCTTCTGGGGCGCGACAAGATCAAGCGCTGGACCCTGCTGTTGATGTTCGCCACCGCCGTCCCGCAGAGCGACAAGGTCCGTCACAATCCGTTACTCGAACTGGCCGCCACGCGCGGGCGCATCATGGAGCGCCTGGCCCAGTGCCTGCGGCCGGACGCGCCGCTGCTGGCCGAACAGGCGTTCATGGTCGGCATCCTGTCGCTGATCGACGCCCTGATGCTGCGTCCCAAGGCCGAGCTCATTCCGCAGCTGCCGGTCGATCAGAACATCAAGGAGGCCGTGCTCGACGGCCGCCACATCCTCGGCGAGTGGCTCAGGGTCACCGTGTCGCTGGAGGACGAAAACACGGTGCAGCCGGCGGGTTACGACGCCGAACTGCTGACGCGCATCGAGACCGAGTCGCTGGACTGGGTCAAGCGCATGTGGGCGTGAGCCGGTTCAGATGATATCGAGGTGGTCGATGCCCTCGAGCAGGTCGCGGTCCTTGGCCCCCTCGCCGTACAGCTTGATCTTCAGGCGCAGGTCGTTGATCGAATCGGCGTTGCGCAACGCGTCCTCGTAGCTGATCAGCCCGGCCTCGTACAGATCGAACAGCGCCTGGTCGAAGGTCTGCATGCCGCTCTCGCGCGACTTGCCGATCACTTCCTTCAGCGAGGCGATTTCCCCCTTGAAGATCAGGTCGGCCATCAGCGGGCTGTTGAGCATCACCTCCACCGCCGCCACCCGGCCGCGGCCGGTGGCGAGCGGGATCAGCCGCTGCGAAATGATGGCGCGCATGTTCAGCGACAGGTCCATCAGCACCTGCTGGTGACGCTCCTCCGGGAAGAAGTTCAGGATGCGGTCGAGCGCCTGGTTGGCGTTGTTGGCGTGCAGGGTGGCGAGGCACAGGTGGCCGGTCTCGGCGAACTGCAGGCCGTAGCCCATGGTCTCGCGGTCGCGGATCTCGCCCATCAGGATCACGTCCGGCGCCTGGCGCAGGGTGTTCTTCAGCGCCACGTCCCAGCTGTCGGTATCGACCCCGACCTCGCGCTGGGTGACGATGGATTTCTTGTGCGGATGCACGTACTCGATCGGGTCCTCGATGGTGATGATGTGGTCCTGGCTGTGGCTGTTGCGCCAATCCACCAGCGCCGCCAGCGAAGTCGACTTGCCCGAGCCGGTGCCGCCGACGAAGATCACCAGCCCGCGCTTGATCAGCGCCACGTCCTTCAGCACCTCCGGCAGGCGCAGCTGGTCGAAGGTCGGGATCTCGGTATTGATCTTGCGCAGCACCATGCCGGCCATGCCCTGCTGGATGAAGGCGCTGACGCGGAAGCGCCCGATGCCGGGCGGGCTGATGGCGAAATTGGCCTCCATCGAGGATTCGAACTCCTCCATCTGGCGGTCGTTCATCACCGAGCGCACCAGCTCCTTGGTGTGCTGGGCGGACAGCGGCTGCTGCGACACCGGCACGATCTTGCCGTCGATCTTCATCGCCGGGGGGAAGTCGGCCGAGATGAAGATGTCCGACGCGTTCTTGCCGACCGCGTGCTTGAGCAGGTCGTGGATGAACTTCGAGGCCTGGTCTCTTTCCATGATTGCTTCCCATCGTTGCTGGCGCCTGACGCCGATGCCGGGCCTGTCGTGCCCGGTGTTTTAGAGCCGTTACCAAAACCCAGTGCAACGGTCTTGGCTAGGCGCGCGGCCGCAGACAGTACAAAGTTGTACGGCAAGGCCGCGCAACAACGCCAAGAGGGTTTTGTTAGCGGTTCTTAGAACAAGTCCTTGTTGCTGGCCTTCTGCCGCGCCTCGGCCGGCGAGGCGATGTTGCGCCGCACCAGCTCCTGCAGGCACTGGTCCAGCGTCTGCATGCCGTACTGCTGGCCGGTCTGGATCATCGAGTTGATCTGGGCGATCTTGTTCTCGCGGATCAGGTTGCGGATGGCCGGCGTGCCGATCATGATCTCGTGCGCCGCCACCCGCCCGCTGCCGTCCTTGGTCTTCAGCAGCGTCTGCGAGATCACCGCGCGCAGGCTTTCCGACAGCATCGAGCGCACCATCTCCTTCTCGCCGGCCGGGAACACGTCGACGATACGGTCCACGGTCTTGGCGGCCGAACTGGTATGCAGCGTGCCGAACACCAGGTGGCCGGTTTCCGCCGCCGTCATGGCCAGGCGGATGGTCTCCAGGTCGCGCATCTCGCCCACCAGGATCACGTCCGGGTCTTCGCGCAGCGCCGAGCGCAGCGCGTTGGCGAAGCTGTGCGTCTGTTGCCCCAGCTCGCGCTGGTTGATCATGCAGCGCTTGCTCTGGTGGACGAATTCGATCGGGTCTTCCACGGTGAGGATGTGGGAGAAATCGTTCTCATTGATATAGTCGATCATCGCCGCCAGCGTGGTCGACTTGCCGGAGCCGGTCGGCCCGGTCACCAGCACCAGGCCGCGCGGGTAGCTCGCGATCTCCTGGAAGATCTTCGGCGCCGACAATTCCTCCAGCGTCAGCACCTTGGACGGAATCACCCGGAACACCGCCCCCATGCCGCGGTTCTGCATGAAGGCGTTGACGCGGAAGCGGGCGATGCCGGGCAGCTCGAACGAGAAGTCGCACTCCATCATCTCCTCGAACGCCTTGCGCTGGAAGTCGTTCATGATGTCGTACACCTTGTCGTGCACGTCGTGGTGCTCGAGCGGCGGCAGGTTGATGCGGCGCACGTCGCCGTTGACCCGGATCATCGGTGGCAAGCCGGCCGACAGGTGCAGGTCCGACGCCTTGTTCTTGACGGTGAATGCCAAGAGCTCGGAAATTTCCATTTATAATTCTCCCCAATTCGATAGCGCTACGGCGGGCCGCCGACGCCAGACCACCGGCATGACCTTTTCCTGATTGTAAGCATAAGCGTCAGGACTTGGTATGCTGATGCAGTGGGGATAGTCCCTGCCCGTGGCGGCACAGCGTTGCGCTCGCACTTAGGACATCATGACGCCAACCATTCCATCCTCAGCCATTTCGTCTTCCCTGGAGGCGGTGCGCCGGCGGCTTGCCGCGGCCGAGGTCGCCGCCGGGCGCGCGCCGGGCTCGGTGCGCCTGCTCGCGGTCAGCAAGACCTTTCCCTGCGACGCCATCCAGGATGCGTACGCCGCCGGGCAGCGCGCCTTCGGCGAGAATTACGTGCAGGAGCTGCAGGCCAAGGGCGCCGAGCTGGCGGGGCTGGACATCGAGTGGCACTTCATCGGGCCGCTGCAATCCAACAAGACGCGGCCGGTGGCCGAGCTGGCGCACTGGGTGCACTCGGTCGAGCGCCTGAAAATCGCCGAGCGCCTGTCGGTGCAGCGTCCTGAGTCGTTGCCGCCGCTCAACGTCTGCCTGCAGGTCAACGTGTCGGGCGAGGCCAGCAAAAGCGGCTGCGCGCCGCACGAGGCGGTGGCGCTGGCGCAAGCCGTCGCCGCCCTGCCCCGGCTCAGATTGCGCGGCCTGATGTGCATTCCCGAGCCGACTGCCGACCCGGCCCGGCTGGCCGCCCAGTTCACCCTGTTGTGCCGCCTTCGCGACGAACTGGTGCAACAGGGCATGGCGCTCGATACTCTGTCGATGGGCATGTCGTCCGACCTGGAACTGGCGGTGCGCGAAGGCTCGACCCTGGTGCGGGTAGGCACGGCGATTTTCGGTTCGCGATCGTATCCGGCATAATGGGCTGGCCATTTTGGCTACAGTATACAATCGACAAATAGAGGACTCAGCATGCAGATCACCTTCATCGGCGGCGGCAACATGGCTTCCGCCATCATCAGCGGCCTGGTCAGGCAGGGCGACCACAGCATCCGCGTGGTCGAGCCCTCCGCCGACAAGCGCGCCCAGCTCGAGCAGAGCTACGGCGTGACCGCGCTGGAGCAGCCGCCCGCCCAGCTCTCCGCCGCCGACGTGGTGGTGCTGGCGGTCAAGCCGCAACAGCTCAAGGACGTGTGCCTCTCGCTCGCGCCGGGGCTGGACAATGCGCTGGTGGTGTCGATCGCCGCCGGGGTCGGCGTGGCGGCGCTGGCGCGCTGGCTCGGCAGCGGGCGCATCGTGCGGGTGATGCCGAATACTCCGGCCATGGTCGGCAAGGGCGTCTCCGGGTTGTTCGCCCCGCTCGGACTGGACGAGTCCGACAAGAAAAACGCCGCCGCCATCATGGCGGCGGTGGGCAAGGTGTTCTGGGTCGAGAGCGAAGGCGGCATCGACGACATCACCGCCATTTCCGGCAGCGGCCCGGCCTACGTGTTCTACTTCATCGAGTCGATGATCGCCAAGGCGCGCGAGTTCGGCTTCGACGACGCCACCGCGCGGGAGCTGGTGCTGGGCACCTTCGACGGTGCGGTGGAGCTTGCCAAGCAGAGCGAACTCGACGTGGCCACGCTGCGTGCCAACGTCACTTCCAAGGGCGGCACCACCGAGCGCGCCATCGCCCGCTTCGAGGCCGAAGGCGTCAAGGCGGCGATTCAGGCGGGCGTGCAGGATTGCCGGGCCCGTTCCGTGGAGCTGGGACAATTGCTGAGCCAGGACTGAGATGATCGCCGAGACCCTGCAATTCCTGATCAAGACGCTGGCCGGCCTGTTCGTGCTGGTGTTGTTGCTGCGCTTCTACCTGCAGGTGGTGCGGGCGCCGTTTAAGCATCCGCTGTCGCAGTTTGTGATGGCGGTGACCAATTTTGCCGTGCTGCCGCTACGCAAGCTGGTGCCGAGCGTGCATGGCTACGACACCGCCACGCTGCTTCTCGCCCTGCTGGTCGGCCTGCTCAGCAACGTGCTGATACTGGCGCTCAATCCCTTGCCGTACAGTTTCAGCGCACCGGAGACCTGGCTGGGACTGCTGTTCCTGTCCTTGCTGGACGTGTTCCGCCAGTCGTTGTATCTCTTGATGGGGGCGGTCATCGTGCAGGCCGTCATGAGCTGGGTGAACCCGTACAACCCGCTCACGCCGATCCTGGACGCGCTGACCCGGCCGTTCCTGCGGCCGTTCCGCAAGGCGGCCGTGGGAGGGGTGGACCTCTCGCCGCTGATCCTGTTCCTGATCATCCAGGTCATCCTGATGTTGCCGGTTCGCGTGTTGGAAAGTATTTTTCTGACACAACTCAAGGTAGCGTTGTAGGTGTTATGGTTAGCTGTCGGGTTGAGCGCCCGGCATCCGGGTGTATTTCTTTCAGATCTTAAGGAGAGAGGTATGAAAAAGACGCTGCTGGCTGCTGCCATGCTGGCTGTAGTCACAACGCCGGCCATGGCCAGCGCGCAACTGGCCCAGAAATACAACTGCCTGGCCTGTCATTCGATGGACAAGAAGGTGGTGGGGCCGTCGTACAAGGAAGTGGCCAAGAAATATGCCGGCGACAAGGGGGCGGAAGCCAAGCTGGTCGCCAAGGTCAAGGCTGGCGGTTCCGGCGTGTGGGGCTCGGTGCCGATGCCGCCGAACCCGCAGGTCAGCGATGCCGACCTGAAAACGCTGGTGAAGTGGATCCTGTCGCAAAAGTAAGCGGCCCGGGTCGGCATTCGGAGGGCGGCCATGGCCGCCCTTCGTGTCGAATAGGACTTGTCATTCCGTACGAATCGCACTATACCGGGGCACATGAGGAGGGATTTTCCCGGCGGGTCGTCTGTCCAATATAGTTGCAGAAAGACCATGCCAACGGTAATCTTCAGCGCTTGTCTGCCAACTCTATGCTGGAAGCACTAATTATGGCCAAGCTGACCGAACAGGATATCCTCAACTGGGAAGGCGAGGATTACATGAACGCCGACCACCTTGAGTTCTTCAAAGAGCGGTTGTTGCAGATGCAGCAGGAGTTGTTGAGCAACGCCAACGCGACGGCGAACCACCTGCAGGAGCAGGAGGCCACGCCCGACCCGGCTGACCGTGCCACGCTCGAAGAGGAATATGCGCTGGAACTGCGCACTCGCGACCGCGAGCGCAAGCTGTTGCAGAAGATCCAGTCGTCCTTGCGCAACATCGAAGACGGTTCCTACGGCTTCTGCGAGGACACCGGCGAGCCGATCGGGCTCAAGCGCCTGATTGCCCGCCCGACCGCCACGCTGTCGGTCGAGGCACAGGAGCGCCGCGAACGCATGAAGCGCCAATACGCCGACTAACCAGAAGAGCGGCGGAGGTAGACGAAGAAAGCGTCCCAAAAGGGCGCTTTTTTTGTTTTCCGGCCGGTGACGCAGCGAGCCCGGCGGGAGGCCGCGGGGCTTGTCGCAGTGCGCAAAATGCGGGTATTGTGTGATGCTGTCAATACACAGAAAAATGCCCGAGGCGTACCACCATGCAACGACAGACCGACGACGTCCGCATCCGCGAAATCAAGGAACTCCTGCCCCCGATCGCGCACCTCTACGAGCTGCCGATCACCGAAACCGCCTCCGAGCTGATCTACAACACCCGGCGCGAGATCGCCGCCTTGCTGCGCGGTGAGGACGACCGCATGCTGGTAGTGATCGGCCCCTGCTCGATCCACGACCCGGCCATGGCCGAAGAATACGCCGAGCGCCTGATGAAGCTGCGCCGCGAACACGCCCGCGAGCTGGTGGTGGTGATGCGCGTCTATTTCGAGAAGCCGCGCACCACGGTGGGCTGGAAAGGGCTGATCAACGATCCGCACCTGGACGAGTCGTTCGACATCAACACCGGGCTGCGCATGGCGCGCCGCCTGCTGCTGAACCTGAACAACGCGGGCATGCCGGCGGCCACCGAGTTCCTCGACATGATCACGCCGCAGTACTTCGCCGACCTGATCTCGTGGGGTGCCATCGGCGCGCGCACCACCGAGTCGCAGGTGCACCGTGAGCTGGCCTCCGGACTGTCCTGTCCGGTCGGCTTCAAGAACGGCACCGACGGCAACCTGAAGATCGCCGTCGATGCCATCCGCGCCGCCAGCCAGCCGCACCACTTCCTGTCGGTGACCAAGACCGGCCATTCCGCCATCGTCTCCACCGGCGGCAACCCGGACTGCCACGTCATCCTGCGCGGCGGCAAGGAACCGAACTACTCCAGCGAGCACGTGCGTGCCGCCGCGGCCGAGCTGGCCGGCGTCGGCCTACCGCAGAAGCTGATGGTCGACTTCAGCCACGCCAACAGCCGCAAGGACTACAAGCGCCAGATGGAAGTGGCGCGCGACGTGGCCGCCCAGCTGGCGGCCGGCGACACCCACATCTTCGGCGTGATGGTGGAAAGCCACCTGGTGGAAGGCCGCCAGGACCTGAAGCCGGGCTGCGAGCTGGTCTACGGCCAGAGCATCACCGACGCCTGCATCGGCTGGCAGGATACCGAGGATCTGGTGCAGATCCTGGCCGACGCGGTCAAGGCGCGCCGCGCCAAGGTCGGCGTGCCGGCCGGCAAGTGAGCCGCGCGCACCCGAACGACAAAACCCGGCAGATGCCGGGTTTGTCTTTTGGGAGCGGCCCCTGCGTGCCGGGTCGGGCTCAATCCCGGCCGTCGAGCAGGTCGCCCAGACCGCCCAGCACCGAGCCCTGCTCGCTGGAGCGTCCGCCGGCTTTCGGGCTGGCGGCGACCAGCCGGTCGGCCAGCCGCGACAGCGGCAGCGACTGCAGCCATACCTTCCCCGGTCCGGTGAGGGTGGCGAAGAACAGCCCTTCGCCGGAGAACAGCGCGCTGCGGAGCTTGCCGACGAACTGGATGTCGAAGTCGACCGAGGGCTGGTAAGCCACCACGCAGCCGGTGTCGACGCGCAGCGTCTCGCCCGGCGCCAGCTGGCGTTCGGTCAGCGTGCCGCCGGCATGCAGGAAGGCGTAGCCGTCGCCTTCCAACTTTTGCATGATGAAGCCTTCGCCGCCGAACAGCCCGGTGCCGATCTTCCTCTGGAAGGCGATGCCGAGGCTGACGCCCTTGGCGGCGGCGAGGAAGCTGTCTTTCTGGGCGTACAGCGTGCCGCCCAGCTCCCACAGGTGCACCGGCACGATCTTGCCGGGATAGGACGCGGCGAAGGCGACCCGCTTCTTGCTCAGCCCCTGGTTGACGAACACCGTGGTGAACAGCGATTCGCCGGTGAGCAGGCGCTTGCCGGCGCCCATCAGTTTGCCCAGCAGCCCGCCCTGCGACGCCGAACCGTCGCCGAACACGGTGTCCATGCTGATGCCGTCTTCCATGTAGTACATCGCGCCGGCTTCGCCGACGGCGGCCTCGCCGGGGTCCAGCTCCACTTCGACGTACTGCATGTCGTCGCCGAAAATCTCGTAATCGATCACGTCCATGGCCATGCGCGTTCTCCTGACTGTCGGGGCTATTCCATCATGCTAGCCCAGCCGGGCCGGCGGCGGCCAGTGCCGCCAGCGCGGCGGGGGTGTTGAGGTTGGGCAGCGGCTGGTCGAACGGGACGACGACATGGTCGAGTGTGGCGAGCCAGCCACGGATGGCGCGTCCGCCGTCGGCGAGATAAGCGTCGAGCGCTGCCCCGAGGCCTGGGCGCAGCGCCAGCAAGGTCGGGTGCCAGTGCTCGGGGTCGCGCACCGAGGCGGCATCGACGCCGCTCTCCAGCGCCACCAGCAGACGGGCGGTGAGGTCGGCGGGCAGCCGTACCGCGTCGCACGGCAGCATCAGCAGGGTGTCGTCCGGGGCGGCGGCGAGGGCGGCCGATAGTCCGGCGAGCGGGCCGGCATAGTCGGGCAGGGTGTCCGGCAGCACCGTATGGCCGAAGGCGCGATAGGCGTCGAGGTGACGGTTGGCGGAGATCAGGATGTGCGCCGGCGGCGGCGTCTGCGCCGCCAGCGCGGCCAGGGTGTGGCCGATCAGCGGTTGGCCGAACAGCTCGATCAACCCCTTGTCCTCGCCGCCCATGCGCGTGGCGCGCCCGCCGGCCAGGATCAGCGCGCTGTAGCTCATTGCCAGCGCCCGGCGGCACCCTCGTCGCTGGCCTTGGCCTCGACCCAGCGGCTGTGGCCGTCGGCGCCGATTTCCTTCTTCCAGAACGGCGCGCGCGTCTTGAGGTAGTCCATCAGGAATTCGCAGGCGGCGAAGGCGGCGGCGCGGTGGGCGCTGGCGGTGACCACCAGCACGATCGGTTCGCCCAGCGCCAGCCGGCCGACGCGGTGGTGGATCAGCGCCGCCGTGAGTGGCCAGCGCTCGCGCGCCTCGGCGACGATGGCGGCGAGCGATTTCTCGGTCATGCCGGGGTAGTGTTCCAGTTCCAGCGCGGCGACGTCGTCGCCGTCGCCATGGCGGCGCACCACGCCGACGAAGCTGACCACGGCGCCGATGCCGGGGTCGGCCGACAGCCGGGCGATTTCCTGGCCGGCGTCGAAGGCGGCGGCGTTGACGCGGACGGTGAAAGCGTCCATGTCAGCCCCCGGTGACCGGTGGGAAGATCGCCACTTCGTCCCCGGCGGCCAGCGCGGCCTGGGGCGCGGCGAGTTCCTGGTTGACCGCCACACGGAACACGCGGCCCTCGGCCAGCTCTTCGGCCCAGGCGCCGCCGCGTGCGCGCAGCTCGGCCAGCAGCGCGGCGACGGTGGCGGCCTCGCTGTCCAGCGTCTCGGCATCGCGGCCGAAGGCGTCTTTCAGGCGGGCAAAGTACAGCAGTTTCAGTTTCATCTATTTGGACTCCTTCCCGGCATCCCGTTTGCCGTGGCCGGCCAGCATCACCCACAGGTGAAAGGCCAGGCCGGCCAGCGGCACCAGCGCCAGGATGACGACGAAAACCCATTCCAGGGGGGATAGCAGTTCGCTCATGTTGCCAGTGTACGCAAGCCGGGCCTCCGGGCCAATGCTGCGGATGGCGGGCCGGCGGCTGGTCGAAAGTATTAGGGTGTGTTCACGGTCGTTTATCCACAGCGATAAAACTACTACGAACATACTGAAAGTGGTATATGGAATACATGTTCATTACAATGGCCGGATGAATTCCTTCGTCCCCACCCCTTCCCTGTCCGCCACCCTGCGCCGCCGTCTCGGCCGCTGGTGGCCGGAACCCCTGGTCATCAGCCGGCGCGAGCAACTGGCGGTGGCCGCCGCCGCGCTGGCCGCCATCGCGCTGACGGCGCTGATCACGCATCTGGCCGTGGGCCAGGCGCCCTGGCTGGTGGCCTCGATGGGCGCGGCCGCGGTGTTGCTGTTCGCGCTGCCGAGCAGCCCGCTGGCCCAGCCCTGGCCGCTGGTCGGCGGCCATGTGCTGTCGGCCGCCATCGGCGTGGTCTGCGCGCGCTGGGTGCCCAACCCCTGGCTCGCTGCCGGGATGGCGGTCGGGCTCGCCATCTTCGCGATGATCTCGTTGCGTTGCCTGCACCCGCCGGGCGGGGCGATCGCGCTCAACGCGGTGATCGGCGGGCCGGAAATCCATGACATGGGTTTCGGTTTCGTGCTGTGGCCGGTGCTGCTCAACGCGCTCGCCATGCTGGCGCTGGCCTTGCTGCTCAACAACCGCGTGTTGCGTCGCCCCTACCCGCGCCCGCTGCCGCAGCCGAACCGCCACCTGATCCGCGATCCCAAGCCGCTGGAGCGGCTGGGCATCCGCGATGAGGACGTCGAGGCCGCGCTGGCCGGCTTCAACCACCTGCTCGACATCAGCCGCAGCGACCTGGAGCAGGTGATGACCCTGGCCGAGATGCATTCCTATCGGCGCCGCCTCGGCGACATCCGCTGCCGCGACATCATGTCGCGCGACCTGATCAGCCTGCGGCCGGACGCCAGCCTGCAGGAGGCGTGGCGCCTGCTGCGCCGGCACAAGGTGCGTGCCTTGCCGGTGCTCGGCGAGTTTGGCCAGGTGCTGGGCATGGTGTCGCTGGTGGACTTCCTCAAGCGACTGGACGGCACGCCGCAGGGCCTGCGCGAGCGCGTGGCGCGGCTGTTGGGCGGGCGCGGCGCCGACAACCGCGTGGCGGCGATCATGAGCACGCCGGTGGTCAGCGTGCGCGAGAATCTGCATTTGGTCGAGCTGGTGCCGCTGTTCGCCGACCGTGGCCTGCATCATGTGCCGGTGGTCGGCACGGACGGCACCCTGTGCGGCATGATCAGCCAGTCCGACCTGATCGCGGCGCTGTACCAGGGCAAGCTGGCCGGTTAAGGCCTCTGCCGGCGACAGCGGGCTTGTGCTTATAATGGGAGCATAACCATACCGGGGAGAGGGCCATGCAGGGCAGCATTCTCAGGGGACCGCGCCTGGTCGCGCTGTTTCTCGCCGGTTGCCTGCTGTTCAACTACCCGGTGCTCGCCCTGTTCGACCGCCCGGCCGAGCTGTTCGGTCTGCCCCTGTTGTTCGTCTACCTGTTCGCCGCGTGGTTCGGCCTGATCGTGCTGATGGCCTGGATCATCGAGCGCCGGCGCGATTGAGGCGGGCCGACCTTGCGCCTGGTTCCGGTCATCGTCGTCGTTTCCCTGCTCTACCTGGGGCTGCTGTTCGCCGTCGCCTGGTGGGCGGACCGGCGTGCCGACCAGCGCCGCTCGGTGATTGCCAACCCCACCGTCTACGCGCTGTCGATGGCGGTGTATTGCACCACCTGGACCTTCTACGGCAGCGTCGGCCGCGCCGCCGGTTCGGGCGTCGGCTTCCTGCCGATCTATCTTGGGCCAACCCTGGTGATGGCGCTGGGCTGGTTCCTGCTGTTGAAGATGATCCGCAGCGCCAAGGCCAACCGCATCACCTCGATTGCCGACTTCATCGCCTCGCGCTATGGCAAGAGCCAGCTGTTGGGCGGGCTGGTGACGGTGATCGCGGTGGTCGGCGTGGTGCCGTACATCTCGCTGCAGCTCAAGGCGGTGTCCGGCAGCTTCGACATCCTGCTGCAGTACCCCCAGGCGCTGATGCCGCGCCGCGACGTGGCGCCGCCCTTCTTCGCCGACAGCACGTTCTACATCGCGCTGATCCTCGCCGCCTTCACCATCCTGTTCGGCACGCGCCACCTCGACGCCACCGAGCGCCACGAGGGCATGGTGGCGGCGGTGGCGCTGGAGTCGGTGGTCAAGCTGGTGGCCTTCAGCGCCGCCGGCCTCTTCGTCACCTACGGCCTCTACGACGGCTTCGGCGACATCTTCCAGCGCGCCCAGGCGGTGGAGCGGCTGCGCCTGCTGGCCGGCTCGCTGGCGCAGAGCCAGGGCTACGCCACCTGGTTTTCGCTGACCCTGCTGGCGGCGCTGGCGATGCTGTTCCTGCCGCGCCAGTTCCAGGTGGCGGTGGTGGAAAACGTCAACGAATCGCACCTGAAACGCGCCATCTGGCTGTTTCCGCTCTATCTCTTGCTGATCAACGTGTTCGTGCTGCCGATCACGCTGGGCGGCCTGCTGCACTTTTCCGGGCAAGCGGTGGACGCCGACACCTTCGTGCTGACGCTGCCGGTGGCCGCGCACCAGGGCGCGCTGGCGCTGCTGGTGTTCATCGGTGGCTTGTCGGCCGCCACCGGCATGGTCATCGTCGAGACCATCGCGCTCTCCACCATGGTCTGCAACGACCTGGTGATGCCGCTGCTGCTGCGCTGGCGCCGGCTGGCTCTGGACGCCTCGCGCGATCTGTCGGGGTTGTTGCTGGCGATCCGCCGTGGCGCCATTGTCGTCATCCTGCTCTTGGGCTACCTCTATTTCCGTCTCGCCGGCGAGGCCTACGCCCTGGTCGGCATCGGCCTGATCAGCTTCGCCGCTGTCGCCCAGTTCGCGCCGGCGATGATCGGCGGCATGTATTGGCGCGGCGGCACGCGCGACGGCGCGCTGGCGGGGCTGACGGCCGGCTTCCTGGTGTGGGGCTACACCCTGCTGCTGCCGTCGTTCGCCAAGTCCGGCTGGCTGCCGGGCAGCTTTCTCAGCGACGGGCCGCTCGGATTGTGGCTGCTCAGGCCGCAGCAGCTGTTCGGCCTGTCCGGGCTGGACGAGATCTCGCACAGCCTGTTCTGGAGCCTGTGCGCCAACATCGGTGCCTACGTCGTGGTGTCGCTGCGCCGGGCGCCCAGCGCCATCGAGGCGAGCCAGGCGCGGCTGTTCGTCGACGCGCTGAAGCACTCCCGCCCGGTCGGGGTGGCGCTGTGGCGCGGGCGCGCCGACAGCGGCGAGCTGCAGACGCTGGTCGGGCGCTTTCTCGGTCCGGAGCGGGCACGCATGGCCTTCACCGCCTACGCCCGCCGGCACGGCGTGAGGGACCCGGCGCTGCTGGAGGCCGACGCCGACCTGGTGCACTTCGCCGAGGCCCAGCTGGCCGGCGCCATCGGCAGCGCTTCGGCCCGGGTCATGGTGGCGTCGGTGGTGCAGGAGGAAGCGCTGTCGCAGGCCGAGGTGATGGACATCCTCGACGAGGCCTCGCAGCTGCGCCGCTACAGCCGCGAGCTGGAGCACAAGTCGCGGCAGCTGGAGGCTGCCACGCGCGAACTGACGGCGGCCAATGCCCGCCTGCAGGAGCTCGACCGGCTCAAGGACGACTTCATGTCGTCGGTGACGCACGAGCTGCGCACGCCGCTGACCTCGATCCGCGCCCTGTCCGAAATCCTGCTCGACGACCCGGACATCCCGCCGGAGGAGCGTCAGCGCTTCCATGCCATCATCGTCGGCGAGACCGAACGTCTGACGCGTCTGGTGAACCAGACCCTCGATCTCGCCAAGATCGAGTCCGGCAACGCCGAGTGGCACACCACCGAAATCGACCTGAAGGAACTGGTGGCGCAGTCGGCCGAAGCGACCGGGCAACTGTTCCGCGACAAGGGGGTGACGCTCACGCTGGACTTGCCGGACAGCGTGCCGCCGCTCCTGGCCGACCGCGACCGCCTGATCCAGGTGATGCTCAACCTGCTGTCGAACGCCGCCAAATTCGTCGAGCGCGATGCAGGCCGGGTGACGGTACGGCTGGCCGAGACGCCGGAAGGGCTGCGCGTGGACGTGGCCGACAATGGCAAAGGCATCGCGCCGGAGGATCAGCAACTGATCTTCGAGCGCTTCCGCCAGGGCGGCGGCGGCATGACGGACAAGCCGGCCGGCACTGGCCTGGGCCTGCCGATCAGCCGCCATATCGTCGAGCACTTCGGCGGCCGGCTGTGGGTGGAGAGCACGCCGGGTGCCGGAGCGACTTTCTCCTTCGTGCTGCCGCTCGGGAGTGTGGGACAATGGAATGACATACGCAGCACCCAGACTGCGAGAGGAGACAAGGCATGACCAAGACACTGCTGATCGCCGACGACGAGCCCAACATCGTCATTTCCGTCGAGTTCCTGATGAAGCGCGAGGGCTTCGAGGTGCTGGTGGCGAGAGACGGCGAAGAGGCGCTGGCGAAGATCCGCGAGCATCGGCCCGACATCGTGCTGCTCGACGTGATGATGCCCAAGCTGAGCGGCTTCGACGTCTGTCAGGAAGTCCGCGCCGATCCGGCGCTCGCCGGCGTGCGCATACTGATGCTGACCGCCAAGGGGCGCGAAACCGAGGTGGCCAAGGGCTTGGCGCTGGGCGCCGATGTCTACATGACCAAGCCCTTCTCGACCCGCGAGCTGGTCGAGAAGGTCCGCCAACTGCTCGGCCAATGAGGAGGCCGCGCCGATGACGCCGTCGCGCAAGCTGGGGCTCGCCGCCGGGGCGGTGTGTCTCCTCATCGTTGCCGCGCTTGCCGCCACGGCGTGGCTGAGCTGGCTGTCGGCGCGTGGCGCGGGGCTGGCGTTCAACGACCTGGTGACGACGCTGCTGATCCTGGGGCTGGTGTGCTGCGGCCTCGCCGTGACCGCGCTGCGCGAACTGGCGGCCCGCTATGTGCGGGCGCCGTTGCGCCTGGCGGAGGAAGTCGCCACCGTGGTGGCCGACGGCGCGCGCCGGGTGAAAACCGACGGCGGCAGCGAGTTGGACGCGCTGGCCCGGGCCATCAACGAGCTGGCCACCGCGCGCGAGGCGCTGCAGCGCGACGTGGCGGAACAGGTGCGGCAAGCGCAGCGCTCGCTCGAAGCCGAGAAGAACCGCCTTGCGGCACTGATGGCGGAGCTGCACCAGAGCGTGGTGGTGTGCAATCTCGACGGCCGCATCCTGCTCTACAACCAGCGCGCCCGCGCCGAGGTGGGCGACGAGCTGCTGGGCCTCGGGCGCTCGATCTACGCCATCTTCGATCACGGGCTGATCGCCTACGCCCTGGAGAGCGTGAGCCAGCGCCTCGGGCGCGAGGAGGCCCCGGCCGCCGAGTTCGTCGCCTCCACCCGCCCCGGCCTCTTGCTGCGCGTGCACCTGGCGCCGGTGCTGGGCGGCGAGGCGGAGGGTGACGCCACGGAGCCGGCCATCGCCGGCTTCGTGCTGATCCTCGACGACATCACCGCGAACTTCGCCGAGGAGTCGCAGCGCGATGCCGTGATCCAGGGCTTCACCGAGGGCGTGCGCGGTCCGCTGGGCAGCCTGCGCGCCGCCGCCGAGACCTTGTCCGACTACGCTGACATGGGCGACGAAGAGCGGCACCGCTTCCTCGACGTGATCCGCGACGAAGCGCAGCAGCTGTCGCAGCGGCTGGAGCAGGCCGCCGGACACTACGGCGATGCACTGCAGGCGCGCTGGCCGCTGGAAGTGGTGCGCGGTGCGGACCTCGTCACGGCGGGCCTGAAGCGGATCACCGGGCAGACCGGCGTGCCGTGCAAGGCGGAAGAGCTGGACGATACGGTGTGGATCAAGGTCGACAGCTTCTCGCTGCTGCAGGCGCTGAGCTACCTGACGGGACGCCTGAACGACGAATACGGCGTGCGCGAGGTACGGCTGGCGCTGTCGCGCACCGGGCATCATGCCCAGCTCGACCTGATCTGGAGCGGCACCGCCATGAACACCGAGACGGCGATGGCCTGGGAGCTGGACGCGATGCGCGGCGCCGGGGTCAGTGCGCCGTCGGTGCGCGAGGTGGTCGAGCGCTGCAACGGCGAGATGTGGTTCGAGCGCCAGCGCGCCGCGCACCGCGCCCTGTTCCGCATGTTGCTGCCGCTGGTCGAGCCGAACCGCGAGCGCGGCGGGGAACGGCGCTTCCTGCGCGGCGGCAGCCGGCCCGAGTTCTACGACTTCGACCTGTTCCGCTGGTCGGAGGGCGGGCATGCCCTCGACGACCGTCTGCTGTCCGAGCTCTCCTACACCGTGTTCGATACCGAGACCACCGGCCTGCAGCCGGCGGCCGGCGACGAGATCATCCAGATCGGCGCCACCCGCATCGTCAACCGCCGCCTGCTGCATCATGAAGGTTTCGAGCAGTTGATCGACCCGCAACGCTCCTTGCCGGAAGAGTCGATACAAGTCCACGGCATCACGCCGGACATGCTGGCGGGCCAGCCGCGCATCGACACCGTGCTGCCGGCCTTCCGCGCCTACTGCGCCGACACCGTGCTGGTGGCGCACAACGCGGCCTTCGACATGCGTTTCCTGCAGCTCAAGGAAGAGGCGACCGGGGTGCGCTTCGATCAGCCGGTGCTCGATACCCTGCTGCTGTCGGCGGTGCTGTATCCCAATCAGGAATCGCACCGCCTGGAGGCGATCGCCGAGCGGCTGGGAGTGACCATCATCGGGCGGCACACCGCGATGGGCGACGCCATCGTCACCGGCGAGGTGTTCCTGAAAATGATCCCGCTCCTCGCCGACAAAGGCATCCGCACGCTGCGCGAGGCGCGCGAGGCCTCCGAGAAGACCTACTACGCGCGCATCCACTACTGAGGCCGGGTGCTTCGTTTTCGCCGCGCAGCCGCCGTGCCGAGTCCGTGGCGTAAGTTTCGGCCCGGCATCCGCTGCCCGGGCCGCCCGTCCGTCGATCGCAACGCTCTCGACGGCGGTATCCCTGGTCGCTGACGGGAAAGCCATGGGCGGGAACATTCAATCTTTAAATAAAAATGATTATCAATTAATATCGAATGGACGGAGTTGTCAGGAACCGGATTTCCACCATTTGGGAGCCCCTATGCAAGAATATTCCACCGATCGCATGCCAGCCGCGATGGCGTGCACCATGAGTGCCGATCCGTGGGAATTCGAGCAGTTGATGGGCGAGCACCAGACCCTGATACGCGGCTATGGCCAGGCACAGGCGCGCTGTAGCAGCCTGATCCGGCAGCAGGCGGCCGAGATCGAGCGGCTGGAGGGCGAACTGATGCGCCTGCGCGCAACGATGATGATGCGTGATACCGCCCTGTTCTGGATGCAGGCGGACTATGTCGTGCTGGAAGCCGCTCCCGGCGTGAGCTGGCGGGAGGCATGGGCGCGGCGTCTCAAGGAGGGGCTGGCGCGTCTTCAGGAGGCGATGCGCAAGAGGAGCGCTCTGCCGCATGGAGCGTAGCGGATGATCCCGTGAGACGGGGATGCCCTGATGAAAAAAGCCGCCCGGGTCGAGGCGGCTTTTTGCTGGAGGACGGCGAGCGTCTTACTTGACGATCTGGGCCAGTTCGCCTTTCAGGTACTTGTTGGCCATGGTGTCCAGGTTGATCGGCTTGATCTTGCTGGCCTGGCCGGCGGCGCCGAAGGCTTCGTAGCGGGCGATGCAGATGTCGCGCATGGCGTCGGTGGAGACCTTCAGATATTTGCGCGGGTCGAACTCTTTCGGGTTCTGCGCCAGGAAGCGGCGGATGGCGCCGGTGCTGGCCAGGCGCAGGTCGGTGTCGATGTTGACCTTGCGCACGCCGTGCTTGATGCCTTCGACGATTTCTTCCACCGGCACGCCGTAGGTCTCGCCCAGCTCGCCGCCGAACTCGTTGATGATCTGCAGCCATTCCTGCGGCACCGACGAGGAGCCGTGCATCACCAGGTGGGTGTTGGGGATGCGGGCGTGGATTTCCTTGATGCGGTCGATGCGCAGCACGTCGCCGGTGGGCTTCTTGGTGAACTTGTAGGCGCCGTGGCTGGTGCCGATGGCGATGGCCAGCGCGTCCACGCCGGTGTCCTTGACGAAGCGGGCGGCTTCTTCCGGATCGGTCAGCAGTTGCGAGTGGTCCAGCACGCCCTCGGCGCCGACGCCATCTTCCTCGCCGGCCATGCCGGTTTCCAGGCTGCCCAGGCAGCCGATCTCGCCTTCCACCGACACGCCGCAGGCGTGGGCGAAGTTGACCACGGTGCGGGTGACGTCGACGTTGTAGTCGTAGTCGGCTGGGGTCTTGCCGTCGGACTTCAGCGAGCCGTCCATCATCACCGAGGAGAAGCCGAGCTGGATCGAGCGCTGGCAGACGTCAGGGCTGGTGCCATGGTCCTGGTGCATCACCACCGGGATGTGCGGGAATTCTTCCACCGCAGCCAGGATCAGGTGGCGCAGGAACGGCGCGCCGGCGTACTTGCGGGCGCCGGCCGAGGCCTGCACGATCACCGGCGCGTCGACCTTGTCGGCGGCTTCCATGATGGCGCGCATCTGCTCGAGGTTGTTGACGTTGAAGGCCGGCAGGCCGTAGCTGAACTCGGCTGCATGGTCCAGCAGCTGACGCATCGAAACGAGTGCCATGGGTCATTCTCCAGAATAAGGCAAGGTGTCGTCATGGCGACGGCACCGCTATCAAATCAATAAAGCCGGCCGAAGCCGGCGCGAGTCTGTTTCCGCGTATCCGGCCGCGGAATGGACTCTCAGTGCCGGCTGACGCCGGACAGCGCCACGCCGGCCGCCATGAACGAGCCGCCGGCGAAGCGGTTCATCCAGGAGAGCCGCACCGGGCTGTTGAGCCACACCCGCAGGCGCGAACCGCCGGCGGCGTAGGCCAGTTGCCAGCTACTCTCGATCACGTAGAAAGTGCCGGCCAGCGCCAACAGCTGCGGGCCCTGCGGCGCGCTGGCATCCATGAACTGCGGAAACAGCGCGGTGAAGAACACGAAGGCCTTGGGATTGCTCATCGCCACCAGGAAGCCGGTGCGAAAGCGCTGCCATGCATTGCCCTGGGCTGCGCTGTCGGCATCCGGCCCCTGCCCCAGCGGCTCCGGCGCCGCGCGCCAGGTCTTGATGCCGAGCCAGATCAGGTAGGCCGCACCGGCATACTTGACCACCGAGAACAGCAGTTCGGACGCCGCCAGGATCGCTCCCAGCCCCGCCGCCGAACCGGCCATGATCAGTCCCAGCGCGGTCAGCAAGCCGGCCAGCGTCGGCAGGGTGCGGCGCACACCGTAGCGGATGCCGTGCGACAGCGCCAGCAGCATGTTGGGTCCCGGCGTGGCCGAGACGAAGAACACGGTGACGAGGAACAGCAGCCAGGTATTGAACGACATGGGTTTGACTCCGTTGGGGTGGCGGACCCTATAGAGTCCGCCACCCGGGCTGTAGTGTCCAGCCTACTCGGCGGGCTGTTGCGGCGCCGCCACCGCCCAAGACAGGTTCCGGCCGCCTTACTGCGCGCGCTGCTGCAGAATCGCCACGGCCGGCAGTTCCTTGCCCTCGAGGAACTCGAGGAAGGCGCCGCCGCCGGTGGAGATGTAGCTGATCTTGTCGGTCACGCCGAACTTGGCGATGGCCGCCAGCGTGTCGCCGCCGCCGGCGATCGAGAACGCGTCCGATCCGGCGATGGCGTGCGCCAGGGTCTCGGTGCCGCCGGCGAACTGGTCGAACTCGAACACGCCGACCGGGCCGTTCCACACCACGGTGCCGGCTTTGGCGACGATGTCGGCCAGTTGCTGCGCCGAGTGCGGGCCGATGTCGAGGATCATGTCGTTCTTGGTGACGTCGTCGAGCTGCTTGAGGGTGTCCTCGGCGTTCTCGGCGAACTCACTGGCGCAGACCACGTCGGTCGGCAGCGGCACGTCGCCGCCGTGGGCGCGGATCTTGGCGATGACCTTCTTGGCCTCGGCCACCAGTTCCGGCTCGGCCAGGGATTTACCGATGCCGTGGCCTTCGGCCAGCAGGAAGGTGTTGGCGATGCCGCCGCCGACGATCAGCTGGTCGACCTTGTCGGCCAGGGCCTCGAGGATGGTCAGCTTGGTCGATACCTTGGAGCCGGCGACGATGGCCACCAGCGGGCGCGCCGGCGCTTCCAGCGCCTGCGACAGCGCTTCCAGCTCGGCGGTCAAGAGGATGCCGGCACAGGCCAGCGGGGCGTACTTGGCCACGGCGTGGGTCGAGGCCTCGGCGCGGTGCGCGGTGCCGAAGGCATCGTTGACGAACACGTCGCACAGGGCGGCGTAGGCGCGGCCCAGTTCGTCGTTGTTCTTCTTCTCGCCGCGGTTCAGGCGCACGTTCTCCAGCATCACCACTTCGCCCGGACGCACGCTGAGCGGCTCTTCCTGCCAGTTGCCGTTGACCGGCACCGGCTGGCCCAGCAGCTCGGCCAAGCGCTCGGCCACCGGGGCCAGGCTGTCTTCCGGCTTCGGCTCGCCCTCGGTCGGACGGCCGAGGTGGGTCATCAGGATCACCCCGGCACCGGCTTTCAGGGCGTGCAGGATGGAGGGCAGGCTGGCGCGGATGCGGGTGTCGTCGCCGATGGTGCCGTGCTTGAGCGGCACGTTCATGTCGACGCGGATCAGTACGCGCTTGCCGGCCAGGTTCTGTTCGGTCAGTTTGAGAAATTGCATGGCTCTATCCGTACGGACGCCGCGCCGTGGCGGGTGGGCCGAAGGCGCGGCGTAGGTCGATCAAAGGCTTACTTGGCGGCGAACAGCGCGCGGGCGGTGCGCAGCATCTGCTGGCAGAAGCCCCACTCGTTGTCGTACCAGGCCAGCACTTTCACCATGTTGCCGTTGGAGACCTTGGTCAGCGTGGCGTCGAACACCGAACCTTCGGTGGTGTGGTTGAAGTCGGAGGAGACCAGCGGCAGGGTGTTGTAGCCCAGGATGCCCTTCATCGGACCTTCGGCGGCGGCCTTGACGATGGCGTTCACTTCTTCGACCGAGGTGGCGCGGCCGGCTTCGAAGGTCAGGTCGACCAGCGACACGTTGATGGTCGGCACGCGCACCGCGAAGCCGTCCAGCTTGCCCTTCAGCTGCGGCAGCACCAGGCCCACGGCCTTGGCGGCGCCGGTCTTGGTCGGGATCATGTTCTCGGTGGCGGAACGGGCGCGGCGCAGGTCCTTGTGGCGCACGTCGGTCAGCACCTGGTCGTTGGTGAAGGCGTGGATGGTGGTCATCAGGCCCTTGACGATGCCGAGCTCGTCGTTCAGCGCCTTGGCCACCGGGGCCAGACAGTTGGTGGTGCAGGAGGCGTTGGACACCACGGTCATGTCGGAGGTCAGCACGTCGTGGTTGACGCCGTAGACGATGGTGGCGTCGACGTCGTCACCGCCCGGAGCGGAGATCAGCACCTTCTTGGCGCCGGCGTCCAGATGCAACTGGCACTTTTCCTTGCTGGTGAAGGCACCGGTGCATTCCAGCACCAGGTCCACGTTCAGCGCCTTCCACGGCAGTTCGGCCGGGTTGCGGGTGGAGAAGAACGGGATCACGTCGCCGTTGACGATCAGGTTCTTCTCGTCGTGGCTCACCTCGGCGGCGAAGCGGCCGTGCACGGTGTCGAACTTGGTCAGGTGGGCGTTGGTCGCCAGGTCGCCCGAGGCGTTGACGGCCACGATCTCGAAATCGCCGCGCAGGTTGTATTCGTAGATCGAGCGCAGGGCCTGGCGGCCGATACGGCCGTAGCCGTTGATCGCGATACGGATGGTCATGTAGGTTCTCTCCCGGAAATGAAAAGACAAATGTGTTGCTGGCCGTCCCGTCGTGCGGGGCGGCCTTGTTTTTAGATTCAGATGATGGCCAGCGTCTGGGCCACCACGTTGTCGACGGTGAAGCCGAATTCCTTGAACAGCACGCCGGCCGGGGCGGATTCGCCGAAGTGGTCGATGCCGACCACGGCGCCTTCCAGGCCCACGTACTTGCGCCAGAAGTCGCTCACGCCGGCCTCGATCGCCACGCGCGGCACGCCGGCCGGCAGCACGCTGGCCTGGTAGGCCTTGTCCTGCTTGTCGAACACGTTGGTCGACGGCATCGACACCACGCGCACCGCCACGCCCTGCTCGGCCAGCGCGGCCTGCGCCTTGAGCGCGAGTTCGACTTCGGAGCCGGTGGCGATCAGCACCGCCTTGAGTTCGCCCTGGGCTTCGCGCAGCACGTAGCCGCCACGGGCGATGTCGGCGATCTGCTGGGCGTCGCGCGTCACGAACGGCAGGTTCTGACGGCTCAGCACCAGGCTGGTCGGCGTGGTTTTCTGTTCGATGGCGTGCGCCCAGGCCACGGCGGTCTCGGTGGTGTCGCACGGACGCCAGGTGTTCATGTTGGGGATGTAGCGCAGCGTGGCGACCTGCTCCACCGGCTGGTGGGTCGGGCCGTCCTCGCCCAGGCCGATCGAGTCGTGGGTGAACACGAAGATCGGGTTGATCTTCATCAGCGCCGCCATGCGCAGGGCGTTGCGGGCGTACTCGCTGAACATCAGGAAGGTGCCGCCGTACGGGCGCAGGCCGCCGTGCAGCGTCATGCCGTTCATGATCGCGGCCATGCCGAACTCGCGCACGCCGTAGCTGATGTAGTTGCCGTAGCCCTGGGCGTCGATCCACTTGGAGCCGGACCAGTTGGTCAGGTTGGAGCCGGTCAGGTCGGCTGAGCCGCCGACGAATTCCGGCAACAGCGGCGAGAACGCTTCGAGCGCGATCTGGCTCGCCTTGCGCGTGGCCACGGTCTGGGCGGCGTCGTTGATCTTGGCGATGGCGGCGGCCTTGGCGTCTTCCCAGCCCTGCGGCAGCTCGCCCTTCATGCGGCGTTCGAATTCGGCAGCCAGTTCGGGGTAGGCGGCGCGGTAGCGGGCGAACAGGCTGTTCCACTCGTTTTCGCGCGCCGCGCCGGCGTCGCGTGCGCCCCAGGCGGCGTAGATCTCGGCCGGAATCTCGAACGGCGCATGCGGCCAGTTCAGGTGTTCGCGCGCGGCGGCGATCTCGGCCGCGCCCAGCGGGGCGCCGTGCACGTCGTGGCCGCCCTGCTTGTTCGGCGCGCCCTTGCCGATGGCGGTCTTGCAGCAGATCAGGGTCGGGCGGTCGGCGGTTTTTTTGGCGGTCTGGATCGCGGTCTGGATTTCCTCGGCGTCGTGGCCGTCGACGTTGCGGATCACCTGCCAGCCGTAGGCTTCGAAGCGCGCCGGGGTGTCGTCGGTGAACCAACCTTCGACGTCGCCGTCAATGGAGATGCCGTTGTCGTCCCAGAACGCGATCAGCTTGCCCAGGCCCCAGGTGCCGGCCAGCGAGCAGGCTTCGTGCGAGATGCCTTCCATCAGGCAGCCGTCGCCGAGGAACACCCAGGTGGTGTGATCGACCACCGGGAAACCTTCGCGGTTGAACTCGGTGGCCAGCATCTTCTCGGCCAATGCCATGCCGACGGCATTGGTGATACCCTGTCCCAGCGGGCCGGTAGTGGTCTCGATGCCGGGAGCGTAGCCGTATTCCGGATGACCCGGGGTCTTGGAGTGCAACTGGCGGAAGTGTTTGAGGTCCTCGACCGTCAGGTCGTAGCCGGTCAGATGCAGCAGGCTGTAGAGCAGCATCGAGCCGTGGCCGTTGGAGAGCACGAAGCGGTCGCGGTTGGACCAGTGCGGATTGGCCGGATTGTGCTTCAGGTGATCGCGCCACAGGACTTCGGCGATGTCAGCCATGCCCATCGGGGCGCCGGGGTGACCGGATTTGGCCTGTTCCACCGCGTCCATGGCGAGAAAGCGGATGGCGTTGGCAAGCTCGGTACGGGAGACCATTCGGGAGAAACCTCGAAACTGTAGTGGGTCAACTACGGAAACCGGCGCCGGCGCTGCCGTGACAGCGGCCGAAGCGGCGGAACCGTCGCTAAATCATGAAATTATCGCCGATTTGACCCTTCGGCGGCAACCGGCCGCCGCCAGGTCGGAACGGCGCCGGCCAACCTTGTCATATTAACGGGGCTATGATGGAAGCTGTGCCCCAAGGATCGGAGTTTATGAGCGATTTCTTCACCTCCCCGCCGGAGGCCATCGCCCCGACGTCGCCACCGCAGCCGCGCCAGGTGGGCGCGGCGCACGGCTGGCGCTGGATCGTCGAGTCTTTCCTGATCGTGCGCGACCAGCCGCTGACCTGGGCGCTGTTCGCGCTGGCCTATTTCGGGCTGCATCTGCTGGTCAGTTCGCTGCCGATGATCGGCGGCCTGCTCGCCTTCCTGCTGGCGCCGTTGTTCGCCGGCGGTTTCGTGCTGGCGGCGGCGCGCGCGGAGCACCACGACGAACTGGGCGTGGCCGATCTGTTCAGCGGCTTCCGCCGCGCCGGCCAGGCCCTGCTCGGGGTCGGCCTGCTGTATCTGGCTTTGCTGCTGGCGGTGCTGCTGGTGTTCGGAGTGGTGCTGCAACTGCTGGGTGGCGTGATGCCGACGCCGGAGATGATGGGCTCGCCGAGCCATGCCGGGACCATGACGGCAAGCATGCTGCTGGGCGGGGCCATCGTGTTCGTGGTCAACCTGGCCTACTGGTTCGCGCCGGCGCTGGTGGTGCAGAATGGGCTGGCGGCGTGGCCGGCGCTCAAGCTCAGCATCCGCGCTGGGCTCGCCAACTGGCCGGCGGTGCTGACCAGCGGGCTGATGCTGACGCTGCTGTTCGTGCTGGCGGCGCTGCCGCTGCTGCTCGGCCTCTTGCTGTGGTTCCCGGTGGTCTACGTCACCGGCTATACCGCGTGGAAGGATGTGTTCGGCCACTCTTAAGAACCTGTTCACGATCTGTCGCGAGCGTCCCTCAGCGGGGTGAAGAGCAGCGCAGGAACCGGAATGTACTGGAGTACATGAGGATTTCGAGCAGCACATGAGCCCCGATCAGGGACGCGCAGCAAGATCGTGAACAGGTTCTAAGAGCGGCCGGGCGGGAGCGTGCTGTCTCACTCGTCGAGCGGGCGCAGCATGTCGACGTGCGGGATGCCCCCGTCGTCGTAGGGCTCGGACACGCGCTGGAAACCGAAGTGGGCGTAGAAGTCCTGGGCGTAGGCCTGTGCCGACAGCTTCATCGGCGCGCCGGGAAACAGCCGCGCGGTGCGCAGCACCGCCTCAGCCATCAGCTGGCGGCCGATGCCGCTGCCGCGCCAGGAGGGCTCGACCACCACGCGGCCGATGGCGGCGGCGTCGGGATACTTCTCTCCCGGCGCGATCAGCCGGGCGTAGGCCATCAGGCGGCCCTGGCCGTCGCGGCCGGTCAGGTGCCAGCAATCGGGGTCGGCGCCGTCGATGTCCTCATAGATCGAGCGCTGTTCCACCACGAACACGCGCCCACGCAACTGCAGCATTTCGTACAGTGTGTGTAAAGTGAAGCCGTCGAAGCGGTGGCATTGCCACTGGATGAAGCTCGCCATAGTACAATCCTTCCCGACTCATTGAATCCGACGACCAACATATCATGACACGCGACTTGACGCGTGTCCGGCCCGCCATGGACAACAACGACCTCTTCGCAGACGATATCGCCGAGCCGGCCGTGGCCGGCATCCCTCCCGCCGCTCCGCCGCCCGAAGCCGGGACGGACGAAGGCGAGTGGATCCCGCTCGACCTATACGCCGAGCGCGCCTACCTCGAATACGCCATGAGCGTGGTCAAGGGCCGTGCGCTGCCGGAGGTGGCCGACGGCCAGAAGCCGGTGCAGCGCCGCATCCTGTACGCCATGCGCGACATGGGCCTGACCCACGGCGCCAAGCCGGTGAAGTCGGCGCGTGTGGTCGGCGAAATCCTCGGCAAATACCACCCGCACGGCGACAGCTCGGCCTACGAGGCGCTGGTACGCATGGCGCAGGACTTCACGCTGCGCTACCCGCTGATCGACGGCCAGGGCAACTTCGGCTCGCGCGACGGCGACGGCGCGGCGGCGATGCGTTATACCGAGGCGCGCCTGACGCCGATCGCCGAATTGCTGCTGTCCGAGATCGACATGGGCACGGTCGACTTCGTGCCCAACTACGACGGCGCCTTCGACGAGCCGGCGCTGTTGCCGGCCCGGCTGCCGATGGTGCTGCTCAACGGCGCCTCCGGCATCGCCGTCGGCCTCGCCACCGAGATTCCGCCACACAACCTCACCGAGGTGGCCGGCGCCGCCGTCGCCCTGCTCGACAACCCCGAGCTCACCACCGCCGAACTGATGGCTTACGTGCCGGGGCCGGACTTCCCCGGTGGCGGCCAGATCATCACCCCGGCCGAGGACATCCTCGCGGCGTACGAGAGCGGCCGCGGCAGCGTGCGCGTGCGCGCCAAGTGGGAGGTGGAGAAGCTGGCGCGCGGCCAGTGGCGCGTGATCGTGTCCGAGCTGCCGCCCGGCTCCAGCGCGCAGAAGGTGCTGGCCGAGATCGAGGAGGCCACCAATCCCAAGGTCAAATCCGGCAAGAAGGCGCTGACGCAGGAGCAGCAGAACCTCAAGAGCCTGATGCTCTCCATCCTCGACCGCGTGCGCGACGAATCCGACGGCGAGAACCCGGTGCGCCTGGTGTTCGAGCCCAAGTCGAGCCGCCAGGACCCGGACGAATTCGTCAACGTGCTGCTGGCGCAGACCAGCCTCGAAGGCAACGCCGCGCTCAACCTGGTGATGATCGGGCTCGACGGCCGCCCCGGCCAGAAGGGGCTCAAGCCCATCCTGTCCGAGTGGCTGGACTTCCGCCGCCGCACCGTGACGCGCCGCCTCGAGCACCGCCTCGCGCAGGTGGACAAGCGCATCCACATCCTCGAAGGGCGGATGATCGCCTTCATCCATATCGACGAGGTGATCCGCGTCATCCGCGAGTCGGACGAGCCCAAGCCCGACCTGATCAAGGCCTTCGGCCTGACCGTAATCCAGGCCGAGGACATCCTGGAAATCCGCCTGCGCCAGCTGGCGCGGCTGGAAGGCTTCAAGCTGGAGAAGGAACTGTCCGAACTGCGCGAGGAGCGCGAAGGCCTGCGCCACATCCTGGCCACCCCGGATGCGCTGACCGGGCTGATGCGCGACGAGATCCAGGCCGACGCCGCCAAGTACGGCGACGCGCGCCGCAGCGAGATCAAGGCCGCCGAGCGCGCCGTGCTGACGCAGACCATCGCCGACGAGCCGGTCACCATCATCCTGTCGCAGAAGGGCTGGATCCGCGCCCGTGTCGGCCACAACGTCGACTTGTCCGCGCTCAGCTTCAAGGACGGCGATGCGCTCGCCGCCGTGGTGGAAACGCGCACCGTGTGGCCGGTCATCGTGCTCGACGGCAAGGGCCGTGCCTACACCGTCGATCCGGCCGTGGTGCCGACCGGACGCGGCGACGGCGTGCCGGTGGCGAGTCTGGTCGAACTGCAGGACGGCGCCAAACCGGCGCAAATCCTGTCCGGACCGGAGAGCGCGCGCTTCGTGTTGGCCAACTCCGGCGGCTACGGCTTCATCGCCAAGATCGGCGACATGGCCGGCCGGGTCAAGGCCGGCAAGGCCTTCATGACGCTGGAGGACGGCGAGACGGTGCTCCCGCCGCTGCCGGCCCCGGCCCGGCTCGACGCGCTGCGGCTGGTGGCGGCGGCCGACAACGGCCGCCTGCTGGCCTTCCCGGCCGGCGAGCTCAAGGAACTGGCCAAGGGCCGCGGACTGATGCTGATGCAGCTGGGCGAGGGTGAGGCGCTCACCGCCGTGGGCCTCGTCGGCGGCGACAAGGCGCTGCTGGCGGCGCAGTCGGTGCGCGGCAAGCAGAGCGAGGAGAAGGTGGCGCTCGCCGATTACGACGGCAAGCGTGCGCGCCGCGGCCAGCTCTTGCCGAAGAAATGGCTGGTGACGGCCATCGCCGATCCGGCCGGGCAGGCATGATCGACCTGCCGCGCTCGCTCACGCTGTCGTCGGCCAACGCGCTCAGGCTGTTCAACGCCTTCCGCGGCACCATCGTGCTGGTGCTGCTGCTGGTGTCGCAGCTGCGCGGCTTCGACGGCGAGCCGCTGCTGGTGGGCGGTGCGGCGTTCTACGGCTGGGTGCTGGCCTATTCGCTGCTGATCGGTTTGTGGCTGTCGCTCGGGCGAAGCCCGCTGGCGCACGGCGTGCAGATCACGCTGGCCGTCAGCGTCGACATCGTCATGATCACCGCGCTGATGCTGATCAACGGCGGCGTGAAGAGCGGCTACGGGGTGCTGCTGTTGCCCTATCTGGCGGTGGCCGGCTTGCTGTCGTCCGGCCGCTACGCGCTGTTCTACGCCGCGCTGGCCAGCCTGGCCTTGCTGGGAACGGCGGTGTACGACATCGTCGAAGTGAACGGCAGCACCAGCGAACTGGTGCAGGCGGCGCTCCTGGCCAGCGCCGGCTTCGTCACCAGCGTCACCACCCACCAGCTGGCGCGCGTGGCGCGCGATTCCGAACGGCTGGCCGAGCTGCGCGGCAGCGAGATCGCCCAGCTCAACCGCCTCAACGAGCTGGCCTTGCAGAGTCTGCGCGAAGCGGTGCTGGTGCTCGACCAGGAAGGCCGGGTGCGCCAGTTCAACGATGCCGCCTCGCGTCATTTCAGCCAAGTCGAGCGCGGCAAGCTGCTGCCCGAGCTGGTGGCGCCGGTGGCACGCTGGCAACAGGACGGCTGCCCCTCGCTGGCGCGGCCGGTGCAGCTCAACGCGCAGGGCCATCCGCTGATCGGACGCATGGTGCCGACTCGGGCCGGGGAAGCGCAGGCGCTGTTGCTGTTCCTGCGCGAGACGCGCGAGGTGGCGGAAGAGGCGCAGCAGCTGAAACTGGCGGCCTTGGGGCGGCTCACCGCCAACATCGCCCACGAGGTCCGCAACCCGCTGGCGGCAATCAGCCACGCCGCCGAGCTCTTGGGCGAGGACGCCGGCGATCCGGCTACGCAGCGCCTGACGGCGATGGTGCGTGACAACACCCGGCGTATCGACCGGCTGGTGGAAGAGGTGCTGGCGCTCAACCGGCGCGACCGGGTCCGCCCGGAAACCCTGCGTCCGGCGACGGTACTGGCCGAGCTGATCGAGCAGTTCGTGCTGGGCGAACCGGCCGCCGCCGGCCGCATCGTCACCACCTTCAACAGCCAGGGCGCCATCGTGTTCGACCGCGGCCACCTGGCGCAGATCCTCGGCAACCTGCTGGCCAATGGCTGGCGTCACTGCCAGCGCCATACCGGCTCCTTGCGCATCGAGGTCGACGAGAGCACGAGCGTCCTCTTGATCGACGTGGTGGACGACGGGCCGGGCGTCAGCGCCGAGCACCAGTCCCGCCTGTTCGAACCGTTCTACACCACCGAAAGCGGCGGCACCGGTCTCGGGCTCTACATCGCCCGCGAGCTGGCCGAAGCCAACGATGCCCTCTTGGCCTACCTGAGCCCGGGGGGGCGTTTCAGACTGTACTGCCGGAAAGCCCTATGACGAAAACCCTCAATCGCCGCGTGCTGGTCGTCGACGACGAACCGGACATCCGCGAACTGCTGGAACTGACGCTGATCAAGATGGGACTGGAGGTGGTGACTGCCGCCAGCGTCGACGACGCCTGCCGCCAGTTGTCGCGCCAGCCGTTCGATCTGGCGCTGACCGACATGCGCCTGCCGGACGGCGAAGGGCTGGCGGTGGTCGAGCATATCGGCCAGGCCGGGCTCGACGTGCCGGTGGCGGTACTGACCGCCTACGGCAGCGCCGACAACGCGGTGGCGGCGATGAAGGCCGGCGCCTTCGACTACCTGCAAAAGCCGGTCAGCCTGGCGCAGCTGCGGACCCTGGTGCAATCGGCACTGGCGGTGGAGGGAGGCCGTCCCGGGAGCGGCGGTCCGATCGCCGGCGCCGAGCGGCTGGCCGGCGAGTCGCCGGCGATGCAAGAGGTGCGGCGGCTGATCGAACGACTGGCGCGCACCCAGGCCGCAGTCTACATCCACGGTGAATCCGGCACCGGCAAGGAGCAGGCGGCGCGGCTGATTCACGAGCAGGGGCCGCGCGCGGCGCGCCCCTTCGTGCCGGTCAACTGCGGCGCCATCCCCGAGAACCTGATGGAGAGCGAGTTCTTCGGCCATCGCAAGGGCGCCTTCACCGGTGCCGACAGCGAGCGCGACGGCTTCTTCCAGCAGGCCAACGGCGGCACGCTGTTCCTCGACGAGGTGGCCGACCTGCCGCTGGCGATGCAGGTCAAGCTGCTGCGCGCCATCCAGGAGAAGCGCGTGCGCAAGCTGGGTGGCGGTCCCGAAGAGGCGGTCGACGTGCGCCTGTTGTGCGCCACCCACCACGATCTGGCGGCGCTGGTCGACAGCGGCGCCTTCCGTCAGGACCTGTACTACCGCCTCAACGTGATCCAGCTCAGCATGCCGCCGCTGCGCGAACTGCGCGAGGACATCCCGTTGTTCGTCGGCCGCCTGCTGGAACGCCTGGCCGGCGACGGCCCGCGCCCGCGTCTCAGCCCGGACGCCGTCAAGGCGCTGATGACGTACAACTACCCCGGCAACTTCCGCGAGCTGGAAAACATCCTCGAACGTGCCGCCGCCCTGGCCATCGATGGCCGGGTGGACGTCGCCGATCTGCAGCTGGCCGGTACCCCGTTCGCGGAGGATGAGGCGGGGGTGCCGGTACCGGACGGCGGCGAAGGGTTGCAGGAGTATCTCGACCGGGTCGAGCGTGACGCCATCGTCAAGGCGCTGCAGGCGACGCGCTTCAACCGCACCCAGGCGGCCAAGTTGCTCGGCGTCAGCTTCCGCTCGCTGCGCTACCGGCTGGAGCGGCTGGGCATCAAATAGCGCAAGGGAAGGTTGGCGGGATCCTGGCCGGATGTGGGTCGACTTTCCGTGGGGGCAAAGCGTCGGCCGACGACCGTGGCAGGACACAAACCGCGCGGATGATAAATGACTGACATGTAGGATCTATAATGCCATAAAGTTATTACTCTTGATTCCGTAGTAGATTCCCGTCCATCATGGAGTAACAGCCCATGCCGAGGATCCCCTCATGAGTGTCGACTTTGCCAGACTCAAGGTGTTGGTGGTGGATGATCAGGTTCTGGTCAGAACCCTGATGACCCAGGCCCTGCGCAATATGGGCCTCCGTCCGGAGGCCATCTTGCAGGCGGCCGACGGTGCTGCCGCCATTCGCACGCTGGATATCCGCCAGGTCGACTTGGTGCTGTGCGATATCCAGATGGACGGCATGGATGGCATCGGGCTCTTGAAAGAGCTGCGCTGCGGGCAGACCGCCAATCCCTCCAACCTGCCGTTCATCTTCCTGTCCGGCCATGCCGACCGCACCAACGTGCTGGCCGCCGCCCGTCTGCACGCCGACGGTTTCATCGTCAAGCCCCCCAAGCCCGCCGACGTGGAAAAGGCGATCGAGCTGGCCCTGACCAAACCCCGGCCGGAGGCGGACCCCTTCCGTTATTTTTCGGTGGCGACCGGAGAGACCCACGCGCGGCCCGCTCACCTCCCCCATGCGGCGACCCTGCTCGAACCGTCGGGATTCGAGGAGAGTCATCATTTCGCAGGTATCCTGCTGCCGTTGGAGGGGGTCAAGCCTGGCATGGTGCTGGCGCGCGACCTGACCAACCTGTCCGGCCACCTGCTGCTGCCCAAGGGCACCCGCATCACCGCCACCCAGCTGACCGCCCTGCGTAACTTCCGCGACCGCTATGGCGTCAGTCATCTTTCCGTCATGGAGCCCGATCAGCCGGGGCGAGACTGAGCCATGAAGGACGCCAAGGGGCGCTGGACGCAAACGGTTTCCATCGGCCGAGCGGTAGTGCTGGTCGTCATCGTGCTGGGGGTGCTGCAGGGACTGGCCTCCTATCTGCTGATCCGGGATTCGTTCCGCCAGTACCACCGCGCCGAATGGCTGTCCGACCTCAACCGCTCTTCTCAGCAGCTGTTCCTGGCCGCCGACTACCTGGAGCGCGAGAGCTCCAGCACCCGCCTCTTGCTGACGCGGCCACAGCCGCCTGGCCGCTACGAACTGCCCGAACTGCAGCGCCTGCGCCAAGAGGGGGATCAAGCGTTGATACTGGCGCTGCAGGGCGTTGATAAGCTGGACAAGGGGCGGGACCAGGCCACCCTGGCCGCCATCCGGCAGCGCCACGCGCACTTGGTCACCCTGCGTAAAGAGATCGACCGTTATCTCCAACGCCACCCGGGCCGGCCAGACGAAAGCCTGGCCTTCGGCTGGCAGTTGGCCAGCAACCACCTGTTCGAGGGCATCGATGCCGAGCTCTCCAACCACTCGTATCGCCTGAGCGATGGCGATAACGAGACCCTGAGCCGGTTGGCAGGGGTCAAGTTCAATACCTGGCGCCTGCGCCGCGCGCTGGGTAGCGAAGGGGCGGCCCTGCTGATGAGGGTGGAGCTGAACCGGCGGCTCAACTCCACCGATGAAGCCGACCTCGCCTCGCAGCGCGAGCGAGGCCTGCTGATGCTGGAGCTGCTGCAGACCAACATCCGTTTTCTCGGCCATTCGCAACTGGCGCAACGATTGGCCGGACTCAATGAGGTGACCTTCCGGCTGTTCCGGATGAGCAATGCCCAGTTGGCCGAGCTGCAGGGGCCGGGGGCCTCGCTGCCGGTCAGCGGTGTCTACCTGGGGACTATCCGCCGCTCCCACGACCAGGTGCTGGCGCTGTTCGACGACGCTTCGCGCCTGACGGAAACGGTCCTCGACGAGCATCGCAAAGAGGCTTATCGCTCGCTGCAGTTGACGCTTGTCTCCTCCCTGCTGGCGCTCGCCCTCTATGCTGCCTTGCTGTTCACCGTCGTGCGCCGCATCCTGCGTCCGCTCAGCCGTCTGCAGCAGGTGCTGGATGCCACGCGTGACGCCGTGCTGACCATCAATGAGGATGGCGTCATCCAGATGGCCAACCTGGGGGCCGAGAAGCTGTTCGGTTACAAACACGATGAACTGCCGGGCCGGCGCTTCTCTGAGCTGCTGGAGTTTTCCCAGGCCACCCCGTATGAACTGGTGGAGATCCAGGAACAAGCCGAGATCCGCCTGCAAGGGGTCGGCATCAGGCCGGACGGCAGCCGCTTCTTTGCCGGCATCACCCTCAGCGGCATGGAGCAGGGGCGATTCACCGCGAAGACGCGTCGACTGCTGGTGATCCGCGACGAACACGAACAGCGCCTGGCGGAAATGGCCCATGCGCGGAGCCTGGCCATGCTGTCGGCGATTTCGGGCGTGACCTCGCTGCTTCTGGCCAACAGCTCCCGCGCGCAGGTGTTTAACCGCCTGTTGGGACTGTTTCTCGAATTCTGCCATGCCACGGAAGGCGGCCTCATCGCCGTCGAACCCGATCCGGCTCACGGCCAATCGTTCCGTTTCCTGGCCCGCCAAGGATGCCGCGATAGCTCGGCATGGAATGTCTTGCTCAACTCGCTGTCCGGCCCGTTCCAGGGTGAGGAAGGGGAGATGGAGCTGGTGATGGGCGGGGCTGCGTGGACGCTGCTGCCAGTCAGGCAGGAGCAGCGGCTGATGGCGCTGGCGTGCCTGAAGGCGCCGGACCGGGACGCCATGGCCCAGGCCCTTGAGGCCCTGCTCGGAGCCTTCGCCAGCATCATGGGGTTCTACACCGAAGAAAACCTGCGCAAGGCCTCGGAGAGGCGCCTGCGCACGGTGCTGCAGGAAGAGGAGGCGGTCTACGCCGCCTCGCCGGTCGGCCTGTTGCGGGTGGATGAAGACTTCCGGATCCTGCGGGCCAACCAGGCGGCCGAGCAGATTTTCGGCACCGGCGAAGGCGGTCTGCTCGCGATGCACCTGTTCGAGCTGGTGGCCGACGAACAAGTCTGGATCCCCTTTGCCAAGGCGCTGTGCGATGCGCGTGAAGATGGCACCCAGGCGCAGTACGAGGCGGAATGCCTGCGCAGCAATGGCATGCCGGTGTGGGTGCTGATCGAAGGGCAGGCGGTGAGCGGCGGGAACGTCCATGGCGGCATGATGTTGGCGTGTCTGGATATCACCGAACGCAAACTGGCCGAATTCGCGCTGCAGCAGGCGCGCGACGAGGCGGCCGAGGCCCGCTACCAGCTGCTGGGGGCGATCGAATCCATTTCCGAGGCCTTCGTGCTGTATGGCCCGCACGACCAGCTACTGCTGTGCAACCAGCGGTTTGCCGACCTGGTCAGCGACGGCAAGTCATCGGACGCCCTGCTCGGCATCTCGTTCGAAGACACGGTGCGGGCGACGCTGCAGCGGGGAGAGCGGCCGGAGGCCGGCTTCGATGCTGAGCAGTGGCTGGCCGAGCGGGTGCGGCGCCACCGCAACCGTGCCTCGTCCTTTCCGTTGCAAGTGGGCAAGGAATGGTGGCAGATCAACGAGCGGCAGATACCCGGCCGCGGCACGGTCGGGGTGTGGGCCAACATCACCGGCCTCAAGCAGCAGGAGGCGGAACTGATCGAAGCCTGCCGCCAGGCCGACAGCGCCAACCGCGCCAAGAGCGCCTTCCTGGCCGCGATGAGCCACGAGATCCGCACGCCGATGAACGGTGTGCTGGGCATGCTCGAGCTGTTGGCGCTGACGCCGCTGGACCCGGAGCAACGCGACTCGGTGGATACCATCCAGGAATCGGCCAAGACCCTGCTGCGGCTGATCGACGACATTCTTGATTTCTCCAAGATCGAAGCGGGCCGGCTCGATCTGGCGCCCGAGCCCTCCTCGGTCGCCGATATCGTCGAGCAAGTGCGCGGGCTGTATCTGGAAAACGCCCGCCGCAAGGATCTGTGGTTCACCTGTTGGGTCGACGACAAGGTCGCGCCACGACTGCTGCTGGACTCGTTGCGGCTGCGCCAGATCCTGCAGAATTTTGTCAGCAATGCCATCAAGTTCACCCAGCAGGGCTCGGTCGAAATCCGCGTTTCGGTGTTGGCGCAGGACGAAGAGGCCCAGACGCTGCGCTTCGACGTGATCGACACCGGCATCGGCATGACCAAAGCCACGATGGAGCGCCTGTTCGAGCCTTTCATCCAGGCCGAGAGCGACACCACCCGGCGCTTTGGCGGCACCGGGCTGGGGCTGGCCATTTGCCGGCGCTTGGCCGGGCTGATGGGCGGCGAGGTGAAGCTGGATAGCGAACCGGGACAAGGCAGCTGCGCCACGCTGACGCTATCCGCTCCGGTGGTCGCGGCGACTGACGAGGTCACTGATGCGGAGGCGGCCCCGCCCTCGCCCGTCGGCGTCGACAAAACCGCGCTGGCCGGCTTCAAGCCCATCCTGTTCGTCGAGGACAACCCGACCAACCGCAAGCTGGGCCAGAAACAGCTGGAACTCCTGGGCTACCCGGTGGAGGTGGTGGAAGATGGCGTGCAGGCGCTGCAGCACTGGCGCAGCGGGCGTTTCTCGCTGATCCTGACCGATTGCCACATGCCGGTGATGGATGGTTACCAACTGGCGCGCAACATCCGTCAGCACGAGCGGTTTGCGGAGGTGGACAGCCGGATTCCCATCATCGCCTGTACCGCCAATGCCGGTAAGGAAGAGGCCGACCGTGCTTTGGCCGCCGGCATGGACGATTTTCTCACCAAGCCGCTCAACCTCGCCCAGCTCGGCAAGATGCTGGAGAAGTGGCTGTGCCATCAGACGGAGGCACCGGAGCCTGCACCGGCCGCAGCCGACACCTCGCCGCCGGTTCCCGAGATGCCACCGGTGACGAGGAGCGAGCCGGTCGACCGCTCCGCCCTGGAGGTCTACAGCAACGGCGATCGCGGCGTAGAACAGGAAATCCTGCAAGACTACCTGCAAAGCAACCAGGAAGACGTCGACGCCCTGCGCGCGGCCGTGGAGGCCAACGACAGCCAGCGGGTGGCGTGGGCCGCGCATCGCATCAAGGGCGCCAGCCGCATGGTGGGCGCCATGGCGCTGGGAGAGGCGGCCGAGGCGCTGGAAAAAACCGCGCGCCAGCCGGAGCCCGGGAAGTTCGGCCCGTTGATGGCGGAATTCGAGGTCAGGCTGCAGGAGCTGACCGAATGGCTCGGGGCGGAAAGCCTCTCCGCCTGAGCCGGCAGCACTGGCAGCGTCGGTCTAGTGCGCCGAGATAAGGAAAACCGCCAGCCACCCGGCTGGCGGTTGTGGCCGGGCCCTTACAGCCGGAAGCGGGATACCGCGTCGTGCAGGCTCTTGGCCATGTCGTCGATGTCGCGTACCGCCCGTGTCGTCAGGCTCACGGCACTGCGAGTCTCGGTAACCACCCCCGCCACCTGTTCCACGCTGCCGGCGATGTTGGTGCCGGCCTGGCGAGGTGGAGGGTTCGCTGGCCGCGTTCGAGACCTGGTCCAGCTTGTGCATCTCGGAAGCCAGTTCCCGGGCCGTCTGCGTCATGGCCAATGACGACTAGTTGATCTGCTCGATCATGCCGCGCAGACCGGACTGCATGCGGCGCATTGCCATCAGCAGGCTGTGCTCCTGACCGCGGGTGACGATCTCGCGGCTCAGGTCGCCGGCCGCGATGGCCTCCGTGATCTCAGCGGCATTGGCGGGCTCTCCGCCCAGCGTGCCGATGATGCGGCGCGACATGGCCAACGACAGCAGACAGACGCCGATCATCACCACGGCGCTGACGCCCAGCAGGATCGATGCCTCGCGCCAGAAGATAGCATCCACGTCGTCGATGAAGATGCCGGTGCCGATCACCCAGCCCCAGCGTTCGTAGCGCATCACGCCATTCATCTTCGGTACCGGCTCCTGGCTGTTGCCGAGGGGCGTCATGATGGTGGCGATCCAGTACTTGTGTCCGGCCAGTGCCTCTTCGTAGGCCGCCACCGTGGTGCGGCCGTCGGGCAACTTGCTGCCCAGGTCCACCTTGCCGACCCGCTCTTTCTTGGGGTGGACCTTCAGCACGTTGCCGGCATAGCGGGCGAAGAAGTAGAGGTCGTCCACGCGCAACATGTTCAGGGCGGCGGCGGCCTGCTGCTCGGCGTCGGCGCGGCTTAGCTTGCCCTCCTGCTCCAGCGCGCCGTAACGCTTCATCACGCCCTCCGCCATGCGCAAGGCCACCATGATCTGCTCGTTCTTCTGGGCGTAGAGCTCGCTGCGTAGCGCGTGCAGCGCCAGCCCGGAGATGAGGAGGGTGCCAATGAAACTGGCCACTACAAAGGATCATAAATTGTGTGCGTAGGCGCATGGGTGCTCCGGGTTATCTGTCTCTGTGTCGTCAGTGCTTGCCTGAGGGTCGGCTTGTCGCCCTGAGGCAGGCCGCCATGGCCACGGTGGTATGAGGGTTGTTGTGTAAAACCGTGGCAAGCGGTTTTAAATTATTCGTGTTAAGCAACCTGCATTCCATCAGGGCTTTCATCCCAGGGTTTGGCACGTCCACGACATCTCCAGGGAACGTGGTCGGCAACCGAGCAGAGCCGGCGTGACCGGCTAGGGAAGGGGGTTTGTCATGCAGAATTTCAGGGCTTCCTTTCCTGAGCCGGAGACAGATTACTGTCGATTGCTCGCTGATTTGTAATTTAAATAATGAAATACGTTATTTATTTACGTAAATATTGAGATTGTCCCAGATGTGTGGCATCGGCCTACGATCTTGCGTTGCGTTGCGTTGCGTTGCGTTGCGTTGCGTTGCCGTGGGCGAGGTGGGAGAGCCCGGTTGCTCCGAATCATCGGGAGTGCCGCTGGGCTGGTGGTGCCAGAATGTTCCCTCGTGGCGAGGGGGTAGGATTGGCCCTGCCTGGCGGCGATGCGCTCGCGACAGCGAGGCCAGTCGGTCAGCACCGGATAGGCCGGTGTTGTTGCTGCTTTTTCGAGAGACTGTGATGGCGGGAGGAGGGGGGCCGACTGCGGCTGGCACGGGGTTGGCCCAAGCTTGCGCCGGGCAGCCCACGGCCTCCCTTTGCCGGGGAGGTCCGGGGCCGTGCCATGGGGGGATCAGGGCGCTTCGGTGACGAAGCCGATGCGGCTCACGCCGCTCTGCTGGGCGCTGGCCAGCGCCTCGGCGACGTATTCGTAGCGCGCGCTCTTGTCGGCGCGCAGATGCAGTTCGACCTGCGGGTTGGCCTGGGCGGCGGCGGCGAAACGTGCCGCCAGCGCGTCGCGGGCCACCGGGGCATCGTTCCAGAAGTAGCTGCCGTCCGGCTTGACCGTCAGCCGGATGGCCTCCGGCTTGTCCTGGAAGTTGGCTGCCGCCGCCTGCGGCAGGTCGACCTTGACCGCGTTGGTCAACAGCGGCGCGGTGATGATGAACACCACCAACAGCACCAGCATCACGTCGACCAGCGGGGTGGTGTTGATCTCCGCCATCGGGGCGTGCTCGCCCTTGTCGAAACTACCGAACGCCATCGATCTCTCCCGCCTGGGTCAACAGTTGCGCGTGCAGGTCGTGCGCGAAGTGGTCCATCTGCTGCGCCATCACCCGCTGCAGGCGCATGAAGGTGTTGTAGGCCAGCACCGCCGGGATCGCCGCCGCCAGGCCGGCGGCGGTGGCCACCAGCGCCTCGCCGATTGGTCCCGCCACGGTGGCGATCGACACCTGTCCCTGCACGCCGATGTTCACCAGCGCGTGATAGATGCCCCATACCGTGCCGAACAGGCCGATGAACGGCGCGGTCGAGCCGACCGAGGCGAGCAGCGTCATGCCCGACTCGTGGCGGCCGGTTTCCTGCGCCAGCCGCTTGCGGATGGCGCGGGTGAGGAATTCGTTCAGATCGCAGGCCTGCCCCAGCGAGCGCTGGGCGTTGGCGTGGAAATGACGCAGCGCCGACAACCCGTCGCGCGCCAGGTTGGCGTAGGCCGAGGTCGAGTCGGCCAGCGCCGCTTCTGCCGCCGGCCAGTTCGCGGCGTTCCACAGGGCGGTTTCGGCCAGGCGGTTGTCGCGGCGTGCGCGCCAGCCCTGCACGGCGCGCACCACGATGACGTACCAAGTCAGGATCGACATGGCGATGAGCAGCATGAACACCGTCACGAGTACGGCGTCCCCTTGGTGGAATACGGTCAGCAGATTCATGGTTCAGTGGCTTTTGAGAGAAAAATCGACGGGTACGATGAAGGTGAAGGGAATCGCTTCCTGCCCGCGCCGGGCCGGGATGAAGCGCCATTTGCGCACGGCCTCCAGCGCCGCGCGGTCCAGCCGCAGGTAACCGCTGCTCTGCGCCAGACTGACATCCAGCGGACGGCCCTCGGCGCTGACTTGCACGCGCACGCGCACCGTGCCGGTCTCGTTCAGTTCCATCGACAACGCGGGATAGCGTGGCTTGGGGTTATCGAGATAGCCGCCGCGGTAGAGCGGAGGGGTGACCGGCGGTTCGGCCGGCTCGGCTGTTTTCGCGGGGGCTGCGCTGCTGGCCGCCGGGGCAGCCTCGCTACGCCGCTCCTCCTGTGCCGGGGCGGGGGAGGGTGTGGTGGTCGTCGCAGCCGGATTTGGGCGGGGCGTCTTGGTACTCAACAGCGGCGGCGCCTTAACAACGGCGCGGCGCGGGGTAGGGCGTTCGAGCTTGGGCTTCGGCTCGGGGCGCGGCTTAGGCTGCACCGCCGGTGCCGGTGCCGGTGGTGCCGGTGCCGGGGTCGCCGGCGTCGGAGCCGCCAGGGACACCAGTTCCATGCGCAGCTGCGGCGGCGTGATCGGCACGCTCCGACCCGCCAGCAGGGTAAGTCCCGCCAGCGCGGCGACGTGCAGCAGCGTGACGCCGCTCAAGGCGGCAAAACGTTCGGTTCGCGTGTTCATTCAAGAATGATAACGCAAACTGTTATCATTCATAAAGTGATCCTGGGCATTTGATGCAGGTCAACGGAGCCGTGCAGCGCCGGGCGTAGCATGGTCCTATTCCCTTTGTTATCCATCACTTGCAGGAGCGTGCCATGCACATCGACCATCACCCCCTCGCTGGCGAATTCCCCGGTTTCAAGGACAAGATCCACGAACTCAGGCAGGATGGCGCCCGCTTCACCCGCCTGTTCGGCGACTACGAACAGGTCGACAAGGCCGTGGTGCGTATCGAAAACCAGCTGGAAGCCGCCAGCGACGAGGAACTGGAACGGCTGAAGAAAACCCGGTTGGCGCTAAAGGACCAGCTCTACAGCCTGATCCGTGGCGGCGTGTCCTGAGCCTTGTAATCCACCCACTTGCCTACATATCCTGAAAAGCTGCTGGCAGCTCGCTGGCAGCTTTTTCATGGAACAAGAACATGCAGCAGTTTGACGGAACCACCATCGTCTCCGTCCGCCGCGGACAGCGCGTGGCGCTGGGCGGTGACGGACAGGTCACCCTCGGTAATATCGTGATCAAGGCCACCGCGCGCAAAGTTCGCCGCCTCTATCACGACAAGGTGCTGGCCGGCTTTGCCGGCGGCACCGCCGATGCCTTCACCCTCTTCGAGCGTTTCGAAGCCAAGCTGGAAAAGCACCAGGGCCACCTGGTGCGCTCGGCGGTGGAACTCGCCAAGGACTGGCGTACCGACCGCATGCTGCGCCGACTGGAAGCGATGCTGATCGTCGCCGACAAGGAAAGCACGCTGATCATCACCGGCAACGGCGACGTGCTGGAACCGGAGCAGGGCATCGCCGCCATCGGCTCCGGCGGCGCCTACGCCCAGTCGGCGGCGCGCGCGCTGTTCGAAAACACCGAACTCGATCCAGCCGTGGTGGTCAAGAAGTCGCTGGAAATCGCCGGCGACATCTGCATCTACACCAACCACAACCACCTGATCGAGACACTGGATTAAGAACCTGTTCGAGATCCTGCTGCGCGCGCCGCACGCGACGACCTGATGCGCGCGGGGAGATGCCGGCTGCTGCGGGGCATTCCCCCAGGCGGCAAGGACGCACGCGGCAGATCGGGACGCGTTGCCAAGAACATGCCCCGACGGTGTCGGGGCCACCGTAACATCCGGCCGCCGTCGCTCTTCTGCATATGAAGGCCGACGCCTTCGGCCAACCTTGCCGGGAACATGCCATGACTCAAATGACTCCGCCGGAAATCGTTCACGAGCTGAACAAGCACATCATCGGCCAGGACGCCGCCAAGCGCGCCGTGGCCATCGCCTTGCGCAACCGTTGGCGCCGCCAGCAGGTGGCAGAGCCGCTCAAGAGCGAGATCACCCCCAAGAACATCCTGATGATCGGCCCGACCGGCGTCGGCAAGACCGAAATCGCCCGGCGCCTGGCACGGCTCGCCAACGCCCCGTTCATCAAGGTCGAAGCCACCAAGTTCACCGAGGTCGGCTACGTCGGTCGCGACGTTGACACCATCATCCGTGACCTCACCGAGATCGCCATCAAGGATACCCGCGACGCCGCCATCAAGCGGCTGCGCCACCGCGCCGAAGACGCTGCCGAAGACCGCATTCTCGACGTGCTGCTGCCGCCGGCGCGCCAGCCGGCCGGCTTCTTCGCCGGCGAGGAAGAAGCGCTCGCCAGCAAGCCCGAAGACAGCGCCACCCGCCTCAAATTCCGCAAGATGCTGCGTGAAGGCAAGCTCGACGACAAGGAAATCGAGATCAACGTCGCTGCGCCGCAGGCCAAGATGGAAATCCTCGCCCCTCCGGGCATGGAAGATTTTTCCAGCCAGCTGCAGAACATGTTCCAGGGGCTGGGAGCCGGCAAGCAGAAGGCACGCAAGCTGAAAGTGGCCGAGGCGCTCAAGCTGGTCATCGAGGAAGAAGCCGCCAAGCTGGTCAACGAGGACGAGATCAAGCAGGAAGCGCTGCAAAGCGTCGAGCAGAATGGCATCGTGTTCATCGACGAGATCGACAAGGTCGCCAGCCGTAGCGAAGGCAGCGGCGCCGACGTCTCACGAGCCGGCGTGCAGCGTGATCTGCTGCCGCTGGTCGAAGGCACCACCGTCACCACCAAGTACGGCATGGTCAAGACCGACCACATCCTGTTCATCGCCTCCGGGGCCTTCCACCTGGCCAAGCCATCCGACCTGATCCCGGAACTGCAGGGCCGCTTCCCGATCCGCGTAGAACTGACTTCGCTGACCGTCGACGACTTCCGCCAGATCCTCACCAACACCGACGCCTGCCTCACGCGCCAGTACGAAGCACTGCTCGCGACCGAAGGCGTCGAGCTGGTGTTCGCCGACAGCGGCATCCATCGCCTGGCCAAAATTGCCTGGCACGTGAACGAAAAGACCGAGAACATCGGTGCGCGCCGTCTTTACACCGTGATCGAGAAACTGCTGGAAGAAATCTCCTTCGATGCCCGCGCCGGCCGCTTCGAAGTCGACGCCGCCTACGTCGACAGCAAGCTCGACATGCTATCGCAGCGTGAAGACCTGGCGCGCTACGTGCTGTAACGGGGTGCCATAGCGTTTCCGATTGCGTGGAAGCGGTATTTTCAGAAAAAGCCGGTGTTTTCGCCGGCTTTTTGCTTTTTCCGGGCGTGTGAGTGGCGGCCAAAAGGCGGCATTGGGCCGGTAGGCGAGGAATCTGCAAAAAACTTCATTCGGGTAAATTGTTTGTATTCATGGTGTTACGGGTGATTTTTTGTATTGTGATCAATTTTCTGCAAATTTCCCGCAAAAAAGCGTTGACGAGGGTGGGGACGGGGCGTATAGTTCGCCTCCTCAGCTGACGCAGCGACGGAAACGAAGCAGTCAGCACCGCTCTTTAACAGACAGAATAACCGATAGGTGTGAGTGCTCGGCGAAGCCGAACACTTGCACTGCAAGACAGGAAATACCTGATATTTCTTTGATCTTGCGTGCCAG
>NZ_AZUR01000001.1:4120000-4152500 GCF_000527175.1 Pseudogulbenkiania sp. MAI-1 | reverse complement strand
GCCATAGTGGGTGATAGCCCCGTACACGAAAACGCATTCCAAGGACTAGGCGTACGACAAGTAGGGCGGGACACGCGAAATCCTGTCTGAAGATGGGGGGACCATCCTCCAAGGCTAAATACTCGTGATCGACCGATAGTGAACCAGTACCGTGAGGGAAAGGCGAAAAGAACCCCGGGAGGGGAGTGAAATAGAACCTGAAACCGGATGCATACAAACAGTGGGAGCCCTGTAAGGGGTGACTGCGTACCTTTTGTATAATGGGTCAGCGACTTACGTTCAGTAGCGAGCTTAACCGAATAGGGGAGGCGTAGGGAAACCGAGTCCGAACAGGGCGATTGAGTTGCTGGGCGTAGACCCGAAACCGAGTGATCTATCCATGGCCAGGATGAAGGTGCGGTAACACGCACTGGAGGTCCGAACCCACTAGTGTTGCAAAACTAGGGGATGAGCTGTGGATAGGGGTGAAAGGCTAAACAAACTCGGAGATAGCTGGTTCTCCCCGAAAACTATTTAGGTAGTGCCTCATGTATCACTTCCGGGGGTAAAGCACTGTTATGGCTAGGGGGTCATTGCGATTTACCAAACCATGGCAAACTCAGAATACCGGAAAGTGCGAGCATGGGAGACAGACGGTGGGTGCTAACGTCCATCGTCAAGAGGGAAACAACCCAGACCGCCGGCTAAGGTCCCAAATGATCAGTTAAGTGGTAAACGAAGTGGGAAGGCCCAGACAGCCAGGATGTTGGCTTAGAAGCAGCCATCATTTAAAGAAAGCGTAATAGCTCACTGGTCGAGTCGTCCTGCGCGGAAGATGTAACGGGGCTCAAACTGATAACCGAAGCCGCGGATTTGCACTTAGGTGCAGATGGTAGGGGAGCGTTCTGTAGGTCTGTGAAGGTGTGTCGTAAGGCATGCTGGAGATATCAGAAGTGCGAATGCTGACATGAGTAGCGATAAAGCGGGTGAAAAGCCCGCTCGCCGAAAGCCCAAGGTTTCCTACGCAACGTTCATCGGCGTAGGGTGAGTCGGCCCCTAAGGCGAGGCTGAAAAGCGTAGTCGATGGGAAACGGGTCAATATTCCCGTACTCTCGTATAGTGCGATGTGGGGACGGAGAAGGTTAGGTCAGCCAGGTGTTGGACGTCCTGGTTTAAGCCGGTAGGTGGGAGCGGTAGGCAAATCCGCCGCTCTATTAACACCGAGACGTGATGACGAGGCTCTACGGAGCCGAAGTGACTGATACCACGCTTCCAGGAAAAGCCACTAAGCTTCAGCTATACGAGAACCGTACCGCAAACCGACACAGGTGGGCAGGATGAAAATTCTAAGGCGCTTGAGAGAACTCAGGAGAAGGAACTCGGCAAATTGATACCGTAACTTCGGGAGAAGGTATGCCTCTTAGGGTGTAGGACCTCGCGTTCGAAGCCTCGAGAGGTCGCAGAGAATCGGTGGCTGCGACTGTTTATCAAAAACACAGCACTGTGCCAACACGAAAGTGGACGTATACGGTGTGACGCCTGCCCGGTGCCGGAAGGTTAAGTGATGGGGTGCAAGCTCTTGATCGAAGCCCCGGTAAACGGCGGCCGTAACTATAACGGTCCTAAGGTAGCGAAATTCCTTGTCGGGTAAGTTCCGACCCGCACGAATGGCGTAACGATGGCCACACTGTCTCCTCCTGAGACTCAGCGAAGTTGAAATGTTTGTGAAGATGCAATCTCCCCGCTGCTAGACGGAAAGACCCCGTGAACCTTTACTGTAGCTTTGCATTGGACTTTGAACAGACTTGTGTAGGATAGGTGGGAGGCTATGAAACCAGGACGCCAGTTCTGGTGGAGCCGCCCTTGAAATACCACCCTGGTGTGTTTGAGGTTCTAACCTTGGTCCGTGATCCGGATCGGGGACAGTGCATGGTAGGCAGTTTGACTGGGGCGGTCTCCTCCCAAAGTGTAACGGAGGAGTTCGAAGGTCACCTAGGTACGGTCGGAAATCGTGCTGATAGTGCAATGGCAAAAGGTGGCTTAACTGCGAGACCGACAAGTCGAGCAGGTGCGAAAGCAGGACATAGTGATCCGGTGGTTCTGAATGGAAGGGCCATCGCTCAACGGATAAAAGGTACTCCGGGGATAACAGGCTGATTCCGCCCAAGAGTTCACATCGACGGCGGAGTTTGGCACCTCGATGTCGGCTCATCACATCCTGGGGCTGTAGCCGGTCCCAAGGGTATGGCTGTTCGCCATTTAAAGTGGTACGTGAGCTGGGTTCAAAACGTCGTGAGACAGTTTGGTCCCTATCTGCAGTGGGCGTTGGAAGTTTGACGGGGGCTGCTCCTAGTACGAGAGGACCGGAGTGGACGCACCTCTGGTGTACCGGTTGTCACGCCAGTGGCATTGCCGGGTAGCTAAGTGCGGAAGAGATAACCGCTGAAAGCATCTAAGCGGGAAACTCGCCTGAAGATGAGACTTCCCTGAGGACTTGATCCTCCTGAAGAGTCGTTCGAGACCAGGACGTTGATAGGTCGGGTGTGGAAGCGCTGTGAGGCGTGAAGCTAACCGATACTAATTGCTCGTGAGGCTTGATCCTATCATTTGAGTGGCTTGGGCCACGCGGTGAAGTGTGCGACGTACGATCGATTACCCAAATTCGAAATGGAAGCTGACAGGCTTCCAGGCTTCTTCCAGTTTGTTGACAGTTTATGTCTGGCGGCCTTAGCGAGGTGGTCCCACTCCTTCCCATCCCGAACAGGACCGTGAAACGCCTTAGCGCCGATGATAGTGCGGCCTTGCCGTGTGAAAGTAGGACACCGCCAGACTCCCCTTGAGAAGAGCCCAGACCTTACGGTCTGGGCTTTTTGCTTTGGCGCTGCCGAAGCTTGTTCATCCTTGTTGTCCCTAGTGGTTGTACCTCCCCCTACCTGCCAGCAATGAAAAGGAATGCCGGTCCATGATGTGGGGTAGGGCCCTAGCAATGCCTGACCAGCGGGCACAGCCGCCGCATTTGTGTGGCTTCGAGATACTCAGGTTCTCTTGGCATGCGCTGTTGGGCAACTGTAACGCCCCGGTCAGCACCGTCTTTCCGGGCCGAATGAACTGTGTTGGGAGAGGATTTGCCGCGAAGGCAATGGCTAACTGGTGGGGACGTCCAGCTTGAGGTTCCAGGGCAGCAGGTCGGCTACCTGTGTCAGGCGACATCGTAAATTGACCCCCTAGCGACACGAAGAACTGACCCCCTTGTTTGCAAGGAGGCAGTCGTTGGAAACGCAGTATTCAGCGAGTCATCCTGTACCCCGTGAGGTTTGTGGAGTACGGGAGATGTTGGAGCCGGAAGCAGTAACGGCAATCGTTCGACTGGGGCAATCCGGCTGGGGGGCGAAGCGGATTGCCAAGACGCTGGGAATCGCCCGAAATACCGTGCGGCACTATTTGCGTGCCGGCGGCCCGGTGCCATACCAGCAGCCGCAACGCAGCGGCGTGCTCACCGGGCACGAGGCCTGGCTACGTGAGCAGTTTCTAACGCACAAGGGCAACTGCGACGTGGTGCGTCAGCTACTGGCTAAGGAACACGGTATTGCCACCAGCCTGCGCACCGTTGAACGCGCCTGCCGGCCATATCGGCAGGAGCTTGAAGCCAGCCGGCGAGCGACGATCCGGTTCGAGACTGCTCCTGGCGAGCAGATGCAGATCGACTTCGGCCAAGTGCGCATCCAGATCGGTGGCGAACTGGTGCGTGTGTACCTGTTCGTGGCGACGCTTGGCTACTCGCGCCGTGGCTTTGTTTGCCCATTCCGTCACGAACGGCAGAGTGCTTGGTTTGGCGGTATCGAAGCGGCGTTCGAGCACTTCGGTGGACGGGTGCAGACTCTGCTGATCGATAACGCCAAGGCCCTCGTGGTCGAGCACGACATGCAGACCCGGCAGGTCCGCTTCAACAGCCGCTTCGAGGCGTTCTGCCGGCATTGGGATGTGCGCGTGAAGGCCTGCGCGCCGTTCCGTGCGCGCACCAAGGGCAAGACCGAGAACGGCGTTGGCTATGTGAAGAAGAATGCTATCGCCGGTTACACATTCGAGAGCTGGGCCGCATTGGAGGCTCACTTGACCCGCTGGCAGCGGGAGGTGGCCGATACCCGCATCCACGGGACGACCGGCATGGCGCCCAAGGAGCGGTTCGACGGCGAACGTCCGCATCTGCGTCCTGTTGCCGGCATAGTGCCGTTCCTGCAAGTGCGGGAGCTGATCCGTCGCGTCAATGCCGAAGGCTGTGTCGAGCTCGATACTAATGCCTACAGCGTGCCCTGGCGGCTGATCGGCGAGATGGTCACGGTCGTTGTACGAGCAGGCACGGTGACGGTCCATTACGCCGGCCAGGAAGTAGCGCATCACGCCGAGTTGGCCGGCAGTCGCGGACGGCAAATTGACCGCGCCCATCTGCTTGGGGTCGTGCCGCCGCTATCCGAGCCGGTCCCGCCACACGGCGGCGCTTTGCTGCGCCCGCTGGCAGAGTATGAGGAATTGGTCGGAGGGGGCTGGTGATGATCGAACCCGACCGACTGGAAGAACTGTTGACCCGGCTGCACTTGACGGCGATCCGGGATCAGCTGGATAGCCTGCTGGACGAAGCGAGCCGTGCCCAAATGACACTGCGCGAAGCGCTGCTGTTCCTGGCCGAGCGAGAGGTGGCCCGGCGCGATACGCGACGCATCCAGATGGGGATGAAGCTGGCTCGATTCCCCTGTGTACGCACGCTGGAGGGCTTCGACTTCGATGCGCAGCCGTCGATTGATCCCGGCCAGGTCCGGGATTTGGCCACCGGGCGCTGGATTGGCCACGGTCAAGCGTTGTTGCTGCTGGGACCGCCCGGAGTCGGCAAGACGCATTTGGCGGTAGCACTCGGGCGTGAGGCGGTAGAACGGGGTTACACGGTGCTGTTCAGTTCTGCTGCATCGCTGATGGCTGGACTGACGAAGGCGCATGCCGATGGGCGCTTGGAGGAGAAGCTGTTGCAGCTATCGAAACCCAAGCTGCTGATCGTCGATGAATTGGGCTACCTGCCGCTGGAACCGGCGGCAGCGCACCTGTTCTTCCAGCTGGTCTCGCGGCGCTATGAGCGGGCAAGCCTACTGATCACCAGCAACCGCCCGGTGGGGGAATGGGGCCAAGTGTTTGGTGACGCAGTGGCGGCAACGGCCATCCTGGATCGGCTGCTGCATCACAGCCAGGTGGTCACGATCCGGGGAGATAGTTACCGGCTACGCGACAAACGACGGAGCGGCCTGCTGCAGAAGGCGACGGCCGAACCGATTACATCAACTAGTTGATTAACCCTGGGGGTCAATTCCAGATGTCGCCAGGGGGTCAAATCCTCGTGTCGCTTGACAACCTGGTTCACCGGGTAATCGGCAATGACACCCAGTACATGGCGCAGATACGCCTCCGGGTCGAGACCGTTCAGTTTGGCACTACCGATCAGGCTGTAGATCGCGGCGGCACGTTCTCCGCCGGCATCCGAGCCCAGAAACAGGAAGTTCTTCCGACCTAAGGCCACTCCACGCAAGGCGCGCTCGGCAGCATTGTTGTCGATCTCGATCCGCCCATCTTCCGTGTAGCGTACCAACGCTTCCCACCGATTCAGCGCATACTGGATCGCCGCCGTCGTCTCGGATTTACGGGAGAGTTTGCCAAGTTGATCGTTTAGCCAGCGATGGAGTTGCAGCAGTCGGGGGCGGCTGCGAGCTTGGCGGACTGCCCGCCGTTCTGCCGGCGGGCTACCTCGGATGGCCGCTTCGATCCCATACAGCGCAGCGATCTGTTCCAAGGCCGTTTGCGTCACGGTCGAAGGGCGGGCAACGTGCAAATCATAGAATTTGCGCCGGACATGCGCCCAGCACGCGGCTTCCTGAATCCGGCCGGTGTCGTACAGCTGACCAAAGCCGGCGTAGCCGTCGGCCTGCAGGATGCCGGTGAAGTCTTTCAGATGCGCCTGCGGGTGCTCGCCTTTGCGATCCGGCGAGTAGCTGAACCAGACCGCGGGGGGCGTCTCATCGGCGGCGGGACGGTCATCGCGGACATAGGTCCACAACCGGCCGCTCTTGGTGCGGCCTTTACCGGGCGCCAGCACCGGGACCGGGGTGTCGTCGGCGTGCAGTTTACCGGCACTCAGCACATGCTGACGCAGCGCGTCGACCAAGGGACGCAACAGCCGGCTGCTTCCCCCGACCCAATCGGCCAGCGTGCTGTCGTCCAGCTCCACCCCTTCGCGGACGTAGATCTGGCTCTGCCGATACAGCGGAAGGTGGTCGCAGAACTTCGCGACCAGCACATGCGCCAGCAGACCCGGGCCGGCAAAGCTGCGCGCCAGCGGGCGGCTCGGGGCCGGGGCTTGCACCATGCGGTCACAGCAGGAACAGGTGTATTTCGGGCGCACATGGCGGATGACGCGGAAGCGGGCCGGGACATACTCCAGTACTTCCGATACGTCTTCGCCCAGTTGGCGCCAGACCCCACCGCAGTCCGGGCAGGCCGGCTCGGCCGGTTGATGGGCCTGGATATCGCGTGGCAGATGATCCGGCAACGGACGGCGGACCGGATGTCGGCGTGCCGGTGCTTCGGTACCGGAGGGAGCAACGGGTGCTTGCTCCGCTTCGGCCGTTTGCAGTTCTTCCAGCTCCAACTGCAGTTGCTCGATCTGACGCCCGAGCTTCTCGGAGTGGCGGCCAAACTGCATACGCTGCAGTTTGGCGATCAACAGCTTGAGGCGTTCGATCTCGTGGGTGCGGCTGGTCACCGTGGCTTCCAGTTGCTGAACCGTCTCCGTCATGGACAACACCAACGCCTTGAGGGCGTCGATATCGTCGGGGAGAGAGGTAGCGGTCAGCATGCTGTCATTGTACGCAGGCTGACCGAGGGGGAACATAGGGGGATGAAACTCAAACGCTGGTGGGGGTCCAGGTGCGCTGGGGACGGCGCCAGTCGATGCCTTCCAGCAGCATCGACAGCTGGGCGGTGGTCAGTGACACGCTGCCGCGGTCGGCACTGGGCCAGACGAAGCGGCCCTGTTCCAAGCGCTTCGCTAGCAGGCACAGGCCATCGCCGCTCCACCACAACAGCTTGATGCGGTCGCCACGTCGGCCACGGAAGACGAACACATGGCCGGAGAACGGATCCAGTTCGAGTGTGCTCTGGACGATGGCGGCCAAGCCGTCAAAGCCACGGCGCATGTCGGTCACGCCGGCGGCAAGCCAGACCCGGGTTCCGGCCGGCAAGCCGATCATGCGGTCAGTACCTGCAACACCAGGCGCAGCGTCTCCGGATCGGGGCGTCCGTGTATGCTGAGACGGCCTTTGGCCAGGGTCAGCTCCAGGCGGCTAGCGGTCTGAGGTGTTGGTGAGGTCGAAGCGGGTGCCGCCATGGCATCGATGATATCGACCGGCAACAGGAGCGGAGACGGACTGACTGGCCCGAGCTGTCCCTTGCGATATTGATAGCGCCAATTAAATAGCTGATTGGCGTTGAGTCCATGTTCGCGCGCGAGTCGAGCAATCGAAGCCCCTGGAGCAAAGCTTGCTTGGACAAGACGCTGCTTGAACTCCAGCGAGTATCGTGTGCGACGGGAGCGAGCCGGTTCAGCGGTAGGCGAGATCTCGTTCAAGATTAAGTGTCCATCTATTCATAAGTGGACATTTATTCTCATCATTCCACGTGAGAACTCCAGACGGTGCTGACCGGATGCTTACGGGCAACTGTGATGTCTTTTCTGACAGGCAAAAAAACACCCCGGCAAGCCTGAGCTTGCCGGGGTGTGTCGTTTGCAATGGATCGGCGATCAGCTGATGCGTTCGATCTGTGCGCCGACGGCACCCAGCTTCTGCTCGATGTGCTCGTAGCCACGGTCGAGGTGGTAGATGCGGTCGACGACGGTCTCGCCGTCGGCGACCAGGCCGGCGATCACCAGCGAGGCCGAGGCGCGCAGGTCGGTAGCCATCACCGTGGCGCCGGACAGGCGTTCTACGCCCTTGACGATGGCGGTGTTGCCCTCGATCTCGATGTTGGCGCCCATGCGGTTGAGTTCCGGCACATGCATGAAGCGGTTCTCGAAGATGGTCTCGGTCATCACCGCAGCGCCGTCGGCGATGGCGTTGAGCGTCATGAACTGCGCCTGCATGTCGGTCGGGAAGGCCGGGTAGGGCAGCGTGCGCAGGTTGACCGACTTGGGGCGGCGCTTCATGTCGAGCGAGATCCAGTCGTCGCCGGCCTCGACCACGGCACCGGCTTCCGCCAGCTTGTCGAGGATGGCGTCCATCGAGAGTGGCGCGGCGTTGCGCAGCACCACGTGGCCCTGGCTGGCGGCGGCGGCGACCAGGAAGGTGCCGGCCTCGATGCGGTCCGGCATAATGGCGTGCTCGGCGCCGTGCAGGGCTTCCACCCCTTCGATCACCAAGCGGTCGCTGCCGATGCCGCTGATCCTGGCCCCCATCTTGTTCAGGCACAGCGCGAGGTCGGTCACCTCCGGTTCGCGCGCGGCGTTTTCCAGCACCGTGGTGCCGTCGGCCAGCACCGCCGCCATCAGCAGGTTCTCGGTGCCGGTGACGGTCACCATGTCCATTACCACGCGCGCACCGCGTAGCCGCTTCGCCTTGGCCTTGACGTAGCCGTGCTCGATGGTGACGTCGGCGCCCATCGCCACCAGGCCCTTGATGTGCTGTTCGATCGGACGGCTGCCGATGGCACAGCCACCGGGCAGGCTGACGGTGGCCTCGCCGAAGCGTGCCAGCGTCGGACCCAGCACCAGGATGGAGGCGCGCATGGTCTTCACCAGATCGTACGGGGCGACCAGGTTGTCGATGCCGGCGCCGGTGATCTCGACCTCATGCACGTTGTCGGTCATCACCCGCGCGCCCATGCCTTGCAGCAGCTTCTGGGTGGTGGAGACGTCGCGCAGCATCGGCACGTTGCTGAGCTTGAGCGTGTCGGCGGTCAACAGACCGGCGCACAGGATGGGGAGGGCGGCGTTCTTGGCGCCGGAGACGCGGATTTCGCCGTTGAGCGGACCGTTGCCGCGGATGAGCAGTTTGTCCATAGATTAGCCCTGTTGTTTGGCCCACTCGTCCGGCGTCTGCGCCTTGACGATGGAGAGCGCGTGGATCTCGTTGCTTTGCAGCTGTTCCTTGATCACTTCCTTGACCAGACGGTGCCGGTCGATCAGGCGTTTGCCGGCAAAGGCTTCCGACACCACCACGGCGTAGAAGTGATGGCCGTCGCCTTCCACCTCGAGATGGGTGCAGTCGAGACCGGCGGCGATGTACTGTTTGACCTGTTCGGTTGTAGCCATACGTTTAATCCTCGCGAACTGTCCTAGTGTCTGAGCTTGTAGCCACGCTGAAGCAGCCACAATGCCAGAGCGGACAGCAAAATGAAACTGGTGCCGACTACGCCGAACGACAGCCAGGGGCTGACGTCGGCCTGGCCGAAGAAGCCGTAGCGGAACCCGTCGATCATGTAGAACACCGGGTTGACGTGCGACGCGGCGCGCCAGAAGGCCGGCAGGCTGTGGATCGAATAGAACACGCCGGACAGGAAAGTCAGCGGCATGATCAAAAAGTTCTGGAACGCCGCCAGCTGGTCGAATTTCTCGGCCCAGATGCCGGCGATCACGCCCAGCGTGCCCAGCACCGCCGAGCCCAGCAGGGCGAAGGCCAGCACCCATAGCGGGTGGGCGGGCAGGCTGAGGCCGAACCAGGAGGTGATCAGCAGCACGCCGGCGCCGACCGCCAGCCCGCGCACCACCGAGGCCAGCAGGTAGGCGGCGAAGAACTCCAGCGCGGTGAGTGGCGGCAGCAGCAGGAACACGATGTTGCCGGTGATCTTGGACTGGATCAGACTGGACGAGCTGTTGGCGAAGGCGTTTTGCGCCATCGACATCATCGCCAGGCCGGGAATCAGGAAGGCGGTGTAGCTCACGCCGGGGTAGGCTTCGACGTGGCTGGACAGCACGTGGGCGAAGATCAGCTGGTAGAGCAGCGCGGTCAGCACCGGCGCCGCCACGGTCTGGAAAGAGACCTTCCAGAAGCGGACGAGTTCCTTGCGGAACAGGGTCAGGAAGCCCTGCATCAATGGCCTCCCGCTTGCATCATGCTGACGAACACGTCTTCCAGGTCCATTTCGATCAGGCCCAGTTCACGCACCTCCACCCCGGCTTCGCGCAGGGTCGCCAGCACGCCTTCCAGCGCACCGATCTCCGACAGGCGCAGGATGTGGCGGCCATCTTCCTGACGCAACTGCAGAGCTTGCAGACTGGGCGGCAGCTCGGCCGACAGCTTCAGCGCTACGTCGCGCTCGTTGCTGCGCATCAGCAGCTTGTCCTTCTCTTCCAGCGCCACCAGCCGGCCCTTCTTCAGCATGGCGATACGGTTGCACAGCGCCTCGGCTTCTTCCAGGTAGTGCGTGGTCAGCACGATGGTGTGGCCGGCGCGGTTGAGCTCCTGCACGAAGCTCCACAGGCTCTGGCGCAGTTCGACGTCGACGCCGGCGGTCGGTTCGTCCAGCACGATCACCGGCGGGCGGTGCACCAGCGCCTGCGCCACCATCACGCGCCGTTTCATGCCGCCCGACAGCGCACGCATGTTGGCGTCGGCCTTGTCGGCGAGGCCGAGCTTGAACAGCAGCTCGTCGAGCCAGGCGTCGTTGCGCGTCAGGCCGAAGTAGCCGGACTGGAAGCGCAGCGTCTCGCGCACCGTCAGGAAGGGGTCGAACACCAGTTCCTGCGGCACCACCCCCAGGCTCTGGCGCGCCGCCTTGTAGTCGCGCACCACGTCGTGGCCCATGATGCGGATGGTGCCGCTGTCCGGGCGCGTCAGGCCCGCCATGGCGGAGATGAGCGTGGTCTTGCCGGCGCCGTTGGGGCCGAGCAGGGCGAAGAATTCGCCGGGTTCGACGCTGAAACTGACGTTGTCGAGGGCCTGCAGCTGGCCAAAGCGTCTGCTGACCGAGGAAATGTCGATGGCCGGGACCATGGCGGATGGGAGTCGGGTAAAAGGGGAGAATTATACCGCCGGCTCAGGGGCGGGGGGAAAGTTGTTCCAGCACCTCGGCTTTGAACAGGCCGTGGTACAGGCTGGAGAGCAATGCCGGCGTGTCGTGCGCCAAGTCGAAGCGTTGCGCGTCGGCGAGCCAGATGCGCAGCAGGCCGTCGTGCAGCGCTTGCAACGACTGTGCCGCCATCACCGGCTGGACGTGCGGCTGCAACTGGCCGCGGGCCTGGGCTGCCAGCAGGATCTGGGTCAGGGTGAAGTGGGCCTCGCGCATCTTGGCGACGCACTGCTCCTGGACCGGCGCCAGTTCGTCGACGTGCTCGGTACGCAGGAAGATGACTTGCAGCACGCGCTGCAGGCGTGGGTCTTGGGCGACCGAACTGAGCAGAGTGTTGCTGAATCTCCACAGCGCCTGCGCCGGGTCGTGTGCTGCAGCTTGTTGCAATTCGTTCCGGCGGGTATCGAAGTGGGGGATGATGCGGTCGAGCATGGCCCGGTACAGGTCGAGCTTGTCCACGAAGTGCCAGTAGACGGCGCCGCGGGTCAGGCCGGCGGCACCAGCGATGGTGGCCAGCGTGGTGCGGGAAACGCCATGCGTGCTGAACAGCGCCTCGGCGGTGTCCAGGATGCGGCAGCGGGTTTGCTCGGCTTCTTCTCGGGTGCGACGTGCCATGGTTCTCGGTGATCTGATGTAACCGGCGAGTTTAACGGCAGGTCGGTCATTCGCCTACTGGTTATAAGGGAATTCTCGTTTTTAGCGGTCTGGCATGGGGTGATGCAGTATTGCCCAAGAGAGGCGGACTTATGGACGGGAGGCTTCGGTCAATGGCGGCTGCCTCCATGGGCGGCCGGTTGGTCGAAGCCTCCGAGATGGGGCTTACTGCGGGGCGGAGGCGTCAGGCGGGGCCACCAGCTGGTCGATGTCGAGTTCTTCGTCCTCAGATGACGGTTTGGGCAGCTCGGCTCCGACCTGTTTGGCACGCAGTTGCAGGTAGGCGTCGCGCAGGTAGGAGTAGGGATCGAGCGCGGCCTCGTCCACGGTTTGTTCCAGGCCGAGCAGCCGGGCGCGCGTGTTGACGGCGTTGAGCACGCTGGCGGCGGTCAGCTGGGTATGGGTCTGGTAGACCACGCCCGGCTCGGGGTTGGCGGCCAGGGTGGCGGCGGTGCCGAGGCCGTCGCGCACGGTGGAGGGGCCCAACAGCGGCAGCACCAGGTAGCTGCTGTTCTTCCAGCCCCACGAGGCGAAGGTATCACCCAGGGTGGTCTTGTTGTTGGCGAGGCCTGCCGGTGTGGCGATGTCGATCAGGCCGAGCAGGCCGAAGGTGGAGTTGATCGCCACGCGCATCACGTCGTTGGTGGCCTTCTGCGCGTCGGCACGCAGCGCGTTGTTGATGGCGCTGTAGGCGTCGCGGATGTTGTCGAAGAAGTTGCCGACGGCGATGCGGACCGGGCGCGGGGTGACGGCGCGGTAGCCTTCGGCGACCGGCTTGAGCACGGCCCGGTCGGCGGTGTCGTTGAAGCGGTAGACGGCGCGGTTTACCGGCTCGAGTGGATCGAGCTGGCTTTGCGCGGTGCTGGCACAGCCGGCCAGCGCCACGGTCAGCAGGAGGGGGGCGATTCTCATGACCGGCTCCTGCAATGGCCGTCCAGCAGTTCGTCGAGCCCGTAGAGGCGGGCCAGGCTGGCCAGTGTCGGCGGCAACGGGCCGAGGCGCAACGCGTTGCCGCGCTCCCGGCCGTGGCGCAGCAGTTCCAGCAGCAGTGCCAGCGCGGCCGAGTCGGCGCCGGTGACGCCGGACAGGTCCAGTTCCTGTATCGACGAACCGTTCAGCTGCCGTTTCAAGCGAGCCAGATGATCGGCGGCGGAATCCATGTCGATACGGCCGGAGAGCTGCAAGCTGCCGGAAGCGGCCGTGTCCGCCATTACGCCCCCGCGCCCTTGGCCAGGTTGTCGTTCTTGCTGCGCAGCACCTTGATCAGGCCGTCGATGCCGTTCTTACGGATTTCCTCGTTGAACTGGTTGCGGTACACCGTTACCAGGCTGGCGCCCTCGACGCTGACGTTGTACACCTTCCAGCCCTGCGGGGTCTTGTACAGGGTGTAGTCGATCGCCACCGGCTTCTTCTCGCCGTTGCTGGGCAGCGTCACTTCCGATTTCACCGTGGCTTCGCGGCCGTCGTTGGCGAAGACGGCGTTGGGCTTGATGTCGACCTGGGCGTTCTTGAAGCGTGTCATGGTGGAGGAATAGGTGCGCGACAGCAGACTCTGGAACTGTTGGGTCAACTCGGTCTGTTGCTGCGGGTTGGCTTCACGCCAGCCGCGGCCGACCGCCAGCGCGGTCATGCGCTGGAAGTCGAACTTCGGCAGCACCACTTTCTCGACCTGATCGCGGATCTTGGCGCTGTTCTTGCCGTCATCCTGCTTGATCAGGTCCAAGACTTCACGCGAGGTGCCGCGCACCATGTCGACGGGGGAGTCGGCGGCCAGCGCCGGGACGGTGAGGCCCAACATCATGGCCAGGGTAATGAGCAGTTTCTTCATGATTGTTCACGCTTTTATAGACGGGTCATGGGGCAGCCGGCGGGCGGCGAGCTTACAGCGCGCCACTGCTGCCGGCGGGGCTTTCTTCTTTGGCAGCGCCTTTTTCGGCAAAGTTCAGCATGAACTTGCCGATCAGTTGCTCCAGCACCAGCGCCGACGAGGTCAGGCCGATGCGTTCACCGGGTTTCAGGTTGTCCGGATCGCCGCCCTGCACCAGGCCGATGTACTGTTCGCCGAGCAGCCCGGCGGTGAGGATTTCGGCGCTGGTGTCGCGGCTGAACTGGTAGCGCTTGTCCAGCGACAAGGTGACCTTGGCCAGGTAGCGCTGGGTGTCGAGTTCGATGTTGGCCACACGGCCGACCACCACGCCGGAGGACTTGACCGGCGCCTTGACCTTGAGGCCGCCGATGTTGTCGAACTCGGCGTACAAGGGGTAGCTGGCCTCCGCGCTCTGTGGCGTCAGGTTGGCCACCTTGAGGGACAGGAAGGTCACGGCGGCAATGCCGATGGCGACAAAGATGCCGACCCACAAATCAATCGTCGAGCGTTTCATTACGGTTTCTTTTCCTAGAACATGAAGGCGGTCAGCACAAAGTCCAGCGCCAGGATCACCAGGGCGGAGGTGACCACGGTGCGCGTGGTGGCCGAGGAGACGCCGGCCGCGGTCGGAGTGGCGTCGTAGCCTTCGAAAACGGCAATCAAGGTGACGGCGATGCCGAAGAACAGGCTCTTGATCAGACCGTTGATGACATCGTTGTGCAGGTCGACCGAGTTTTGCATCTGCGACCAGAAGGTGCCTTCGTCGAGCCCGATCAACTGCACGCCGACGAAATAGCCGCCGAAGATGCCGGTGACGTTGAACAGGGCGGCCAGCACCGGCATCGAGATCACGCCGGCCCAGAAGCGCGGCGCCACCACGCGGGCGATCGGGTTGACCGCCATCACGCTCATGGCGTCGAGCTGTTCGGTGGCCTTCATTAGGCCGATCTCGGCGGTCATCGCGCTGCCGGAGCGGCTGGCGAACAGCAGCGCGGCCAGCACCGGGCCCAGTTCGCGCAGCAGCGACAGCGCCACCAGCGCGCCCAGCGCGTCGGCCGAGCCGAAACGCGACAGTGTGTTGTAGCCCTGCAGGCCCAGCACCATGCCGACGAACAGGCCGGATACCACGATGATGATCAACGACAGCACACCAGCGAAGTACACCTCACGCACGGTCAGATGCAGGCGGCGGAAGCTCTGGCCGGACAGCAGCAGGATGGCTGCCAGGAAGCGGCTGGCGAAGCCCAGACGCCAGATGGCGTTGATGGTGACGTGGCCGAGGTGGCGCAGCGGGGCGGTCAGGGTGTCAAGCATGAGTAGCTCCCAGGCCCAGGTCGTCGGCCAGGCTGTGCTCGGCCGGGTAGGCGAAGTGCACCGGGCCGTCGGCCTCGCCGTGCACGAACTGGTGCACCCACGGCGAGTCGGAGGCGCGCACCTGGTCCGGCGTGCCTTCGGCGACGATGCTGCCGTTGGAGACGAAATAGACGTAGTCGACGATGTCGAGCGACTTGTGCACGTCGTGGGTGACCATCACCGCGCTGGTGCCCAAGGCGTCGTTGAGCTTCTTGATCAGGTGGGCGATGACGCCGAGCGAGATCGGGTCGAGGCCGGTGAACGGCTCGTCGTAGAGCATGATTTCCGGGTCGAGCGCGATGGCGCGCGCCAGCGCCACGCGGCGCGCCATGCCGCCGGACAGTTCGGCCGGCATCAGCGCTTGCGTGCCCCTGAGGCCGACGGCGTTGAGCTTCATCGTCACCAGGTCGGCGATCATCGACTCCGGCAGCTTGGTGTGCTCGCGCAGCGGAAACGCCACGTTGTCGTGTACCGACAGGTCGGTGAACAGCGCGCCGAACTGGAACAGCATGCCCATGCGGCGGCGATGGGCGTAGAGCTCGCGCGCGTTCATGGTGGCGACGTTCTGGCCGTCGACCAGCACCGCGCCATGCTGCGGGCGGTACTGACCCGAGATCAGGCGCAGCAGCGTGGTCTTCCCGCTGCCGCTGCCGCCCATGATGGCGACCAGCTTGCCGCGCGGGATGCGCAGGTTGATGTCTGTCAGGATCGGCCGATCGTTGTAGGCGAAGCGGACCTGTCTGAATTCGATGAATGAGTCGTCTTGGGACACGGACAATTCGGTTGCGTCTTAATGAAGCAAGAGCGTATGGGCCCTAGGCGGGCGATTGACGGATTTTATCCTGTTGTATTGGCGCGCGCCAAATCCGGAGGGTGGAACAGTCTGTTCTGTTGCGGCGCACACAACGAAACGGGGGGTGTCCGGGTGTACCCCGCCAGCAAAACAGCCCGGATCGGCCGGGCTGTCGGGCAGGCGGGAAAGGGCTTACACGCCGCGCAGCAGGTCGTTGATGCTGGTCTTGCTGCGGGTCTGCGCGTCTACCTTCTTGACGATCACGGCGCAGTACAGGCTGTGGCTGCCATCCTTGGACGGCAGGTTGCCGGACACCACCACCGAGCCCGGCGGAATGCGGCCGTAGCTGACTTCGCCGGTTTCGCGGTCGTAAATCTTGGTGGACTGGCCGATGTAGACGCCCATCGAGATCACCGAGCCTTCGCCGACGATCACGCCTTCGACCACTTCGGAGCGCGCACCGATGAAGCAGTTGTCTTCGATGATGGTCGGGTTGGCTTGCAGCGGTTCGAGCACGCCGCCGATGCCGACGCCGCCGGACAGGTGCACGTTCTTGCCGATCTGGGCGCAGGAGCCGACGGTGGCCCAGGTGTCGACCATGGTGCCTTCGTCGACGTAGGCGCCGATGTTGACGTAGGACGGCATCAGCACGGTGTTCTTGGCGATGAACGAGCCCTTGCGAGCCACTGCGCCCGGCACCACGCGGAAGCCGGCCTGCTGGAAGCGCTGCTCGTTCCAGTCGGCGAACTTGGTGTCGACCTTGTCGAAGTAGCGGCTGACGCCGTCGTCCTGCACCACGTTGTCGCGGATGCGGAAGGACAGCAGCACGGCTTTCTTGACCCACTGGTTGACGACCCAGTCGCCGTCGATCTTCTCGGCGACGCGCAGGCGGCCGGAATCCAGTTCGTCGATGACCTGGCCGATGGCGGCCTTCAGTTCGGCGGAGACGGTGGCCGGGGTGATTTCGGCGCGCTTTTCGAACGCCTCTTCGATCAGGGTCTGGATCGGGTGCATGTGGTTCAGTCCTTGTGCAAGATGGATGGTGGTCATTGTAGTGGCTTTTCGGTTCAGGCGTGACGTCGGGCGAAGCGTACCAGGCGCTCGGCGGCTTCCACGCACTCGGCCAGCGGCGCCACCAGGGCGATGCGGATGTAGCCGGCGCCCGGGTTGACGCCGTGGGCGTCGCGCGCCAGCAGCGAGCCGGGCAGCACGGTGACGTGCTCCTCGGCGAACAGCGCACGGGCGAAGGTCTGGTCGTCGCCTCCGGGCACGCGCGCCCACAGGTAGAAGCTGGCATCCGGCAGGCTGACAGCGAAGGCTTCGGCCAGCTTGGCGTGAACCGCCTCGAATTTGGCGGCATACGCCGCGCGGTTGGCTCCGACGTGTTCTTCGTCGTTCCAGGCGGCGATGCTGGCGGTCTGGATGCTCGGGCTCATGGCGCTGCCGTGGTAGGTGCGGTAGAGCAGGAAGTTTTCCAGGAGGGCGGCGTCGCCGGCAACGAAACCGGAGCGCAGGCCGGGGGCGTTGGAGCGTTTGGACAGGCTGGTGAACATCACCAGGCGGCGGAAATCGCGGCCGAGTTGCTTGGCGGCCTGCAGACCACCCAGCGGCGGCTGGCCGAAGTGGATTTCGGAATAGCATTCGTCCGAGGCGATGACGAAGCCGTAGCGGTCGGACAGCTCGAACAGGTTCTGCCAGTCGGCCAGGCTCATCACTGCGCCGGTGGGGTTGCCGGGGCTGCACACGAAGACCAGTTGGGTTCGCCGCCATACTGCCTCGGGCACGGCGTTCCAGTCGGGCTGGAAGCGGTTCTCGGCCAGGCAGTTGACGTAGTACGGTTCGGCGCCGGCCAACAGTGCCGCGCCTTCGTAGATCTGGTAGAACGGGTTGGGCGAGATCACCACCGGCTTGTGTGCGCCGGAGGCGTCGATCACCGTCTGCACGAAGGCGAACAGCGCCTCGCGGCTGCCGTTGACCGGCAGCACTTCGCGCAGCGGGTCGAGTGTGAGGCCGTAGCGGCGCTCGGCCCAGCCGGCGCAGGCGGCACGCAGAGCATCCGAGCCCAGCGTGGCGGGGTAGCTGGCCAGACCATCGAGCGCGCCCACCAGCGCTTCCTTGACTACGGTCGGGGTGGGGTGCTTGGGCTCGCCGATCGACAGGTTGACGTGGGACAGCCCGGCCGGCGGCGTCACGCCTGCCAGCAGCGACCGCAGCCGTTGGAAGGGGTAGGGCTGCAGCAGGGCAAGATTCGGATTCACGTTGGGGCTCCCGGGCGACGGCAAAATCGCCATTTTAATGGAGATCGGCGCCGTTGTTGCAAAACAAACGCCGCTTCCCGGCGTGGGCTTGGCAGGACGGGGCGTGTCGGTTAATATAATTCCATATTTCGATAAATGTAAAAATATGGAATCGAATCAGGCAGTGAAAATGCTTGCGGCGCTGGCGCAGGAGTCGCGGCTGGCGATCTTCCGCCTGCTGGTCGAGGCCGGCCCGGCGGGCCGCTCGGCCGGACAGGTAGGTGAGGCGCTGGCGATCGCCCCGGCGACGTTGTCGTTCCACTTCAAGGAACTGGCGCATGCCGGGCTGATCGAGGGACGGCAGGACGGGCGCTACGTGATCTATTCGGCGCGCTTTGCCGAGATGACGGCGCTGCTCGCCTATCTCAGCGAGAACTGCTGCCGCGCCTCGGCGGCTACCGACGGCTGCTGTTGAGCGGCTTTCGGCCAACCTTTTACTTTCCGGGAGTGACCCATGAAACGACTGCACGTGCACGTATCGGTGGATGATCTGGCGCAGAGCGTGGCGTTCTATTCCGCGTTGTTCGGCGCGGCGCCGACGGTGGAAAAGCGCGACTACGCCAAGTGGATGCTGGACGACCCGCGTGTCAATTTCGCCATCAGCCAGCGCGGCGCCAAGGCTGGACTCGATCACCTCGGCATCCAGGCCGAGAACGCCGAGGAACTGGCGGAACTCAAGACCCGCATCGACGCCGCCGGCATGGCGGCGCTGTCCGAGGAAGGCACGACCTGCTGCTACGCCAAATCCGACAAGCACTGGGTGCAGGACCCGTCCGGCATCGCCTGGGAGACCTACCACACGCTGGAGAGCGCGCCGACCTTCCGCGATGCGGAGAAGGACGTCGCACCGGCATCTGCTGACACCGCCTCCTGCTGTGCGCCGCCGCAGCCCGGCGAGACGTCCTGTTGCGCTCCCGCTCCGCAGAAGATCCAGTTGATTGCGCGCAAGAACATCGAAGCCATCGTTTCCAGGGAAAGGAAGAAACCGTGACGGACTAGTGAGGGCGGGCCGCATGATGACAAAAGCCGGACACCATCAGGGTCCGGCTTTTTTGCGGACTTCTGGCGGCCTGGACGTCAGTAATGCGGTGGAATCTCGTGCCCGGCCGGCGTGTCGTTGCCCGGCTGGTTGCTGCGCAGCTGCTGGTACAGCATGCGGATCTGCTCCTGCAGCAAGTCGATCTGCTGCTGCTGGCGCGTGACGGTCAGGTTCAGCGCGTCGAGCAGGTCGTCCTGGAAGGCCACTTTGACTTCGAGGTCGGTGAGGCGGGAGTCGTCCATGCGGTGTCCTTGGTGGCGATGGGGTGAAGAGGATTGATTTTACTGCACTCTCGCCCTGGCCCGGTCGTTCTTTCCTGATCGCGTTCAGGCGCTGTCGATGCGGCGTACCATCGCCCAGTAGGCTGCGTGGCCGGGGCTACAGTGTCAGTGCGAAGTGCTGCCGCAGGAACTCCCCGCCGGCGTCAGTCACTTCCAGCGAGCGGTTGCCACTGCGTCGGGCGACCAATGCGTGGGTCAGGAAGGCGGTGCACAGTGCCTCACCCAGCGGGCCGGCCAGATGGTCGCGGCGCTCGCTCCAGTCAAGACAGGCGCGTGCCATGAGGGGCGACCGGCTGCCTGGTGCGTTGCAGTCGATATCCAGCGCTTCTCGCAGCCAGCCGATCCCTGTTTCGGTGATGATGAAACCGTGTGCCGTGGTGTGCGGCTTCAGGTAGCCCTCTTCCTCCATTGCCGCGCACAGCGCTGTGCCCAGGCGGCCGGCCAAGTGCCGGTAGCAGGTCCGCGCCAGCCTCAGTTCGGCATTGCCTTTGGGGCGCAGCCGGGGACGTTGCAGGTCGCCGCCGTGGGCGGCGGCGGCCAACGCTTCGATGGCGTGGGCCATGCTGCTGTCCATCAGCATGTAGTAACGGTAGCGGCCGCGTGGCTCCACCCGCAGCACTCCGCCATCCAACAGGCGAGCCAGGTGATTGCTGGCAGCCTGTGCCGACAGCCCTGCGGCTTCCGCCAGATCGCTGGCTGGCAGCATGCGTCCATCCAGCAGCGCTAGCAGCATGCGGCTGCGGCCGGGGTCGGCCAGCAGGCTGGCAAGGCGGCTGATGTCGGGCAGATCGTCATTCATCGTTTACTTCATTCCAGGCTGAAACATCGCGGGGGCCAGCGGGCATAGCATGCCGCCATTGTTACTGCACGGCAAGGAAGGCAATGACTCCCGATATTTCTCTGACGGCCAATCCACTGGCCGCCTTGAGCCACCCTGATGGTGTGGCCTGTTGTCGCCATGCACTGCATGGTCCCGGATTTTATTTCGAGGCCACCCTCGGCAGCTGGGTGGCGGTCACGGCTGACGCCGTGCGTGAGGTGCTGGCCAGTCCGCTGTGCCAGGTGCGTCCACGACACGAGCCGGTACCGGCGGCGCTGCAATCTCATGAGCTGGGTCAGTGGTTCGCTCGCCTGCTGCGTCAGCGCGACGATGATTGGCAGTCGCGGCACAAGCCTGCCGTTGCGGCTGCGCTGGCGGCAGTGGACCTTCCTGCCGTGCATGCGGCCTGCAGGAGCGCGGCCACTGCCGCCCGTCCTGGCAGCGGTGCCGATCTGGATGCTCTGGCCTTGTCGCTGCCTCTGGGCTGCATGGCTGAGCTGCTTGGGCTGGCTGCAGGCGCATTGGATACCCATGAACGGCAGTTGCAGACGCTCTTGGCGGCCTTGCGACCAGAGGCGACGCCAGGGATGGTTTCCGCCGGCGAAGCTGCGCTACGGCCGTTGCTGGGTTGGGTCGTCCAAGCGGCTGCAACCCCGCTGTCGAGTGCCCTGAGGGAGGCATTGCCCGATGACGCTAGCCGTACGGCCAACATCCTGGGTCTGCTGGTGCAGACTCGGGAAGCTACCGCAGCCCTGATTGCCATGCTCTGGCATCGCCTGGCCGGCGACGCCGCATTGCGCGCCCAGCTGTCGGCTGATACCGCACACTTTCCTGCCTGGTTGACCGAGGTGCTGCGAGATGAGCCTCCGGTGCAGCTCACCCGTCGTTATGTGGTAGTGGATGGCGACATCGGCGGCCAGCAGGTGCGTGCCGGCGATGGCGTGCTGGTGTGGCTGGCTACCGCCAATCTGGATGCCGCGACTCATCAGCTCGCCTTTGGTGCCGGACGTCACCGTTGTCCAGGGGCGGCACTGGCGCAGACCATGGCGGCGGCCGTGGCCGAAGCCAGCCTGGACTGGACGCTGGACTGGCCGGCGCTGCTCGCCGCCGCTCGTTTGCAGCCATCGGCCAATGCCCGCTGGTATTGCTTCAGCCAATGGGGGAGAAGTGTATGATTGCCGTTATATTCGAAGTGACGTTGTCCGAGGATGGCGAAGCCAGCTATCTGGCTGCTGCCGAGGCCTTGCGTCCGAGGCTGGCCGAGGTGAATGGCTTTCTCGGCATCGAGCGGTTTGCCAGCCTGAGCACGCCAGGCCGCCTGTTGTCGTTGTCTTTCTGGCGGGATGAGGAGGCGGTGGCACAGTGGCGGCAACTGGAGGCGCACCGGCAGGCGCAGCAGGCGGGCCGAAGCGGCTTATTCGTCGATTACCGGCTGCGGGTGGCGCAGGTGGTGCGCGATTACGGCCTGAACCGTCGTGACGAAGCACCGGCAGACAGCCGGCAGCGACATGATGCGAGGGCATAGCGCCATGCGCCTGTGGCGCCGCTTCGGGTAGCGGCGCAGGCGGAATGCCTTGAGCCGGCGGCCGGACTTACGCCCCCATCTGGGCGGCGAACTGCTCTGGAATTGCCGGGCGGCCTCGCTCGTTGATGGCGGTGCCGATGATCAGCCCTTCCAGCACCACCTTGTTGTCCGACTGGCGGATGACCTGCTGACGGAAGCCGAAGCGCACCTTGGAGACCGGCTCGAACGCCACCGTCACCGCGAACTTGTCGCCGCTGGTCAACGAGGCCTTGTAGTCGAGTTCGGAGCGAACCACCACCAGATTGATGTTCTGCCGCGCCAGCTCGGCGAAGTCGATGCCCTTTTCCAGCAGAAACTCATGGCGGGCGTGCTCCAGGTAGTTGAAGTACACCCCGTTGTTCACGATGCCCTGCATATCGCATTCGTAATCGCGCACCTTGAATTCAACGGAAAAAACGGACATCGGCTGGCTCCAGATGGAAGGTTGACGGGCGGTTTGGGGCTCTGGCGTCGGCGGTTCGGGATGGGCTGACGGCATGGGCCACGGGGCAGGGAGTGTAACGCATGTGGCCGCTTTCAGGGGGACTCGCCATGGGGGCCGGCGGCCAGCCTTGGCGGCAGCCTAGCTCTGCGGCCGCAGCGCTTTGATCACGTAGAGGTCGAAGCGGGTGGATTTGCCTTCCAGCACCGCCGACGGTTTCACGCCCTCGATGGCCGGGCCGCGCTGCGGGCGCTTCACCACCACCCGCACCGTGGCGGCGGCGATGGCGGCTGCGAGCAGCGCCGCGCTGTCGAGGTCGTCGCCGATCACCTGCTGAAACGCCTGCATCCCTTTCTTGGCGGCGGCGCTCTTCTTGTCGGTGTCGGGGAACATCGGGTCGACGAATACCACCTGCGGCCGTTCCGCTTCGGGGCGTTCGGCCTGGGCCGCGAGCCAGGAAATGGCATCGGCGTGCACCAGCGTCATGCGCCGGGCGATGTCCATGGTGTCGGGATGCCAGCGCGCGCGCTCCAGCGCATCGAACAGCAGGGCTGCCGCCACCGGCGAGCGCTCCAGCAGCGTCACCTCGCAGCCCAGGCTGGCCAGCACAAAGCTATCGCCGCCGAGGCCGGCGGTGGCGTCGACCACGCGCGGCAGCTCCTTGGCACCTTTCAGCCCCACCGCCTTGGCCACCGGCTGGCCGCGCCCGCCGCCCTGTTCGCGGCGATGCTTGGCCGCCCCCTCGACGAATTCGGCGTATACCGCGCCGTGCTTGCCGCTGGTGAGCAGCTCCAGCCGCTCCGGCCCCAGTTCCAGCCAGTAGCCCTCGGTCGGCCGCTGCCGCACCAGCGGCAGCGCAAAGCGCTCGGCCAGTTGTTGGGCGGTCTCGCGGCGCGCCGCTTCGGCGCAGTACAGCGGGGTGGGGCTCATGGACGACTTTCGGTGAACGACGCGGCGAAGATACGGCAAGGAGCGGTCAGCGGCAACCGCGCAGGCTTAGCCATTTCATGTCAAAACCATAAAATGGCGGGATGATCCTGCTCGCTGCCTTCTGCGCCGGCATCGCGCTGTGCGCCTTCCTTCCCGAACTGCCAGATGGCCGCTGGCTGGGGCCGGCGCTGGCGGGCGCCGCCGTGCTCGCCTGGCGCCTCGACGGCCGTGGTCGCCAGGCCGCGCTGTGGCTGATGTGCGGCCTGGCCGGGCTCGGCTACGCCGGCTGGCGTGCCGAGCTGCGGCTGGCCGACGCGCTGGCGCCGCAATGGGAGGGGCGGCCGGTCGAGTTCGTCGCCGTCGTGCGCGGCCTGCCCGATCCCGGCGACTACGGCGTGCGGCTGAACGCCGAGGTGGAGCAGGTACTGACGCCGGGGGCCCGGCTGCCGGCGCGAGTCCAGCTGAACGCCTACCGCGGCGGCGACTGGCCGGCCGGCAGCCGCTGGCGGCTCACGGCGCGTTTCAAGGCGCGCCACGCCACCGCCAACCCGTTCGGCTTCGACGGCGAGGCGTGGATGTGGTCGGAAGGGCTGCAGGCCGGCGGCTCGGTCGGCAAGGGCGCGGTGCGGCTGGACGATGCCAAGGATGCGCTGGCATACATCGACCGCCTGCGCGCCGCCGTGCAGGCCCGCCTCCAGCGGGTGCTGGGCGAGACGCGTGAAGCGGTGCTGATCGGCGCGCTCACCGTCGGTGCGCAGCAGGCCATCGCGCGCGAGGACTGGCAGCGCTTCTCGCGCACCGGCCTGACCCACCTGGTATCGATATCTGGATTGCATATCACCATGGTCGCCGGTTTGGCGGCGTTGCTGGCGGCCGGGTGGCTGCGGCTGCGGCCAACGGTGAGCGTGCCGCCGCGGCTGGTGATCGCCGCCGTCACCGTGCTGGCGGCGCTGGGCTACGCGCTGCTGGCCGGTTTCTCGGTGCCGACCCAGCGCACCCTGTTCATGCTCGCCTGCGCGGCGGTGCTGCTGGCCTCGCGCCGCGCCTACACGCCGTTCCAGGTGTGGTGGTTGGCGCTGACTGTGGTGTTGCTGATCGATCCCTTTTCCGTGCTGGCGCCGGGGCTGTGGCTGTCGTTCGGGCTGGTGGCGGCGCTGATGGCCGCCACGCTGGCGCGCCGCCGTCCGCCCGGCAAGCTGCGCGCGGCGCTGGCCGGTCAGTGGGCGGCGCTGGTGATGTCGCTGCTGCCGCTGGCGCTGTTCTTCGGCAACCTGCCGCTGGTGTCGCCCTTTGCCAACGCGGTGGCGATCCCCTACATCTCGGCGTTGGTGACGCCGTTGGCGCTGGCGGCGGTGGCGCTGCCGTTCGATGCCCCGCTGCACTGGGCGGCGTGGTTGGCCGAAGGCTTCTTCTGGGCGGTGGACAAGCTCGCCGTGCTGCCGCCGTGGTCGATCCCCGGTCTGCCGTGGCCGCTGCTGATGCTCGGTGCGCTCGGTTCCTTGTGGCTGATCGCGCCGCGCGGTGTGCCGCTGCGGGCGTTCGGGGCGCTGCTGCTCACCCCGGCCTTGCTGTACAGCCCGCCGCGCCCGGCACCGGCCACGCTGCGGGTGCAGGTGTTCGACGTCGGCCAGGGCTTGTCGGTGCTGCTGCAGACCGCCCATCACGACCTGTTGTACGACACCGGGCCGGGCGAGGCCGAGCGCGTGCTGCTGCCGCAACTGGCCGGCTTGGGTGTGCGGCGGCTCGACGCGCTGATGCTGTCCCACCACGACAGCGACCATGATGCTGCGGCGGCCGGCTTGCTGGCCGCCCTGCCGGTGGCGCGGGTGTGGGCTGGTCAGCCGGAGACACTGGCCGGGTTCCGCGACGATGCCGCGCCGTGCCAAGCGGGGCAGAGCTGGGCCTGGGACGGGGTACGCTTCGACGTGCTGTGGCCGCCGGAGGGGCTCACGGGCGAGGACAACGCGCACAGTTGCGTGTTGCGCGTGGCGACCATGACACAGGCGGTGCTGCTGCCCGGCGACATCGGACAACGCGAAGAAGACGAACTGGTGCTGCGCTACGGTCGCGCGCTGGCCAGTGACGTGTTGCTGGCCCCGCACCACGGCAGCCGTGGTGCGTCCGGCGAGGCGCTGCTGCAGGCGGTGACACCGCGCTGGGGCGTGTTCAGCGCCGGCTATCGCAACCGCTACCGTCATCCGCATCCGCAGACACTCGAACGCTATCGTGCGCAGGGAACGGGAGTGCTGCGTACCGACCAGCTTGGGGCCTTGCGGATCGAACTGGGCCGGGAGGTCGGGGTCAGCGCCTTCCGCCTGCAGGCTCCGCGCTACTGGCGAGCGCGCCCCGACGCTGCCGAAGACAAACTCACAGCAGCAGGCGGGCGATGACCTGGCTGCCGTCGCCCGGGTATTCGAGCTGGTCGAAGGAGCTCAGCTTGGCCAGCAGGATGCCGCGGCCATGCGGGCGCAGCAGTGCCGCCGGGCCGGCGTTGAGCACCGCCTGCCAGTCGAAGCCGCGTCCCTGATCGGTGATGGTGAAGGTGATGCCCTCGGCGGTGCGTTGAAAGCGCACGCTGACCTGGCGCTGGGCGTAGGCCGGGTCGGCCAGCCGGGCCTCCAGCGCGTTGTCCCAGTTTTCTTCGGCCAGCAGCCGCTGCTTGTCCTGGAAGTCGAATTCCAGGTTGCCGTGTTCGACGGCATTGGCGATCAGCTCGTACAACCCGCTGGCCACGCGCTCCGGTACCGGGCAGGCGCGCGCCAGCAAGGCGGTCACCGCGTGCGCTTCCTGCAACGTGCGCAAGGTGAACTCGGCGTCCTGCAGCAGCATCATGGTGCCTTCCTGGTGCAGCCCCATTTCGCGGAAGTACAGCTGGCGGTCCCAGTGGCTGACTGCCGCCTTGACCACGGCCAGCAGCATGTCGCGCGAAAACGGCTTGCTGAGGAAGAAGAAGGCACCGGCGCTCATGCCCTGCTGGATGCTGCCGGGCGAACCGAAGGCGGACTGGATGATCACCGGCAGGTGTTCCATGTCCGGATTTTCCTTGATGCGCGCCAGTAGCTCCATGCCGCTCAGGCCGGGCATCATCTTGTCGAGCAGCACGGCGCAGAAGCGCTCGTGCTCGGCCTCGAGCCGACTCCAGGCTTCCTCGCCGCTTTCGGCCTGTACCGTGCGGTAGCCGTCGCTTTCCAGCAGCTCGCTCATCAGCTCAAGACTGAACGGCTCGTCATCAACCAAGAGTAGCGTGTGTTCCATCATGCTCCGTTCCGTGTGGGGCGGGCCGTGGCCAGCGTGGCAAGGTGAAGCGGAATACGGCGCCGCCGTGGGCTGCATTCTCGGCGCTGATCACGCCGCCATGGGCGAGCACGATTTCGCGGCAGATGGACAGGCCCAGCCCGGTTCCGCCAGCACCGGTCTTGGTGGCGCTACCCTGGGTGAACTTGTCGAAAATCGGCTCCAGTTCGTCCTCGGCGATGCCCGGACCCTGGTCGGTGACCGTCACCTCGACCCATTCGACCCCGGCAGCATCGACCAGGGTGGCGATGCGGATGGTGATGCGGCCGGCCGGCGGACTGACCTTGATGGCGTTGGCAAGCAGGTTGCGCATCACCTGGCCGATGCGCAGCGGGTCGAACTCGGCCACCAGGGTGGGACCATCCGTTTCCAGTATAATGTCAATGCCATGTTTTGCCGCCATCGGCAGCATTTCCTCGCGGGCTTCGTGGATGCAGCGCAACATATCCTGCGGCTCCATCTGGAATTCCATCCGCTTCACTTCCATCTTGGCCAGGTCCAGCAAGTCGTTCAGCAGCGTCAGCAGGCGCTTGCCGCTGCTGTGGATGCGCTCGAAATAGTGCTGCTGTTTCGGCGTGTTGTCGCTGGCGCTGCGGCGTTCCCCCATCTCGGCGAAACCGAGGATGGCGTGCAGCGGGGTGCGCAATTCATGCGACATGTTGGCCAGGAACTCGGTCTTGGCGCGGCTGGTGTCCTCGGCCAGGGTCTTGGCCTCGCGCAGGGCCGCCTCGGTGGCGCGTTGCGCCGAAATGTCCTGGTAGATCCACACCGAGCCCAGCCCAGGCAGCGCCGGGTCGAGCGCTTTGCCGTAGACCTGGCACCACAGGGCGCCGCCCTGTCCGTCACGGAGGCGGATGTCCTGCTGGCACACCGGCCCCTCCGGCAGTACGCCATGCAGTAGCCGTACCAGCCGCTGCCACTGCTCGGCCGACTCGAAGATGAGCGTGGTCGATTGCTCCTCGACCTCGGCAGCGGGCAGCCGGAACAGCTCCAGGAAGGCGCGGTTGACCTGCTTGAAGCGGTGATCGGCGACGTAGGCCATGGCAAGCGGACTGGCGTCGAGCAGCGCAGTGAGCTGCTGGCGTTGCCGCTCGACTTGGCCGACCAGGCTGCTCTGCAGTTCCAGCAAGGCGGCTTCCTGCTCCTTGCGCTGGCGGATGTTGCGGCAGACCAGCAGGAAGCAGGTGTCATCCGGCTGATCCACCCGGCTCAGCGTCAGCTCCACCGGCAGGCGGCTGCCGTCCTCGCACCGCAGCTGTGCTTCGAACGGGGCGCCGTCAGACTCGGCGGCGATCTGGGCGAATGGCCGGCTGCGCTCGGGGTCGTACCAGTCGGGGAACAGCGTAGCCAGTGGCTGACGCGGCAGGCGGTCGCTGCGTCGGCCGATCAGCCGTGCCGCCGCGGCGTTGGCCACACGCACGGTGCCGTCGTGCTCCAGCAACAGGATGGCGTCGGAACTGGCCTCCAGGATGGCGCGTTGGCGTGCTTCGCTGTCGGCCAGCGCCTGCTCGGCGCGGCGGTGCTCGATCAGCTGGCGGCGCAGCGAGCGGTTGCTTTCCTCCACCTCTTCGTGTTTCTCCAGCAGTGCTCGGCGGAACTGGCGATTGCTGCGGCCGAGCCGGTAGAGGTGGATCAGCAGCGCCAGAGCACCGCTTCCCGACAGGGCGAGGATCAGCAGGTCGTGGTCCTGCAAGGTCAATGCCGGGGCGGTCAGCGCGAATACCGCGCACTGCAGCGTCATGCCGCCCGCCGGGAGGCTGCGCGTTTGCAGCGGTGGAGTGGTGGGCAAGGGATGCCCAGGATGGCTGTCCAGCAAGGGCACACCGCTCTGCTGGGCCGGCCAGGCCACCAGCCGCAGCCGGCTGGCCGGGGCCTCGTCGTTCGTCGGCTGCGAGGTCAGCAGTGCTGACGGATCGAGGCGCAGCCGCAGCACGCGAGCCTGTTGCGGCACCGGGCTGACGATATCCAGGCGCGGCCGTGACGAGGACGGATCGTCCGCCATGTGCAGCAAGGGACGGCGGGTATTGAGAGCGCTCTCGAAGGTGGGCATCCAGTCGGCCCGGGCGCCCAGGTCGAGCCCGATCGGCGTTTGTCTGTCGGCAGCCCCGGTCTGCTGCATCACTACGTAATAGAAAGGGCGGGAGGGGGCTGCTTGTAATCGGCCGGCGGTCCAGTCGAGCACCGGCTGGCCTAGCCGAGCCTCCATGGCGGGACGCTCGGCAGCGGCGATGCGTTCTACCAGTGCCGCTTCGGTATAGCCGGCATCTGGCTGGCGCAAGGCATTCAGCCATTCGTCGAGCCCGCCGGGGGGCGGTTGGGTCGCCTGCATTGCCAGCAGGCGAGCGTGATCGAGCCGGGCCTGAAGCTGCCAGGCCAGCGTCTGCAGCCACACCCGGCCGCTGGCCTGATCATGATCGAGCTGCTGCTGGCGCCGGTTGTCGGCCAGCAGCCAGGCTTCGCCACTCAGCAGCAGCGTCAGCAGCAGCCCGGTGAACAGGATCAATCGGGGCGGGGGAATCCGGCGCATGTCCGGTGCTCACGCTCAGCGGGTGTGCAAGTGGCGGTACAGCCGCTCGAATTCCTGCGAGATCTTGTGGCGCGCGTCGAAAAACACCATCGGCTGGGCGGCCTGGTGCGATTCGCGGATCTTCACCGAGGCCGACAGCGGGGCGTCCAGCACCGGCAAGCCCTCCTCCTTCAGCTCAGCCACCAGGCGCGCCGGCAGGCTGGCGCGCGGCTGGAACTGGTTCACCACGATACCCTCGATATGCAGCTCGGGGTTGTGGTCGGCACGGATCTCGTCGGTGTTGCCCATCAGGTTGTACAGCGCCTGACGCGAGAAGGCGTCGCAGTCGAACGGAATCAGGCAGCGGTCGGCGGCGATCAGCGCCGAGCGGGTGTAGAAATTCAGTGCGGGAGGGGTGTCGATCCAGATCTCATCGAAGTCGGCGGACAGCTGGTCGAGTGCCTCCTTCAACTTGAACATCTTGTAGCGCGATTCCAGCTTGCCCATCAGCTCGGCCAGCTCCGGGTGCGATGGCATCAGCGACAGGCCGGCGAACGGCGTGGGCACCACGTATTCCTGCGGCGTCTTGCTGAACAGGCTGATGTTGAGCATCTGCTGGAAGAAGTCGGCCAACGTCGGGCCGTCGCCGGCCGGCGCGCTGCCCAGCAAGTAGTGGCTGGCGTTGCCCTGCGGATCGAGATCGATCACCAGCACGCGCTGTCCCGCGCGGGCGGCGACGGCGGCGAGGTTGACGGCGATGGTGGATTTGCCCACCCCGCCCTTCTGGTTGAATACGACACGGCGTATGGCGCCCATGGCATCTTCCTGTTTTTTTGCGCCGGGCGGGCGCGCCGTCGACCGCTCAGACGGGCTGAGCACCACCGCAAACGAACAGCATCTGCTGGTAGCTGGCCGAGTTTTGCACCACCGGCATCGGTTTTATCTGGCTGTCATTATAGAGGTAGCTGGCGACGAGACGGCTGTTTTCGTCGAACAGTGTGACACTGGTCAGGCGGAAGGTCCGGCTCGCGCAGTCGATCTGCCAGGTATTGATCGAATACTTGTGGCGCGGCGTCGACAGGAAGTTTTCCTTCTTCATGTTGAAGATGGTCTTCTTGTCGCGGAAGGTTACCACGGAACCCTGGCGGCGCACCGACAGCTTGTCGATCTCGTTCAGGATGTTGCCGTTGGGCGACACGCCCAGGTTATGCCAGTCGGCGTTGGCCTGCTGCGGCGCGCTCGGAGCAGGCTGGGGACGCAGTTGGGCCGGTCTGCGCTGGGGGGCGGCGGGCGGGGTGCTGGCGCAAGCGGTCAGCAGGGCGGCGGTCACGGCCAGCAAGGACACACGGTAAAACATGGGGAACCTCCGGATACACCCTGGCAGTGTCGCACAGCGCGCGCGCTTCGGCCAATCGGCGACGCGCGGGAACTTTAGTCCACGGGGCTGCGTCTCATTCGCGGCATTAGCATTTCCTCTGCATTGTGATATTGCCCCTTCAAAGGCCACGTCCCCGGTGGCCTTCTTTTTTTGCCCGCCCGGCGCGCGACGCCACCCGGCGCATGCCGTACAATGGCGCCTTCTTTCGACTCTTGCCCTCCATGCCGGACGCCCACGCCATACTCCAGACCGTTTTCGGCTACCCCGCCTTCCGCGGCGAACAGGCCGAGATCGTCGCCCACGTCGGCGGCGGCGGTCACGCGCTGGTGCTGATGCCCACCGGGGGCGGCAAGTCGCTGTGCTACCAGATTCCGGCGCTGCTGCGCGACGGCGTGGCCATCGTGGTGTCGCCGCTGATCGCGCTGATGCAGGACCAGGTGGCCACACTGTCCGAACTAGGCGTGGCCGCGGCCTGCCTGAACTCCGCCACCGCCCCGGACGAAGCGCGCGACATCGCGCGTCAGGCGCGTGCCGGCACGCTCGACCTGCTCTACGTGGCACCGGAGCGGCTGCTGACGCCGCGCTTCCTGGAGTTCCTGAACAGCCTGAACATCGCGCTGTTCGCCATCGACGAAGCGCACTGCGTCAGCCATTGGGGGCACGATTTCCGCCCCGAATACCAGCAGCTCGGCATCCTGGCCGAGCGTTTCCCGGCCGTGCCGCGCATCGCGCTGACCGCCACCGCCGACGAACAGACCCGCGCCGACATCCTGCACTACCTGCACCTGGCCGATGCCCGCGTGTTCCTGTCGAGCTTCGACCGCCCCAACCTGTTCTACCAGGTGGTGGAAAAGCACAACGCCAAGAAGCAGCTGCTGTCCTTCATCCAGCAGGACTATCCCGGCGTCTCCGGCATCGTCTACTGCCTGTCGCGCAAGCGCGTCGAAGACACCGCGCAATGGCTGGTCGAGAACGGCATCCGCGCGCTGCCCTACCATGCCGGGTTCAGCCACGAAGTGCGCGACGCGCACCAGCGCGAATTCCTGCGCGAAGACGGCGTGGTGATGGTCGCCACCGTCGCCTTCGGCATGGGCATCGACAAGCCCGACGTGCGCTTCGTCGCCCATATCGACCTGCCCAAGAGCCCGGAAAACTTCTACCAGGAATCCGGCCGTGCCGGCCGCGACGGCCTGCCTGCCGCCAGCTGGCTGTGCTACGGCCTCAACGACATGGTGCAGTTGACGCAGATGATCGAAGGCTCGGAGATGGCTGAACTGCAAAAGCAGGTCGAACTCGGCAAGCTCGACGCCATGCTCGCCTTCTGCGAAACCGCCGGCTGCCGGCGCCAGCACATCCTGGCCCATTTCAGCGAGCAGAGTGCCCCCTGCGGCCACTGCGACAACTGCCTCGCTCCCCCGATCACCTTCGACGCTACCCTGCCGGTGCAGAAACTGCTCTCGTGCATCTACCGCGTCGAGCAGCGCTTCGCCGCCAGCCACGTCATTGATGTCCTGTTGGGCCGCGCCAACCAGAGCGTCACCGCCTTCGGCCACGACAAGCTCTCCACCTTCGGCATCGGGCGCGAGTTCAACCAGCGCGCCTGGCGCTCCATCGTCCGCCAACTGGTGGCGAAGAAAGTGCTGCAGGTCGATATCGCACGCGGCCAGTCGCTGGTGTTCGGCGACGGCTGCCGCGCCATCCTCAAGGGCGAACAAAAGGTCTACCTGCGTCCGCTCGCCGACGACAAGAAGAGCCGCAGCGCCAATACCGACCGCTGGCTGCGCACCGAGCGCGAAGAACGGCTGTGGCAGACCCTGCGGCGCTGGCGCAAGGGTGTGGCTGACGAACACAACGTGCCGGCCTACGCTGTATTCTCCGACAAGACGCTGCGTGAACTGGTTGAACAACGCCCGACCAGCCGCATCGGGCTCAGTCGCGTCTACGGTCTGGGCGAACTCAAGCTCGCGCGTTACGGCGACGCGCTGCTCGACATCCTCAACGAAGCATCGCAGAGCGACGACTGATTCCAGTACACTTGACCTCTGCCTTTCTGGCCACTGTCTTTACCATCCGGAGAACCCAACATGCCCGTCAACCTGAACCCCGTTAAGCCCGAACAGCTCGCCGCCATTGCCGGCGTCGAACTCAGCGTGGCCGAAGCCGGCATCAAGAAGGCCGACCGCAAGGACGTGCTGGTGATCCG
>NZ_AZUR01000001.1:300000-452500 GCF_000527175.1 Pseudogulbenkiania sp. MAI-1 | reverse complement strand
TGCAGCATCGCGCCGCCCGCTTCCAGCAGCAGCAGGAACAGCGCCGGATTGTCGATCGGCGAGATGAACGGCTGCGGCAGCCCCAGCGGCATGACCACGACGCCGAACAGCGGGACGGAGGGGTTGAGCTGGGTGATGAACCAGATCGCCATCAGGGCCAGGGCGTAGTCGGTAGGCTCGTTGGCGACGAAGTAGCGCTGCCGCCAGCGCCAGATATGGTGCCAGACACGGCGGAACAGCGGACTGACCGCCAGCGTGGCGCCGATGAAAGCTCCCGCCAAGTTGTAGAGCATGTCCAGATTGGAGGCGATGCGCTCGGGCAGGAACTCCTGGGTGAATTCGACCATGAAGCTGGTGAGCGCTGCGAACAACAAGGCGCAGGACCAGCCCAGCCAGCGCGGCCGCAACGATAGCGCAAGAGCGAAGCCGTAGGGCACGTAGACCAGCAGGTTGACCAGGTTGTCGAACAGGCGGAAGTAGTAAGGCAGCGGATAGAACAGGAACTCCAGCAGCGGACGGCCGCTGTAGCTCCATCCGGTGAACGGGTACAGGCTGGTGAACACGATCACGACGAACATCAGCAACGCCAGGTAGCGGGCGACATGTCCCCGCTGCGGCAAGGCATGGCGGATGGGATTCAACATGAGACTTCCCGTGCACTCAACTGGTTCGATTCCAACATAGTGGCATTATCGCTTGCCAGGGTTCCCACAGACAGTCTGGTTTCGGCCTGCTTCGTCGCCGGCAGGCTTCCCGCCTCTCCCGATCACCATCGACCCGTCTCGAAGAAGCGCCGGTAGCGCTCCAGCCAAGGCGCGATATCGAAACCGCCTGCGGCCAGCCAGTTACTGTCGTAATAGCTGTGTTGGTAGCGGTTGCCATCGTCGCAAATCAGCGTAACCACCGAGCCGCTCCGCCCTTCGGCCACCATCTGCGCGACCAGTTCGCACACACCGAAGAAATTGGTGCCGGTGGAGCCGCCGCAGCGTCGGCCCAGCACTTCTTCGAGAAAATGGATGGCGGCGTAGGTGGCGACGTTGGGCACGCGAATCATGCGGTCGATCACCGTCGGGATGAACGAGGGTTCCACGCGCGGACGGCCGATGCCTTCCACGCCGGAACCGCCCTCGCAGCGGCAGTCCGGGTTGCCGCTGACGTAGCTGTCGTAGAACACCGAGTTTTCCGGATCGACCACGCACAGCCGGGTCGGCTGCTTCTGGTAGCGCACGTAACGGCCGAAAGTGGCCGAGGTGCCGCCGGTACCGGCGCCGCAGACGATCCATTCCGGCACCGGATTGGGCTCCAGCGTCATCTGCTGGAAAATGGTCTCGGCGATATTGTTGTTGCTGCGCCAGTCGGTGGCGCGCTCGGCGTAGGTGAACTGGTCCATGTAATGGCCCTTGAGTTCCTGGGCCAGGCGGCGCGATTCGTCGTAGATGGTGGCCGGATCGTCCACCAGGTGGCAACTGCCGCCATAGAATTCGATGGCCCGGATTTTCTCGGCCGAGGTGCCCTTGGGCATTACCGCGATGAACGGCAGTCCCAGCAGGCGGGAAAAGTAGGCTTCGGAGACGGCAGTGCTGCCGCTCGACGCTTCGATGATCGGCGTTCCCTGGCGAATCCAGCCGTTGCAGAGGCCGTACAGGAACAAGGAGCGCGCCAGCCGGTGCTTGAGGCTGCCTGAGGGGTGGGTGGATTCGTCCTTGAAATAGAGCTGAATCTGCGGCAGGGCCGGGATGGCCAGGGGAATCAGGTGGGTATCGCTGGAGCGATGGAAGTCCGCCTCGATCTGACGGACGGCTTGGGCAACCCAGTTGGACATGGACGCATCTCGCAACGGCATAAAACGCTCATTTTACCGCTGCGCCAGCAAAAAAGGCGCACCGTGCGGCGCGCCCTGTTGTCTTCCGGCTGCCGCCGTAAAGATCAGAACTTGGTGCCGATACCGACGCCGAATACCCACGGGTTGATCTTCAGGGTGCCAAGGTTGGCGCCGTTCACATCCACGTCGGTCTTGATATAGATCTTCTTCACGTCCAGGTTGACGAACCAGTCCTTGTTGACGGCGATGTCGGTACCGACCTGCAGCGCGCCGCCCCAGCTGTTCTTGTCGACGTTGACCTGGCTCGAGCCCAGCTTCAGGTCGTTGTTGTAGAAACGGGTGTAGTTGATACCGGCGCCGACGTAGGGGCGGATCTGGCCTTCCGGATTGAAGTGGTATTGCAGCGTCACGGTCGGCGGCAGGTGGTTGATCTTGCCGAGCGAACCCAGATCGGAGGTCACTTCATGACGCGCAGTGGCCAGGATCAGCTCGGCGCCGATGTTGTTGGTGATCATGTAAGTGAAGTCCAGTTCCGGCACGGTCTGGTCGTCCACGTCGGCGTGCACGGCGGAGAGGGTCTTGTCAGTTTTGACATCCGGGGCGATGTTGATGACGCGGAAGCGCGCCAGGATGTCGCCCTGGGCGGCGAAGGCACTGGCCGACACCAGACCGGCAATCACGGCAATAGCAAGCTTTTTCATGGTTTTCTCCAAAGATGGTTGGTGGATTGCTGATCGCCCGACCTGCTGCCGTTGACTTTGCTGCGTGCCGGCAGTAGCGTGCGACGTCTTCGGAGGGAAGATTAACCACACTCGCTTCCCGGTTTTTTGAGCTAGATCATGGTCCTGTCATGAAATATGTCGATTTGCGCGATTTTATTGCCCAACTGGAACGCGAAGGGGAACTCAAGCACATCCGCGTGCCGGTCTCGACCCATCTGGAGATGACCGAGATCGGTGATCGCGTGCTCAAGGCCGGCGGCCCGGCGCTGCTGTTCGAGCAGCCGGTGCGCGACGGCCGTGGCTTCGATTTCCCGGTGCTGGCCAACTTGTTCGGTACGCCGCGCCGGGTGGCGATGGGGATGGGAGCACAGGACATCGGCGAGCTGCGCGAAATCGGCAAGACCCTCGCCTACCTCAAGGAACCGGAGCCGCCCAAGGGGCTGAAGGACGCCTGGGACAAGCTGCCCTTGCTGAAGCAGGTGCTCTCCATGGCCCCCAAGGAGGTGAGGAAGGCGCCGTGCCAGGAGGTGGTGATCGAAGGCTCCGATGTCGACCTCGAGCGCCTGCCGATCCAGCATTGCTGGCCGGGTGACGTGGCGCCCCTGATCACCTGGGGCCTGACCGTGACGCGCGGCCCCAACAAGAAGCGCCAGAACCTCGGCATCTACCGCCAGCAGGTTATCGGCCGGAACCGCGTCATCATGCGCTGGCTGGCGCACCGTGGCGGCGCGCTCGACTTCCGGGAGCACCGCGCCGCGCGTCCGGGCACGCCGTTCCCGGTATCGGTGGTGCTGGGCTGCGATCCGGCGACCATTCTCGGCGCGGTGACGCCGGTGCCGGACACGCTGTCCGAATACCAGTTCGCCGGCCTGTTGCGCGGCAGCAAGACCGAGCTGGTGAAGAGCATCGGCAACGACCTGCAGGTGCCGGCGAGTGCCGAGATCGTGCTCGAGGGCGTGCTGACTCCGTGCGAGGCCGGATTCGAAGGCGTCAGCGAGCATGGCGTGCCGCTCAAGGAGAAGGACGGCTACCTGCACGCGCTGGAGGGCCCGTACGGCGACCATACCGGCTATTACAACGAGCAGGACTGGTTCCCGGTGTTCACCGTGGAGCGCATCACCTCGCGGCCGGACCCGATCTACCACAGCACCTACACCGGCAAGCCGCCGGACGAGCCGGCCATCCTCGGCGTGGCGCTGAACGAGGTGTTCGTGCCCATCCTGCAGAAGCAGTTTCCGGAGATCGTCGACTTCTACCTGCCGCCCGAGGGGTGCTCGTACCGCATGGCGGTGGTGTCGATCAAGAAACAGTACCCGGGCCACGCCAAGCGCGTGATGATGGGCTGCTGGAGCTTCCTGCGCCAGTTCATGTACACCAAGTTCATCGTGGTGGTGGACGACGACGTCAACACGCGCGACTGGCAGGAGGTGATCTGGGCCATCACCACGCGCATGGACCCGGTGCGCGACACGGTGCTGATCGAGAACACGCCGATCGACTACCTCGACTTCGCCAGCCCGATCTCGGGCCTGGGCGGCAAGATGGGGCTCGACGCCACCAACAAGATGCCGGGCGAGACCCAGCGCGAGTGGGGTACGCCGATCGTGATGGACGCGGCGGTGAAACGGCGCGTCGATGAGCTGTGGGGCGAACTGGGACTGTAAGCCCGGCCAGCCTTATCTGTTACCATGCGCGGTTTTCCCTTCACAGGAGTCTAGACATGAGCGATGCACGCAACCCAAATTCCGCCCAGCGCCTGAAGCGCCTCAACAACCGTCAGCGCAAGAAGCAGCGCGTCGGCGAATACCGCGAGCTGGGTTTCCATCTGGTGGCCACCCTGGCCGAGGATCTCGGCAGCGAAGGCCAGGATGCCCTGCTCGATGCCTGGCTCACGCGCGTGGACGAGGCCGGCGTCAGCTTCGGCGGCCATTTCGACGGCCGCAGCAACCTGGAGGGTGTGGTGTTCCCGGTGGGCACGGTGAAGATCGGCGAGGAACTGCGTAACGAGCTGGCGGGCTGGCTGAAGGCACGCAGCGAAGTGAAGCAGTTGGAAGCGAGCGAGCTGATCGATCTGTGGCATGTTGCCTGATCGAACCTCTCTCCAACAAAGCCCGCTGACGCGGGCTTTGTTTTTGCGTCACCGTTACGGCGCCGGGTTGGGGTAGCGCTCGTGGATCGCCTCGATGCCGGCCAGCACCTCGTCGGCCAGGGTCAGCGTCACGCTGGCGACGTTCTCTTCCAGCTGCGCCAGCGCGGTGGTGGCGATCAGGTTGCTGGCGACGAAGGGGCGCGAGTTGACGTAGGCCAGCGCCATCTGGGCCGGGGACAGGGACGTCACCGGAGGCGAAACGCCAGCCGGACACCGAAACGGACACCCATCGCCTATCGCTTGACCTATGACAAACAGCAATCCGGCCAACGCGCCCTAGAATGGCCGATCCCCACCCTTGGGCCCTCGACCATGAAGCTCACCCTCACCTTGTGGCAGCGTCTGTTGGGGCTGCTCCCCGGCGAACTGACCGCCCATGAAACGGCATGGCTGATCAGCCCGCAGCAGCACATGCCGCTGATGGCGCAACGCCGCGCCGTGATCATCATCAATCGGGCACGTCTGTTCGCCATGCTGTTCGCCCTACTGACACCGCTGTGGATCGCGATCGACGTGGTCGCGCTGCCCATGGAGCTGGCGGCCCAGCTGGCCGGGATGCGCCTGATGGCCACCGCCGCCTTCGCCTGGCTGGTCTTCGGCCACCACAGCGACGGCACGCTGCGCCACGCCTACCGTGCGATGGCGACGTTGTTCGCCATCCCGACGCTGTTCTACATCGCCTCGCACCTGCTGCTGACGCGCTACCAACTGCAGGGGCTGTCGGCGGCGATCGGCACCGGCTACGCCTTCCTGCCGTTCGTGCTGCTGGCCGGCTTCGCCATCTTTCCGCTGACGCTGCTGGAAAGCGCCACCTTCGCCTCGCCGATCCTGATCGCCGACGGTCTGGCCTGGCTGCTGCGCTGGCAGGTGATCGACTGGCCGTCGTTCAGCGGCGCCTTCTGGCTGCTGACGCTGATCACCGGGGTGGCGACGCTGGCCTCGATGAGCCAGCTCGCCTTCATGATCGCGCTGGTCAACCAGGCGGTACGCGACCCGCTGACCGGCTGTTTCTCGCGCCGCAGCGCCGAGGAGATGCTCGACCTGCAGTTCACCCTGGCACGCCGTGCGCGCCGGCCCTTGTCGGTGGCCTTCATCGACCTCGACCACTTCAAGAGCATCAACGACCAGTACGGCCACGAGGCCGGCGACCACGCCTTGCAGCATCTGACGCGGGCTATCAACGACACGCTGCGCCACGGCGACATCCTGACGCGCTGGGGAGGCGAGGAGTTCCTGCTGCTGATGCCGGAAACCGACCGGTCACAGGCGTTGCAAGCGCTGGCGCGGCTGCGCCGGCATGGCCTGGGACTGCGCCCGGACGGCTCGCCGCTGACCGCCAGCATCGGGCTGGCCGAGAACCAGGCGGACCTGGCGGCGAGCTGGCAGCGCCTGGTGGAGATCGCCGACGCGCGCATGTACCGCGCCAAGCAGGAGGGGCGGGACCGTGTCGTCGCCGACGATGCCTGCGTGCCGGAGCCGGCCGAGGTGGCCGCGCGGATGGCGGCGCAACCGGCGTAGCAGACCGCCCGGGCCGAGGACGAGAAAGCTTGGCCGAAGCCGGTCAATGCCAGGCTTCGGTCATTGTCGTTATCCTGAAACGGGTCTCAACCCGGTAGCAGCGTCGCCAGCGTCGGCCCTTTCGCCAGCCACCAGCCCAGACCGGCCAGGTTGAGCCCCACCGTGAGCCAGTACACGCGGCGGAACGATGCCTTGCTGGACTTGTGACGGAAGGCACGCTGGGCGACCAGCGCGCCGGGCCAGCCGCCGAGCAGGGCCAGCCAGTGCAGCTGGATTTCCGGAGTACGCCACTGCCCACGCTGCGCCGCCGTCTTGTCGTGCCAGTACAGCAGGAAGCTCGCCAGACTGGCGCCGGCATACAGCGCCACTAGCCAGAACGGCAGCCGCCCGGCCAGAAGCGCCAGCCACAGCCCAAGGAAAAACAACAGCACCGCGGCCGTGGCGATGCCATCGGTGCGCCGCGCTGGCCGTCGACGGGCGTCATTGCCCATAGGCGTCGCCGGCGGAAGCGTACTCCACCAGCCAGTCTCGCGTGCGCGCGGCAGCCTGGAACTCGTGCACCGCTTGTTGCAGCAGCAGGAAGGCGGCGTCGGCGTCGTGGCGCGTGCAGGCGTCGCGCAGGCGCTGCAGCAGGCTGGCCAGCACCTCCTCGCCGAGGTGGTATTCCTGCGCGCGCAGGATGCGCGGGTGGTCGGTCGGCAGCACGTTGTCGCCGATCAGCAGCTCCTCGTACAGCTTCTCGCCGGGGCGCAGCCCGCTGAAGCGGATTTCGATATCGCCGCCGGGGTGGGCTTCGTCCTTCACTTCCAGCCCGGAGAGGTGGATCATACGCCGCGCTAGGTCGGCGATCTTGACCGGTTCGCCCATGTCGAGCACGAACACGTCGCCGCCTTCGCCCATGGCGCCGGCCTGGATCACCAGCTGCGCCGCCTCGGGGATGGTCATGAAGTAGCGCGTGATCTCGGGATGGGTAACGGTGACCGGGCCGCCATCGGCGATCTGCTTCTTGAACAGCGGCACCACCGAACCCGAGCTGCCCAGCACGTTGCCGAAGCGCACCATGACGAAGCGCGTGCCGCTGCCGCGCGCGTGGCGCGTCTGCAGGCAGAGTTCGGCCAGGCGCTTGGTGGCGCCCATGACGTTGGTCGGGCGCACCGCCTTGTCGGTGGAAATCAGCACGAAGGTGTCGACGCCGCCGTCCTCGGCCGCCTGGGCGCAGACGTCGGTGCCGAAGGCATTGTTGCGGATGCCGGCGAGCGGGTTGTGCTCGACCAGCGGCACGTGCTTGTAGGCGGCGGCGTGGAACACCGTCTGCACGCCGAAGCTGTCGATGATGCGGCGCAGCCGCTCGTAGTCGGTGACCGAGCCCAGCAGCGGCACGCATTCCAGCTGCGGCGCCAGGGTTTTGAGCTCTTGATCGATGGCGTAGAGCGCGTATTCGGACAGCTCGAACAGGACCAGCCGCGCCGGGTTCTGGCGTGCGATCTGGCGGCACAGCTCGGAGCCGATTGAGCCGCCGGCGCCGGTGACCATCACCACGCGGCCGTCGATGTTGCGCGCCAGGAGTTCGGGGCGCGGCGGCACCGGGTCGCGCCCGAGCAGGTCCTCGATGTCGACCCGCTTCAGTTCTTCCACCCGCACCTCGCCCGACACCAGCTCGGCCAGACCCGGCAGGCGCTTGATCGGCACGTGCAGCGATTCCAGCTTTTCCAGGATTTCGCGCTGGCGCGCGCGGCTGACCGAGGGCAGCGCGAGCAGGATGGCCTTGGCCTCGGTGTCGGCGAGCAGGGACGGCAGTTCGGCTGGAGCGTGTACCGCCAGACCGCGGAAGGTGTGGCGCCATAGCTGCGGGTTGTCGTCGACGAAGGCCATCGGCCGGTATTCGCGCCCGGCCTGAAGGGCCAGCATCAACTGGATGCCGGCACGGCCGGCGCCGTAGATGACGACGTGCTCGCGCGGGCTGTCCACCGCGTCGATGCGCCGCACCAGGCCGCGCAGCAGGAAGCGGCTGCCGCCGATGTAGGCCATGGCGAACACCCAGAAGATGATGACAGAAGAGCGCGGAAACGGCCCGATGCGCGCCATCACGATCACCGCCGCCAGCACCAGCACCGCCAGGCTGACGCCGTAGAACACGGTGTAGACGATCTTGTCGTCGAGGTACTTCAGGACGGCGCGGTAGAGCCCGAGCTTGATGAAGATCGGGATCACCCACAGCGGCGGCACCACGAAGATCCACAGATAGGGGGTGAGCTTGGGGTCCCACACCCCGCCCAGGCGCAGTACCACCGCGCTGTAGAGCGCCAGGGGCAGCAGCAGCGCGTCCATCAGCATCAGGAGCGCCATCTTGTGGTGGCGCGAGAAGGAAAGCAGCTTGTCGATCATGGTCAGCGCAGGACGATCTTCTTCAGGGTGGCGAGGATGATGCACACGTCGCCGGCCAGCGTGTGGCTTTGCGCGTAGCGCACGTAGTAATCGAGCTTCTGCGGCAGCACCTCGTCAAGGTAGGCCCGTTCCGGGTCGGCGGCGGCGCCGAGGATGTCGTTTTCGTCGATCATGCGGATCGACGCCCAGTCGGTGATGCCGGGGCGCACCGACAGCACCAGCGCCTTGATCTCGCGCGGATAGTGCGCGACGTAGCGCGGTACTTCGGGGCGCGGGCCGACCAGGCTCATGTCGCCCAGCAGCACGTCGATCAGTTGCGGCAGCTCGTCGAGCTTGGATTTGCGCAGAAAGGCGCCGGCGCGCGTGACGCGGTGATCCCTACCCACCGTGAGCTGGCCGTGGCGCTCGGCATCGACGCGCATGGTGCGGAACTTGTGGATGCGGAAAGGCTGGCCGAAGCGCCCCACCCGCTCCTGGCGGAAGAACACCGGGCCCTTGGAATCGAGCTTGATCCACAGCGCGATCGCCAGCAATAGCGGCGACAGCAATAACAAGCCGACGCCGGCGGCAATCAGATCGAACAGCCGCTTGGCCCCCATCGAACCGGGGCGGCCGGCGGCCGGCAGGACAGATCCGCTCATGCGCCGAGAATCTCCCTGACCGCCGCAATCACGCGCGTCTGGTCGGCATCTGTCATGCGGGTATAGAGCGGCAGCGTCACCTCGGCCTCGAAGGCGGCGTCGGCCACCGGGAAGTCGGCGTTCTTGAGCTGGTAGCCGTCGCGCCACACCGGCTGGCGGTGCAGCGGGATGAAGTGCACCGAGCAGCCGATGCCCTTCTCCGCCATGCGCACGATGAAGTCGTCGCGGTTCACGCCAGCATCAGGTTTGATCCGCACCGGGTAGAGGTGCCAGGCGTGCTGATCGGACGCCTGCGCCGGTCGCGACGGCAGGATCAGCGGCAAGCCGGCCAGTTCGGCATCGTAGCGCGCCGCCATCGCCTCGCGCTGCTGATGGAAACGGCCGATTTTCTTCAACTGGTGGATGCCGAGCGCGGCGGCGATGTCCGGCATGTTGTACTTGAAGCCGGGCGCGATCACCTCGTAGTACCAGGCCGGGGTCTTGGACACGTAGCGGTCGAAGGCATCGCGGCTGATGCCGTGCAGGCGCATCACCTTGCAGCGTGCGATCAGGTCCTTGTCCTTCGACACCACCATGCCGCCCTCGCCGGTGGTCATGGTCTTGTTGGCGTAGAAGCTGAACACCGTGGCGTCGGAGCCCAGCGTGCCGATCAACTGGCCCTTGTACGTCGTCGGCAGCGCGTGCGCGGCGTCCTCGATCACCTTGAGCTTGTGCTCGCGCGCGATGGCGAGGATGGCGTCCATGTCGCAGGCCAGCCCGGCGAAGTGCACCGGCATGATCGCCTTGGTCTTGGCGGTGATGGCGGTACGGATGGCGTCCGGGCGGATATTGAAGGTGACCGGGTCGACATCGACTACCACCGGGTGCGCGCCGAGGTAGCGCACCACCTCGGCGGTGGCGGTGAAGGTGTAGCTGGGCACGATCACTTCGTCGCCGGGACCGATGCCGACCGCCTCCAGCGCCAGGTGCAGGCCGGCAGTGGCGGAATTGACCGCGATCGCTTCGACCTCGCCGCCGAGGAATTGCGCGAAGTCGGCCTCGAACTGCTTGGTCTTGGGGCCGGTGGTGACCCAGCCGGAACGCAGCGCGTCGACCACTTCGTTGATTTCTTCTTCGCCGATGTCGGGCAGGGCGAAGGGGAGGAATTTTTCCGTCATGTCTCTAGCCTTGTTTCTCTCCGGCGGCCCGCCCCTCGCGGAGGCCGCCTGCTGTCATGTCTTGCGTCGGCGCCGTCACCGCGGCGTCGCGTAAATGTCGATCCGTTCCTTGCCGCGGCCGATGTTCTTGCGCGCGAGGCGCAGCACACCGACCTCGCCGGTACGCTTCAGATGGGTGCCGCCACACGGCACGCGGCCGAAGCCTTCGACCTCCCAGTAGCGGCGCTCGGCCACCTCGTCGGAAAACGCGCTGACGATGGGCGCATCGGCGTCGATCAGGGCCTGCGCCTCGCGCGTGAGCTCGGGCAACAGCGGCGTCAGCGGCTCGTGCCAGGCGAAATCGATGCGCGCCTTGTGTTCGCTGATGCGCGCACCGATCTTGCCGATGGCGGGCAGGTGCCGCTTCACCAGTTCCAGCACGATCTCGGCGGCGAAGTGCAGCCGCATCAGGGCGTAACGACGCGGCCAGTCGATCTCCACCGTTACCGTATCGCCCTCTTCCAGCACGTGTGCCGGCGGCAGGGTATAGACCAGGTCCCGGCCCTGCCAGCGCGCCGCCAGCACCCGATAGCCGCCGATGGTGCCGGTGTCGCTCTCCTGGCCGCCCGAATCGGCGAAGTACAGCGTCGACTCAAGCACCACGTCGAGCCCCTCGACGCGCGAGACGCGGGTGATCAGCGTCGTGCGGTAGGGATCCCGCCAGAACACCTTGTCAGTCATCGTCGCCTCCTTCCCGGCCGTGGTCCGGGCTGCTCGCGCCCGGCTCAGGCCGCCGCACGGGTGCGCGCGTTTCCGCCATGACCCGGCCATGCCGTCGAGCAAGCAGGGCGATGGGTTACGCTACGCGTCACCCATCCTACCCGACTACCGCTACCAACGTTCCGCCAGCCGCTTGCCCCAGCGCTGCGTCGGCAGCTCGACCCAGCGGTTGATCGCCACCGCCAGCCACCAGGTGGCGAACAGCGCCACCAGCACCAGCAGCCACCACGGCAAGCCCAACCGCGCCAGCGCCGTCATCAACACGTAGCCGGCGATCGAGTGGCACACGTACCAGGCATAGCTGACCGCGCCGACGCGCGCCAGCAGCCGGCTCCGCCACCATGCCGGCCACAACACTCCGAGCGCGAACAGGACGACGCCGACGCCGTAGCTCAGGTAGAGCGCGAGCGAGGGCCAGCCGGTGAACCAGACGAACAGCGCCAGCATCACGCCGACGGCAAGCACGGTCTCGCGGCGCGTGGCCTGCCCGGTGAGCCAGAAATAGCACCAGCTGCCCGCGAACATCAGCGGAAAGTAGCACACCACCGGAGCCAGATAATACTGCGCGGCGGGCCATGCCGTCCCCCATGCCGGCCCCCGGCACAGCAGCGCCACCACAAGCAGCAGCAGCCCGATCGCCGCCTTGAGGCGGCGGCGCGTCAGCGCGAACGCCGCGCCCAGGAGCGCGTAGAACCACAGCTCGACCTTGAGCGTCCACATCACCGGGTCGATGTTGCGCCCGCCCAGCATGTCCTGGAAGGCGATGCTGAGGTGGCCCGCCACGTCGCGCACGCTCACCGCGAATGGCGTGCCGCCCAGCCGGCTCGCCAGCCACAGCGCCAGCACGGTGACGGCGAGCCCGGCCCAGTAGGTCGGGTAGATGCGCGTCAGCCGTGTCACGGCGAAGCGCATCGCGCCCTGCCGGCCCAGCGACAACGGGATCAGCAACCCCGAGATCAACAGGAACAGCCCGACGCCGACCGCACCCAGGTTGACCGGCAGCGCCAGCGAGGCGCCGGGATAGCCTCCGAGCGGCGCGAGGTAGAGGATCTGGCCGACGCGCTCGCGGCTGAACCAGAAGATCTGGGTGTAATGGAACAGCACCACGCACAGCATCGCCAGCCCTCTCAGGCCGTCGGCGAAATCGAAGCGGATGTGCGGCTGGCTCATGGCGGACCTCAGCGGCAGGCGGCGAGGAAACGCCGCGCCAGCACGGCGTAATCGTGATGGGCCAGCACGTGCGCCCGGCCCGCCTCGCCCATGCGCTCGCGCTCGGCCGACGGCAGCGTCATCATGCGCCGCACCGCTTCGGCGATGGCCGCCGGGTCTTCGGCGCCGACGCTGAGCCCGGCACCGGCCTCACGCACCAGATCGTTGCCGGCCTCGACCGAGTGGATCACCGGCTTGCCGGCCATCAGGTAGTCGAACAGCTTGTTGGGGTTGATGCCGAAGCGGTAGATCGGCAGCTTGCGCCAGCCGATGAACAGCGCATCGCAATGGGCCAAAAAGGCCGGCACTGCGCGCTTCGGAATCGCCGGCAGGAAGCTGACGTTGGCCAGCCCCAACTCGGCCGCCCGGGCCTGCAGAGCCGCCTTGTCCGGGCCGTCGCCGACCAGCACGAAGCTGACCTTGTCCTGTTGCAGCAATGACGCCGCCTCGAGCAGGAAATCGAGCGCGTTGGCCAGGCCGTGGCCGCCGGCGTAGCCGACCACGAAGCGGTCTTGGGCTTTGAGATCGGCCAGCGCCTGGACATGCTCGGCCGGCAGCGGGGCGGCCTCACCCTGCCACTCGGCGACATCGACACCGTTGGGCACCACCGCGTACTTGGCCGGGTCCATGCCATGCTCGACCATGTACTCCCTGGCGCACGGCAGCATCGAGACCACGGTGTCGGCCTTCTGGTAGCCGAAGTCCTCGGCCCATTGCAGCAGGCGGATGAAGGGATGCTTGGGCGACATGCCGCCGACCTCGACCGGGGTCAGCGGCCACAGATCGTGCACCTCGTACGCCAGGCGCGCGCCGGTCTTGTGGGCGATCCACGCTGCCGGCACGGTGTCGAGCGGGTAGGTCGACGAGGCGATGACGATGTCCGGCTTCCAGTCCTTCAGATAACGCTTGCTCAGGCCCATCAACCGGCCCAGGAAACGGAAGATGTTGATCACGCGCTTGAGGCTGTTGCCCTGGTAAGGCGGGGTCTTGCACCAGGTGTAGCGGATGCCGTCGATATCCTCGTCGCGGTAGTTCTCGGCCAGGGTCGGATTGTGCTGGCGCAAGTGCGAATAATCCGCCGCGACCAGGTTGACCTCGTGCCCGGCGCGGACCCATTCGCGCGCCAGATAGTAGGGGCGGAATTCCATGCCGTGCTTCGGGCTGCCGGCGTAGTGGTTGATGTAGAGAATGCGCACGGTCGGTTTCAGTCAGTTGGATGTTGGCGACGGAAGGCACGCTCCATGGCGTTCCAGTCCATGCTGGTGAACACCACGCCGGCCACACCCCAACTCACCAGGTTGAACAGCACGTCGGCCGGCGTCGGCAGCGTGCCGTGGCCCAGCATCAGCATGGTCAGGCTGAACAGGGCCAGCGGCAGGCCGCGCCAGACCAGGCCCTGACGGATGGCGAAGCCCCACTTGCCACGGACACGTTCGTGCCGCCAGCCGGCGAAATCGTCAGCCATCCAGGCGGCGAGCTTGTGGCGGAACAGCCACATCGGCGCAATCAGCATCAGCATCGCCGCCAGACAGTAGGCCACCCACAGCAGCGGGCGGAAGGCGTGCTGCTGCAATCCGTAGAGCAGGCTGCCCAAGGGCAGGCCGAACAGCAGCAGGGTCGGCACTAGGCCCAGGGCGTGCAGCCGGTCCAGCAACTGGCGATAGCGCTTCATGCCCGCCCCCCAGCCAGTTCGCGATAGAGCGCCACCAGCTTGTCGCCCTCCGCCGCCCAGCTGTAGCGCGCCAGCACCGCCGCCTTGCCGGCCTCGCCCATGGCGCGGGCGCGCTCGTCGTTGGACAGCAGCGCGGTGATGGCCGTGGCGATGGCGGCCGGGTCGGCCGGATCGACCAGCAGGCCGCAGCCGGCGCCGTCGACGATGTCGCGCCAGAGCGGGAAGTCGCTGGCGATCACCGGCAGGCCGGCAGCCATGTACTCGAACAGCTTGATCGGCAACGACTCGACGTAGCTCGGCGTCGGCAACAGCGTCACCAGGCCGATCTTGCTCGCCGCCAGCACCTCGGCCACGCCGGCGCGGTCGAGCACGCCCAGGTCGTTGACCCGTGCCCAGCCCGGCTGCTGTTGCAATTCGGCCTTGAGCTCGGGTTCGCTCCACAGCCCGGCCAGGTTGAGGCGGGTGGCGGTGGAGGGCAGCGCGGCGACGATAGGCGCGATGCCGCGCGTGCGGCTGATGCCGCCCAGGTAGCACACCTCGTTGCGGCGCGCCTCCCACGGGGTGTTGCGCACCAGCTCTTCCAGGATCGGGTAGTTGCAGACGTCGATGGCGCGCGCGCCGAGCGCGGCGAAGCGGCGGCGGATCACCGGCGTGGCGGCGACGATGGCGTCGAAGCGGCGCGCGGCGTAGTGCTCCAGCACCTCCACTCCCTTCGACACCAAGGGCCGCGCCGCGCCGGGAATCCAGTGCTTGGCCAGCACCTGGCGCGGCACGTCCTCGTGCACGTCGTACACCACCTTGATGCCGGCGCGGTGCAGCTTGAGCGCGGCCGGGATCAGTTCGGGGTCGTGGAAGTGCGCCACCTCGGGCCGGAGCGCCAGCGCGGCGCGGTAGATGCGCTCGACGGTGCCGGTCATGCGCGAGAGGCGCCCGCCGGTTTTCGGGCCGACGTCGTGGATGCGCACGCCGTCGCGGATTTCCTCGCCCTGGCCGTCGGCCACGATCAGCGTGACGTCGTGGCCGGCGCGCGCCAGCGTGGCGCACTCCTTGACGAAGATGCGGATGTCGTAGCGCGGGTGGGCGCTGGTGAGATGGCAGACTCTCATCGGGTTCCCAGCAAATCGTGATAGATCGCCGCAAAGCGGCGCATGTTTTCCTGATGCAGGCCCTTGGCGGCGATCAGGCGACGGTTGAGCACGGCCGCCTCCGCCAGCGCGGCGTCGTCGCCGGCGCGGCGCAGCGTGGCCTTCAGGGCGTCGCCCAGGCGCGCGATATCCTCGGCGATGACGCCGTTGACGCCGTCGAGCACCCATTCCAGGTTGGCCGGCAGGTTGGAGAGCAGCGGCAGGCAGCCGTGGCCCATCGCCTCGAGCAGGCTGATGCTGGTGGCGTCCGATTCCGGCACGCTGACGAACACGCGTGCCTCGCGGTAGAGCCCGGCCAGCACCGGCGCCGGCACGAAGCCGGTGAAGCGGACGCGGCGCAGGCCGAGGCGGTCGGCCAAGGCTTTCAGGCCGTCGCTCTCCTCGCCGCTGGCGGCGACGGTCAGCGTCCAGTCGGCGAACACCGGGTCGGCCTCGACCTCGGCCCAGCCCTGGAGGATGGCGTCCACGCGATAGAGCTTCTTGTGCAGCCGGCACGACAACACGTTTTTCGGCTTCGCTGCCAGATCGGGCGCCTCCGGCAGCGCGTCCATGCCGAAGTTCAGCACGTCGAGCCGCTTGACCCGCGCCAGCGTGCGGATCACCGCCGCCATGTGCAGCGAGTCGGAGGTCACCGCATCCGCCGCCGCCAGGTTGGCCGCCACCATCTGCCGCATCAGCCGGTTCTGGCGCGGCAACAACAGCACGTCCGAGCCCCAGGTGGTCAGCACCGAGGGAATGTCTTTGCCGGCCAGCGCGCGGCGCGCGTGCCAGGCCACGCTGTTGGCCTGATGCACGTGCACGAGGTCGGGCCGCAGCTCGTCGATCAGCGCGGCGATACGCCGCGCGGTGGCCAGCGCCTTGAGGCTGAAGTCCACACTCAGCACCCGGCCCAGGTTGGCCGGGCGGTAGCACTCCGGCAGCTCTCCGCTGGTGACGAGGTGTACCTCGCTCACGTGCGGGGCGATGCCGGCCAGGTAGCGGAAGGTGTGCACCGAGGCCGAGCCGATCAAGAGCAGCTTCATGCGGCGGTTTCCTTCAAGTAAGCAGTGAGCGCCGCCGTCAACCGTGCCAAGCGGGCGTCGAGCCGGGCATCGCAGGCGACGGCGACGTTCATCGGCAGGTTCAGCACCGTGGCGGCCAGACGCTCGCCCTCGGGCGCGCTGCCTATGACGTAGCCGTGGCGGAACGAACCAGCCGGATGGATCACGTCGTCGAACCACACGCCGACGGCGAGACCCGAGGCCGCACTCAGCCGCCGCGCCAGCGCCGCCTTGTCGGCCACCGGCTGCGGCAAGGCGAACGGATAGCGCACCCAGTGCGTGCCGGCCGCCCCCGGCCACTGCCGGATGCCCGGCACGGCGGACAGCGCGGCGCGGTAGCGTTCCGCCAGGCGCTGCTTGTGGCGCAGCACGGCCGGCAGCGCCGCCAACTGCGGCAGCAGCAAGGCCGCGGCCAGCGTGGGCAGCGCGCGCGGCGGGTGCGCCACGCCGCCGGCCACCTCGGCGTCGGACGAGCGGTAGATCAGCCCGACCCGGCGCGCCAGCGCCAGCCAGACGCGCCCGGCCTGGGCGCAGCGCGCTGCCAAGAGGTGGCCGGTGAGCGTCGCCAGCAGGCGCAGTTGGTCGAGCACGCCGACCTCGGCCGACGGTTCGTCCACCGCCAGCCCCTCCGGCAACAGTACGAAGCCGCCGATGCCGCCGCTCAGGTTCTTGGAGTATTCGAAGCTGAAGAAGGCGCCGTCGTGGTAGGTGCCGAGCCATTGCCCGTCGTGTTGCGAGGCGAAACCGTGCGCGGCGTCGTCGAGAAAGACCACCTGCGGGTGGCGCGCACGCAAGGCATCCGGCACGCGGCAGGCTGGGCCGAAATTGTGCGGAATGATCACCGCACGCGTGGCCGGCACCGCGCGCGTGGCCGGGCCGATGGCGGCGTCGAGCAGGTTCCAGTCGAAGCCCAGCGTGTCGGCCGACACATCGAGCCAGCGCACCGAGGCGCCCAGCGCCGGAATCTGGTTCGGCACCACCACGCAGGTATAGGCCGGCACGATCACCTCGTCGCCCGCTCCGACGCCGTGCGCGCGCAGCAGCAGCGTCAGCGCGGTGCGGCCGGTGTCGGTCAGCACGATGCGCCGCGCATCGACGCCGAACAGCCGCGCCAGCGCGTCGCGCAAACGCCGGCGCAGCGCGGCGCGGCCGGCAACCAGACGCGGCAAGGCAGATAACAGCATGGGAAAAGTCAGGGAATTGGCGGTCAGCACAACTGGCGCACCTTCCTCGCCGGCGACCCGGCGTAGAGCCAACCGGACTCGAGCCGGCCCTTGGCCACCGAGCCCGCCGCCAGCACCACGTTGTCGCCGATCTCGCAGCCGGGCAGCACGATGCAGCCGGCGCCGATGAACACGTTGTCGCCGACGCGGATGTCGCCGTCGACGTGGCACTCGGTGAACGGCGTGACCGGGACGTCGGCCGGAATGCCGTTGGAGTGGCAGAAGAACAGGCTGCGCGGCCCGACCGCGACGTTGTGGCCGAAGCTCAGCTGGCGGTCGCCGACCAGCAGGTAGAAGTACGGCGCCAGGTGGCTGTCCGCCCCCAGCGTCAAACGGCCGCGCGAGCCGATCAGCGCATCGCCGCGCCAGTACAGCAAGGCGTTCTCGCCCAGCGTCAGCGCCTGCCAGCGCGTCACCCGCGTGCTCGGATGCACGCGCGCACGCGGCCCCAGCCGTGCCCCGCGCAGCAGCGGCCACAGTCGGTACAGACGCAACACGAGTCGTTCAAGCACCTTGAGTCTCCAGACGGCGCAACAGCTGGAAAATCCACGCCACGTAGGCCGCGAAATACAGCGTCATCACGCCGGACATCACCTTGAACGCCAGCAGGGCATCGCGGCTGGTGACGAACACCGCGGCGAACACCGCCATGTTCACCGCCACGCCAACCAGCACGAACAGGAACGAGGCGCGCTGGCGGCCGATCACCATCGGCACCATGAAGCACGGCCCGGCCACGAAAGCCGCCGCGAGATAAGGCACCAGCGTGGCGGCGATCACCCCGGCCTCGCGCCAGCCCGCCCCGAACACCCAGCCGAACAAGGGCTCGCCGGCCACCAGCAACAGGCCGAACGGCAGCAGCGCGGCGGCGGCCAACACCGCCAGCGCGCGCGCCAGCAGCGGCATCATGGCGCGGCCGTGGGCGTGCGCCTCGGCCAGGTCGCGGAAGATCACCTGCGACACAGCCTGTCCCAGCAGCGCCGCCGGCAGCTTCAGCACGCGCAGCACCAGGGCGTACTGGCCGACCACGGCGTGTCCGGCCAGCGACGCCAGCAAGGCCAGCATCAGCGAATCCTGGAACGCCACCACGAAGGCATGCGGCGTGTTGACCTTGGGGAATTCGGCGTAACAGCGCGCCACCGTGGCGAGCTCGGCGCGGCGGTGGCCGCGCAGCCACGCCAGCCGCGCAGCGAGATCGGCACGCGCCTGGGCCCACAGCGCCAGCGCCTGGCCGGCCAGCGAACCGGCGATCAGCCCGGCGAAGCCCCAGCCGGCCCAGCCGGTCCCGACTTGCGCCAGCGTCACGCCGAGCGATTGCGCCACCCGCCCTTGGGCGTTGGCGGCGTAGCGGCGCTGGCGGTTGTTCCAGCTGGTCCAGGCCTGCAGGCTGCCCGCCAGCCACACCCCGGCCGGCAACACCAACAGCCACGGCGCCAGCGCCGGCGCGCCGAGCGTGGCGGCGATCCAACCGTACGCCGGCAGCAGCAGCGCGGTGAGCACGGTGAACAGCGCCAGGTTGATCGCCAGTGCCAGCGTCATCAGCCGCTCGGCGTCGCGCTCCTCCTTGGGCAGCACGATGGCCATGTCGTAGCGCGCGGTGGCGATCACCGCCAGGTTGGACAGCCAGGCGGAAAACACCGCCAGCAGGCCAAAGTCGTCCGGGGAGTAAAGCCGCGTCAACAGCGGCGCGAACAGCAGCGGCAGCAGCTGCGCCAGCGCCGCGCCGCCGGTCAGCGTCGCCACGTTGCGGGCAAAACCGCCCGCTGCCAGCCGTTGCACGGCGGTTTTCAGCACTTAGCCCAGCGCCTTCCTGACGGCGGCGACGACGGCGTCCTGCGTGGCTTCGTCGAGGAACGGATGCATCGGCAGGCTCAGCACGCGCTGCCCGGCCGCTTCGGCCAACGGAAAGCTGCCCACGCCCTGACCGAGCTGGGCGAACGCCGGCTGCAGGTGCAGCGGAATCGGGTAATGCACCGCGGTCGGCACGCCCAGCTCCTTGAGCCGCGCCGCCACGGCGTCGCGTTCGTCCACCTCGATGGTGTACTGGGCGTGCACACTGCTGCAGCCCTCGGCCAGGCGCGGCACGCGCGCCACGTCGGCGAGCAGCGCCGAATAGCGCGCGCCAATGCGTTCGCGCGCGGCGACCTCGTCGGCGAAGCTCGGCAGCTTGGCCAGCAGCACCGCGGCCTGGATCGTATCGAGCCGGCCATTGAGGCCGATGACGGGATGGTGATAGCGGCGGTCCTGGCCGTGCACGCGAATCTCGCGCATTGCCTTGGCCAGCGCGTCGTCGTCGGTGAAGCAGGCGCCGCCGTCGCCGTAGCAGCCCAAGGGCTTGGACGGGAAGAAGCTGGTGCAGCCGATGGTCGACAAGGCACCCGACTTCTTGCCCTTGTAGCTCGCGCCGAAGCTCTGCGCGCCGTCCTCGATCACCGGGAGATTATGTTTGGCGGCGATGGCATTGATGGCGTCGAAGTCGGCGCACTGGCCGTACAGGCTCACCGGCATGATGGCGCGCGTCTTCGGCGTGATCGCCGCCTCGATCCTGGCCGGATCGAGGTTGTAGCTGTCCGGGTCGATGTCGACGAACACCGGCTTGGCGCCCAACAGCGCGATCATCTCGCCGGTGGCGATGAAGGTGAACGGCGTGGTGATCACCTCGTCGCCGGGCTGAATGCCCAGCGCCATCAGCGCGATCAAGAGCGCGGTGGTGCCGTCGGCTACGCCGACGCAATGCTTGACACCGACGTAGGCCGCGAGCTCGCGCTCCAGCTCGGCCACCTCCGGCCCCATGATGTACTGGCCGTGGTCGAGCACGGCGTGGATGCGCGCGTCGATGTCGGCCTTGAGGTGCTGGTATTGCGCTTTCAGGTCAATGAACGGAATGCTCATGCGGAATCGTTCCTGCCGCCCCGGCCAAGCATGGCCGAGGCAGGCGATGGGAGAAGGTCAGAGCGGCGTGCAGTGGTTGCCGCCGATGTCGTACAGGGTGCCGCAGGCCGGGCAGGCGTGCTCGCCGATCATGTCGGACAGCCGCTCGCCGCAGGCGCACATCCAGCCCATGCGATGCGCCGGGGAACCGACCATCAGCGCATAGGGCGGCACGTCGCGCGTCACCACCGCGCCCGCGCCGATGAAGGCGTATTCGCCGATGGTGTGGCCGCAGACGACGGTCGCATTGGCGCCAATGGTGGCCCCCTTCTTCACCAGGGTACGGCGGTATTCGTGCTTGCGGCTGACGTGGCTGCGCGGGTTGTTGACGTTGGTGAACACCATCGAAGGACCGCAGAACACGTCGTCCTCCAGCGTCACCGCGTCGTAGATCGACACGTTGTTCTGCACCTTGACGTTGTCGCCGATGATCACGTCGTTGCCGACGTAGACGTTCTGGCCGAACGAGCAGCGCTCGCCGATCACTGCGCCGGCGCAGATGTGGGCCCAGTGCCAGATACGGGTGCCGGCGCCGATCTTGGCGCCGTCGTCGACGATGGACGTGGGATGAACGAGATAGGTCATATGCGCCTCCCTAAGGCGTGATCCGGTTCAGTAATCCAGCGGCAGGCTGACGCGGCGGCCATCGCGCGCCGACAGATACATCGCGATCAACAGCTCCAGCGACTTCAGCCCCTCGCGGCCGTCGGTCTCCGGCTGGGCCTTGCCCTGCATCACGTTGATCACGTTGTCGTAGTAGAGCGGGTGGCCGAAGCCGTACACGCTGGTGGTGGCGTAGCTGGCATGGCGGATGTCGTCGTCCATGGCGTGCGGCTCGGCGAACTCCCAGTGCTGGATCTCGTTCACCGCCACGCCGCCGACGCGCACCGTGCCCTTCTCGCCGATGATGGTGATCGAGCCCTCCAGGTTCTTGGGGTAGGTCAGCATGGTCACGTTCATGCTGCCCAGCGCGCCGGAGCGCCACTTGACGCTGACGGTGCCGGTGTCTTCCACCTCGATGTTGCGCGCCAGCGTCGCGGTGTAGGCCTGCACGCTCTCCACCGGGCCGATCAGCCAGTCCAGCAGGTCGACGTAGTGGCTGGCCTGGTTCATGAAGGCGCCGCCATCGAACTCCCAGGTACCGCGCCAGGCGGCCGAATCGTAATACTCCTGCGGACGGGTCCAGAACACGTTGACGTTGACCATGTAGAGGCGGCCGAAGCGCTTCTCTTCCATCGCCTGTTTCAGCAGTTGCAAGGTCGCGTTGCGGCGGTTCTGCTTCACCACGAACAGGCGGCGTCCGGCGCGGTCAGCCGCCTTCACCATCGCCAGGCCGTCCTCCCAGCGCGTCGCCATCGGCTTCTCGGTCATCACGTGGAAGCCGGCCTCGGAGCACTCGATGCTCTGTGCCGGATGCAGGCCAGACGGACTGGTCAGGATCACGATATCGGCCTGGGTCTCGGCCAGCATCGCGGTCAGGCTGGCATGGCCGCGCGCGCCGGTGCGCGCCACCGCGGCCGCGAGCGCTACCGGGTCGATGTCGCAGACGTCGGTCAACTCGGCGCGCTCGGCGTGCTTCTCCAGCGCGGCGAAGTGGTTCTGGGCGATACGGCCGCAGCCGACCAGCGCGAAGCGGATCTTGCGGTCGGTAATCGGGGCCTGATGGGCAGCTTGCATGGTGTTCTGGTCTTTCTCAAACGGCAAAGGGCGGCCGTGTCAGCCGCCCGCTTCTATCCGGGATTGCCGGGCCGGGAACGCTCGCCCCGCCACGCCGGCGTCATTATACGCCAGCCGGCGTCATATCAGCAGGCGGTTGTCGCTATGCTGATTGGTCGACCTGAGCCGGCTGACGAACTCGGGAAATTCCAGCCCGAAGCGTGTCTCCAGTTCCTCGGCTCGCTTCTTCAGGCCATCGAAACGGGTCAGCGCCGGCGAGCCGGCGAACGCCATCACCGCCACGTTGCCGTGGCTGGCCGACGGCAGCTCCAGCACCCGCCCCTCGAACACCCCGAGCAATCGTTCGATGAACTGGTGGTAGCGCTTGTCGCCGCTCCACCAGTTGGTGACGAACACGCCGTCCGGCGCCAGCGCGCGCTTGCAGTCCGCGAAGAAATCCTCGGTGGTCAGCGCATCGACGATCTGCAGGCCGTCGAAGCCGTCCACCAGGATGGCGTCGGTCGAGCCGCGGAAGATCTTGACGTAGTCGGCACCATCGGCCTCGACGATCTCGAAGCGCTCGCCCTCCTCCGGCAACTCGAAGAAGGCGCGCGCCACGTTGATCACCTGCGGGTTGATGTCCACCGCCACGCTCTTGGTGTCGCGCAGGTAGAAGTCGATGTAGCGCGCGAACGAACCGCCGCCGAGGCCGATCTGCAGGATGTGGCGCGGCTCCGGATTGAATAGCAGGAAGCCCATCATGGCGCGGCTGTACGACAGTACCAGCCGCACCGGATCGTCCACGTCCATCGAACTTTGCACCGTCTCCGAGCCCAGGTGCAGCGAACGGATGCCGTCCACCTCGGAGATCTCCACCTCTGGCATGGCGTCCACGCCGTCACGCACGCGGCGGCGGAACGGATGACGTGCCCTACCCGCCACAGGACGTCTCCTTCGGACGGGAATCGAGAATGCTGATGGTGCGGCGCGGCGCTTCGGCCTGCTCGTCGTCCACCGGCGGCAGCGGGTCGCGGAACTCCTCCTTGTCGAAGGCGGTGTCGCCGTCGGCGAACGGCGCGTCACCGGTCTTGAGCCCGGCGAAGTCGAACAGCCCGGTGTCGGCCAGATGCGACGGCACCACGTTCTGCAGCGCGCGGAACATGGTCTCCAGCCGGCCAGGGAAGCGCTTGTCCCAGTCGTTGACCATCTCCTTCACCACCTGGCGCTGCAGGTTCGGCTGCGAGCCGCACAGATTGCACGGGATGATCGGAAATTCACGCAGCTTGGCGTAACGCTCCAGATCCTTCTCGCGGCAGTAAGCCAGCGGGCGGATCACCATGTGTTTGCCGTCGTCGCTCACCAGCTTGGGCGGCATCGACTTCAGCTTGCCGCCGTAGAACATGTTGAGGAACAAGGTATGCAGCATGTCGTCGCGGTGGTGGCCCAGCGCGATCTTGGTCGCCCCCAGCTCGTCGGCCACGCGGTACAGGATGCCGCGGCGCAGGCGCGAGCACAGGCTGCAGGTGGTCTTGCCCTCGGGAATCACGCGCTTGACGATGGAGTAGGTATCCTCCTCGACGATGCGGTACTCGACGCCGATCGACGACAGGTACTCCGGCAACACGTGCTCGGGAAAGCCCGGCTGCTTCTGGTCGAGGTTGACGGCGACGATGGAGAAGTCGATCGGCGCCGACTTCTGCAGGCCGAGCAGGATGTCCAAGAGGCCGAAACTGTCCTTGCCGCCGGACAGGCAGACCATGACGCGGTCGCCCTGTTCGATCATGTTGAAATCGTTGATGGCGTCGCCGACGTGGTGGCGCAACCGCTTGGCCAGCTTGTTGGCCTCGAACAGCGCCTTCTGCGCCTTGGCGTCGAGGGTTTGGGTATCGGACATGGGGAACAGCTAAGAAATTGAAAAACAGGCGATTTTAGCGCGAATCGGGACGGCCTGTCATGGTCGTCTCGTACCCCGGAGTATTCCACAAAGCATTTAGAAGTGAGAACGCGAAGGCAAGCGAGCAGGGCCGCAGACAGTACAAGCAGTACGGCAAGGCCCGCACAGCGCCGCCGACAAAGTTATCGCTTCTAAGGCGCAGTGGAATTACAACACCACGCTCCGGCCGCCATCCACCGCCAACACCTGCCCGGTGATGTAACTGGCATCGAACAGCAGGAATTTCACCGCGCGCGCAATATCCTCCGGCGTGCCGATGCGTGCCAGCGGAATGCTGGCCTCGATGCGGCGCTTGTACTCCTCGTCGAAGAACGACTCGCCCTCCGGCCACACGTTGCTGCCCGGCGCCACGCCGTTGACGCGCACCTCGGGCGCCAGCTCGATCGCCAGGCTGCGGATCAGCTGGGCATGGCCGGCCTTGGCCAGGTTGTACACCACGTGCGACTTCATCGGCCGCTCGGCATGGATGTCGACGATGCCGACCACGGCGCCACCGCTCTGCTTCAGATACGGTGCGGCGGCCTGCGCCAGGAACAGCGGCGCCTTCAGATTGCTGCCCATCAGATCGTGCCAGACCGCCTCGTCGATATGGCCGATGCCGGAAGGAAAGAAGCTGGAAGCGTTGTTGACCAGCCCGTCGAGCCGGCCGAACGCATCGAGCGCGGTCTCGACGAGGCGCGGCAGGCCGTCGATATCGTGCAGATCGGCCTGCACCAGCACCACCGACCCGCGCCGCACGCCGTTCAGCTCCAGGGCCAGGCTCTCCGCCTCGGCGCGCGAACCGCGATAATGCAACACCAGCCGCATGCCGCAAGCGTGCAGATGACGGGCGATGCCCGCCCCCACCCGGCGCGCGGCGCCGGTAATCAGCACGACCTTGCCCTCGCTCATGCTTTCTCCTCGTCTGTGGTGGCGACAGCGGCCGTTCCGCCCCTTTCCGGCACGGCGGAATTGGCCGACAATTCCCCCCATTCTACCGCAAGCCATGCCATGACCCAGTTACCCGCACCCGACGCCGCCGCGCTGGCCGTCAGCCAAGAACTCTCCCGCCACATCGCCGCCGAGATTGCCGCCCACGACGGCTGGATTCCCTTCTCGCGCTACATGGAACTGGCGCTGTACGCCCCCGGCCTCGGCTACTACAGTGCCGGCAGCCGCAAGTTCGGCGCCGCCGGCGACTTCGTCACCGCCCCCGAACTCTCGCCCTATTTCGGCCGCACGCTGGCACGCCAACTGGCCGAACTGCTACCGCAGACCGGCGGCACCATCTACGAATTCGGCGCCGGCACCGGCCGCCTCGCCGTCGACATCCTCGGCGAACTGGAAACCCTTGGCCAACTGCCCGAGCGCTACGCCATCATCGACCTCTCCGCCGACCTGATCGAACGCCAGCGTCAGACCATCGCCGACGCCCTGCCGCACTTGGCCGCCCGTGTCGAATGGCTGAGCGAACTGCCGGAACAGTTCGACGGCATCATCATCGGCAACGAAGTGCTCGACGCCATGCCCTGCGAGCTGGTGCACTGGACCCCCGCCCCGCTGCAGCGCGGCGTCACCGTGCGCGACGGCGCCTTCGCCTGGGAAGACCGACCGATCGCTGATCCCCAACTCGCCAGCGTTGCCGCGATGCTGCCGCCCGAAGCCGCCGGCTACCTATCGGAAATCAGCCTGGCCAACCGCGCCTTCATCGCCACGCTGGCGTCCCGCCTCGTATGCGGCGCCATCCTGCTGATCGACTACGGCTTCCCCGAACGCGAGTACTACCACCCGCAGCGCCACATGGGCACGCTGATCGGCCACTACCGCCACCACACCGTGGACGACCCGTTCTACCTACCGGGCCTGATGGATATCACCACCCACGTCGACTTCACCGCCGTGGCGCTGGCCGGCACCGAAGCCGGGCTCGACCTGATCGGCTACACCACCCAGGCTCAGTTCCTGGTCAATGCCGGCATCACCACGCTGCTGCAACAGCTCGATCCGGACGACGTCGCCCACTACGCCCCGCGCGTCGCCGCCGTGCAAAAGCTGCTCTCCCCCAACGAAATGGGCGAGCTGTTCAAGGTAATCGGCTTCGGCAAGGGAGTGAGCATCGACTGGATCGGCCTCACCGAGGGCGACCGCTGCCACACTCTGTAAGGATTTCGACAAGAAACCGGCCCAAGGTGTTGACAGCCCCAAATAGCCCAGGTATAGTTCGCCCCACTTCGACGCAACAAGCAACGAAGCAGCGTGGCGAATTAGCTCAGTCGGTTAGAGCGACGGAATCATAATCCGCAGGTCCGGGGTTCGAGTCCCTGATTCGCCACCACCCCGATACCGAAAAACCCAGATGCTACGGCAGCTGGGTTTTTTGCATTTTCCCCTGGAAAATCAAGCCCTTGGCGAAGACAAAAACCCGACGGCTACCCTCCAGACTGCTACAAACCCGCGCGTAGCCGGCCAGAACGTTCCGGAGACCAGGTCGCCGCTCACGCCAACGTCGCTACGAGCCCCCGCCGCTCCCTCAGCCAGCCCTCGAACTCCGCCACCGCCAACGGCCGGCTGAACAGATAGCCCTGGCAGCTGTCGCAGCCCTGTTGCTGCAGGAAGGCCAGCTGCTGGCGCGTTTCCACCCCTTCGGCCAACACTTCCAGCTTCAGGTTGCGCACCATGGCGATGATGGTGGTGACAATCTCGACGTCGCTGCTGTCGTCCGGCAGGTCGCGCACGAAGCTGCGGTCGATCTTGAGCTTGTCCAGTGGGAAGCGCTTGAGGTAGGCGAGCGAGGAATAACCGGTACCGAAATCGTCGATGGCGAGGCGCACACCGAGCCGCTTGAGCGCGGTCAGCGTCTGCACCGCCTGCTCGGCCTGTTCCATCAGCGCGCCCTCGGTCAGCTCCAGCTCGAGATGGTGCGGCGGCAGCCCGGTCGTTTCCAGCACCCTCCGCACCTGGCTGACGATGTCATGGCGCAGGAACTGCCGCGGCGAGAGGTTGACGGCCATCACCAGCGGCAGGCCGGCATCCAGCCACGCCTTGCCCTGGCGGCAGGCGGCATGCAGCACCCATTCCCCCAGCGGCACGATCAGGCCGGTCTCCTCCGCCAGGGTGATGAAGCGGGACGGCGCCACCAGGGCCTCGCCCGGCGGTTGCCAGCGCACCAGCGCTTCGACCCCGGTTACGAGCCCGCTCGCCAGGTCGATCAGCGGCTGGTAGTGCAGGATGAACTCTTCCCGCTTCAGTGCCTGGCGCAGACTGGTTTCCATGCTGAGGCGCTCGTTGGCGGCATGGGTCAGCGATTCGGTATAGAAACGGAAGGTATTCCTGCCCTGCGACTTGGCCAGGTACATGGCGGCATCGGCGTTGCGGATCAGCTCGGTGGTGCTAACCCCGTCGCCGGGATACAGGCTGATGCCGATGCTGGCGCCGACGTAGGCCTCGCGCCCGTCGGCGAGTATGAAGGGGTGATCGATCAGGCTCAGCAGCGAGCGGGCGATCACGGCCACCTTGTCCTCGGACTCCATCGCCTCGATCGCGACCAGGAACTCGTCGCCCCCCAACCTTGCCAGCGTGTCCTCCTGTCTCAGCCGTTGCCGCAGGCGCTGGGCGATCGACACCAGCAACTCGTCTCCGACCTGATGCCCCAGGCTGTCGTTGATGGTCTTGAAGCGATCGAGATCGATGAACATCACCGCCAGCTGCGTGCCGTGCCGCTTGGCCAGCTCCAGCGCATGCTCCAGCCGCGCCAGGGCCAGATGGCGGTTGGGCAGCTCGGTCAGCGGGTCGTAGTGCGCCAGACGCTCGAGCTGCTCCTGGCTTTGCTTGAGCTGGCTGATGTCGTTGAACACGAACACATACTGGCGCGGCCTGCCGCGCGCGTCGCGCACACAGCTGATCGACAACCACAGCGGAAACACCGTCCCGTCCTTCTTGCGGTACCACAGCTCGCCTTCCCACCGTCCGCTCTTCTGCAGCAGGCGCCAGAGTCGCAGGTAGAACGCCGTGTCCTGCGCCGCCGTGTACCATAGCGGCGGCGGCTGGCCGATCACTTCGTTGGCCGGGTACAGGCTGATGTCGCTGAACGCCGGGTTGACGGCCAGGATGCGCCGCCGGCGGTCGGCGATCATCACCCCTTCGTGCGAGCTGTCGAACACCGTCGCCGCTAGTTGCAGGGCGTCTTCGGACTGTTTGCGCGCGGAAATGTCTTCCACCACCGAAATGAAGTATTCGGGCTGCTCATGGCGATCCCGCATCAGGGCCGCGGTCAGGTTGGTCCACACCAGGTGCCCGGCCTTGTGCAGATAGCGCTTCTCGATGGTGAAACTGGGAATCTCGCCCTTGACCAGGCGCTCGGTCAGTTCCAGGTCGGCATCCAGGTCGGCGGGAAAGGTGATGTCCTGAAAAGTGAGCTGCAACAGCTCCTCGCGCGGGTAACCGAGAATGTCGCACAGCCTCTGGTTGACGCGAATCCAGTGGCCGTCCAGATCGAGGTGGGCGATGCCGACCGCGGCCTGTTCGAAGGTGGCGCGGAACAGCAGCTCGCGCTCGCGCAAGGCGGCATCTTGCGCCTTCTGCGCGCTGATGTCCTGCAGGGCCCCGATCACCAGTCCCGGAACCTCGTCATCATGATGCGCCTTGTAATGCAGCCGCAGCCAGACCGGCGTGCCGGCCTGATTCCGGCGGAACTCGATGCAGCCATCCGCTTCGGCCTGCATGCGGTCGAGCACCTGGATCAGGGGCTCGCGGTCGTCCATGGCGACGCCCTCCAGCAGCGCCTCACGCGTGGTCTGCGCTTCGTCGGCATCGAGCCCGAGCAACTGCTGCGCCGCCCCGCTCCAACTGAACAACCCCGTTCCGACGTCATACTCCCAGCTGCCCAGATGCGCGCTCATTTGTGCCTCCTGGAGCAGCGCCTCGTTACGCCGCAACTGGCTCAGCAAGCGGGATTGCGACTTCAGGGCCTGGCTGACCAGGTAATAGAGCAACAGCGTCGTACAGGAGATGAAACCCAGCCCCTTGTAGGTCTGCAGCGTCGTCAGTGTTTGCGTGGTCAGTGGCAGCGAGACTAGAAAACGGTCGCTGAGAAAGATCCATAGGGCGCTGAAGAGGCCAAAAACCCCCACTACTCGCAGCGACTGGCGCTTGTAAGTCATGTTCCTCCGATCCCACCGGCGTGTTCGTGCGGCGGCATGCCACCCACCGGATTTGGCGTGGCTTTACCCCTTGCCCTCGGCGGGCAGGCCGATAACCCAATGCCATTCAACTAAAATTATAATACTGACGACGACAACATGATGCCGGCGGCGTCCGGGCTCTGTCTCAAATCATTCGTGCCGTTCAACCGCCACCGGGCAGCTCCGGGAGGACACGGAAAAGCCTTGCCTAACGGCGGACCAGCGCCTACCTCTAGAAAGTCTATGGTAGACTCACGCAACATGTTCATTTGCCTATGAAAACACGACTCTTCGTCCTCCTCGTCCTCCTGATCTGCACCCGGACTGCCTTGGCCGGCCGTGTGCTGCCCGCCTCCCTGCAGATTGGCGAAATCAGCGCCGCCGACAGCTCGCAGATCAGTTTCGCGGCCGCCGACCGCTCCTGGCTGCAGGCGCTGGCCGGACTGTTCATTCCGTCCGGCACCGCCTACCGGCTGGCGCCCGGCGTGCGCATCCTCGACGAGAACAACCGCTTCCTGCTGACCGGCCAGTTGCCGGGCCTGGTGGGCAAGCCGGTGGGCGTGACGGTCGACGTTTCAGGTGCCATCAACCGGATCTGGGTGCTGACGGATGACGATCTGCGCGCCCTGGGCCGGCAATAACCCTAGCAGGAATCGCTGTTGTCATGAAGAAGGTATATATCAAGACCTTCGGCTGCCAGATGAACGAGTACGACTCCGACAAGATGGTCGACGTGCTCGGCGACGCCGAAGGCATGGTCAAGACGGACAACCCCGAAGAGGCCGACGTCATCCTGTTCAACACCTGTAGCGTGCGCGAGAAAGCGCAGGAAAAGGTGTTCTCCGATCTCGGCCGCATCCGCCCGCTGAAGGAGGCCAACCCGAACCTGGTGATCGGCGTCGGCGGCTGCGTGGCGTCGCAGGAAGGCGAGACCATCGTCAAGCGCGCGCCCTATGTCGACGTCGTCTTCGGCCCGCAGACCTTACACCGCCTGCCGGAGCTGATCCGCGCCAAGCAGGACAGCGGCACCGCCCAGGTCGACATCTCCTTCCCCGAGATCGAGAAATTCGACCACATCCCGCCCGCCAAGGTCGACGGCGGCGCCGCCTTCGTCTCGATCATGGAAGGCTGCTCCAAGTACTGCTCGTTCTGCGTGGTGCCGTACACCCGCGGCGAGGAAGTCTCGCGTCCGTTCGAGGACGTGCTGGTCGAGATCGCCGGCCTGGCCGCCCAGGGCGTCAAGGAAGTCACCCTGCTGGGCCAGAACGTCAACGCCTACCGTGGGCTGATGGCCGACGGCGAGATCGCGGACTTCGCCCTGCTGCTGGAATACGTACACGAAATCCCCGGCATCGAGCGCATCCGCTTCACCACCAGCCACCCGCGCGAATTCAGCCAGCGCATCATCGACTGCTACGGCAAGCTGCCCAAGCTCGTGTCGCACCTGCACTTGCCGGTGCAGTCCGGCTCCGACCGCGTGCTGATGGCGATGAAGCGCGGCTACACCGGGCTGGAATACAAGTCGATCATCCGCAAGCTGCGCGCGCTGCGCCCCGACCTGTGCCTGTCGTCGGACTTCATCGTCGGCTTCCCCGGCGAGACCGAGGCCGACTTCGAAGCCACGCTCAAGTTGGTGAAGGACTGCGAATTCGACTTCAGCTTCGTGTTCATCTACAGCCCGCGCCCCGGCACCCCGGCCGCCAACCTGCCGGACGACACCCCGCACGCCGAGAAAGTGCGCCGCCTCGAAGCCTTGAATGAAGTGATCGAAGCCAAGGGCTTCGCCATCAACCAGGGCATGGTCGGCACCGTGCAGCGCGTGCTGGTCGAGGGTGTCTCGAAGAAGGACCCGTCCATGCTCGCCGCGCGCACCATGAACAACCGCGTGGTCAACTTCGTCGGTCAACCGCGCCTGATCAAGCAGATGATCGACGTCGTCATCACCGAGGCCTACCCGCACTCGCTGGCGGGCGAAATCGTCACCGCCGAGACCGTCTGAGGAGTTTCGCCCGGCCCGCGCCGGGCGTATCCTTGGCATGTCACCCACGCAACGCCGCGGAGCCGATCCCCCTTGCAAACCGAACAGCTCAGCTTCAACCCCATCGACAACGAACGGCTGGCCCGCCTGTGCGGCCCGCTCGACGAAAACCTCAAGCAGATCGAAACCGGGCTGGACGTGATCATCCAGCGCCGCGGCGAGGGCTTCCGCATCCGCGGGGCGCGCGCCGCCGACGCCGCCAGCGCGCTGACCCGCTTCTACCTGCTGGCCGAGAAGCAGGACCTGTCGATCGACGACATCCAGCTCGGCCTGGTCGAGGTGCGCCAGCACGCCACCACGCCAGACGACGAAGCGCCGATACTGGCCACGCGCCGTGGCGACCTCAGGGGCCGCACCCCGCGCCAGAACGGCTACATCAAGGCCATCCAGCAGCACGACATCACCTTCGGCATCGGCCCGGCCGGCACCGGCAAGACCTATCTCGCCGTCGCCTGCGCGGTGGATGCCATGGAACGCGACGCGATCAAGCGCATCGTGCTGGTGCGCCCGGCGGTCGAGGCTGGCGAGAAGCTGGGCTTCCTGCCCGGCGACCTGGCGCAGAAGGTCGACCCCTACCTGCGCCCGCTCTACGACGCGCTCTACGACCTGATGGGCTTCGACAAGGTCACCCGGCTGTTCGAGAAAAACCTGATCGAGATCGCCCCGCTCGCCTACATGCGCGGCCGCACGCTCAACAGCGCCTTCATCATCCTCGACGAGGCGCAGAACACCACCCCGGAACAGATGAAGATGTTCCTGACCCGCATCGGCTTCGGCTCCAAGGCGGTGATCACCGGCGACATCACCCAGATCGACCTGGCGCGCCACCAGAAAAGCGGCCTGGTCGAGGTCGAACGCATCCTCGAGCACGTGCGCGGCATCCATTTCCACCACTTCCAGAGCGACGACGTGGTACGCCATCCACTGGTGCAGAAGATCGTCGACGCCTACGACGCCCATCAACTGAAAGAACTGACGCAAAACAAGTCCGATGAAAAGAGCTAAGCGCACCCCGCTACGACAACGATTGGCCGACAGGCTGGAACTGACGCTCGACCTACGCAGCGACGCGGCCAACCTGCCCAGCGCCGCCCAACTGCAACGCTGGGCGCGCGCCGCCCTGCAAGCCGACGTCCGCTCGGCCCAGGTCAGCCTGCTGCTGGTCGAAGACGAGGAAGGCCGCGCCCTGAACCGCGACTACCGCGGCAAGGACTACGCCACCAACGTGCTGAGCTTCGCCCTCAACGAAGGCGAAACGGTGGAAGGCATGCCGCTGTTCGGCGACCTGGTGCTGTGCGTGCCGGTGGTGGAGCGGGAAGCCGCCGAACAGGGCACGCCGCTCTTGGCCCACTATGCCCACCTCACCGTGCACGGCATGCTGCACCTGCAAGGCTACGACCACGAAGAAGACGACGAGGCCGAGGTCATGGAGGCGCTTGAAACGGCCATTCTGGCCAAGCTAGGATATCCAGACCCGTACGCGGCGGAGAAAACCTGACACCATGGACGATTCCAGTAAGAACAGGCACGGTTGGTTGGAACGCCTGTCGGCCCTGCTGTTACGCGAGCCGGAAGACCGCAAGGAACTGGTCGAACTGCTGCACTCCGCCTTCGAGCGCGACCTGCTCGACGCCGAAGCGCTCGGCATGATCGAAGGCGTGCTGTCGGTCAGCGAGCTGACGGTACGCGACGTGATGGTGTCGCGCAGCCTGATGGACGTCATCAAGGTTGACGAACCGGTCGAAAACCTGCTGCCCTTCGTTGTCGAGACCGCCCACTCGCGCTTCCCGGTGATCGGTGACGACAAGGACGACGTGGTCGGCATCTTCCTCGCCAAGGACCTGCTGCGCTACTTCCACCAGCCCGCCACCTTCAACCTGCGCGACACCCTGCGCCCGGCCGTGTTCGTACCGGAATCCAAACCCCTCAACGTGCTGCTGCGCGACTTCCGCACCACCCGCAACCACATGGCCATCGTGGTCGACGAATACGGCGGCGTCTGCGGCCTCGTCACCATCGAAGATGTCATCGAACAGATCGTCGGCGACATCGAAGACGAGTACGACAACGACGACAGCGCCGACAACATCATCCCGGTGCGCGGCCAGCGCTACCGCGTCAAGGCGCTGACCGAGATCGCCGACTTCAACCATTACTTCGACACCGGCTTCTCCGACAACGACGTCGACACCATCGGCGGCCTGGTCATCTCGCTGTTCGGTCACCTGCCCAAGCGCGGCGAAACGGTGGAAAGCAGCGACCTGCGCTTCACCGTGATCCGCACCGACAGCCGCCGCCTGCACACCCTGCTGGTCGAACGCCTGCAACCACAGGACCAGCCGCTCCCCCACTGACCCCATGCGCACCTTCCTGTTCCTGCTGCTGGCGGCCCTCGCCGGCACCGCCACGCTGTTCGCCTTCGCCCCCTACCGCCTGTTCTGGCTGATGCCGCTCGCCCTCGCGGCACTGGCCGAACTGGCCCAGCGCCAGCCCCATCGCGCCTTCTGGCTCGGCTACGCCTGGGGCATTGCCGCCTACACCGCCAACTTCCACTGGATCTACAACAGCCTGCACGACATCGCCGGCATGCCGTTCTGGCTCGCCGCCCCGATGACCGCGCTGCTGCCGGCCTACCTCGCGCTCTACCCCGGCCTCGCGCTGTGGCTCTCCACGCGCATCGACCGCCGTCCGGCCATGCGCTGGCTGGTGCTGTTCCCGGCGCTGTGGACGCTGGGGGAATGGCTGCGCGGCTGGATGCTCACCGGCTTTCCGTGGGGCGCCGCCGGCTACTCGCAGATCACCGAAAGCCCACTGGCCGGCTACGCTGCGGTGTCCGGCATCTACGGCGTCACCCTGCTGGTTGCCGTCAGCGCCGGTTCCCTGGTCGTGCTGCCGCGGCTCGCCAACCGCTGGCGAGTGCTGCTGCTGGCGGCGCTGGCCGCCCTGTGGGCCGGCGGCGAACAGCTCAAGGCCATCCCGTGGACCGAACCCGCCGGCAAGCCGGTACGCGTGGCACTAGCGCAGGGCAACATCCCGCAAAGCCTCAAGTGGGAGCCGACGCTCTACGAATACACGCTGGCCAGCTATTACCGCCAGGTCGCCACCACCCGTGCCGACCTGATGATCCTGCCGGAAACCGCGTTGCCGGCCTTCCTCGACGAACTGCCGCCCGGCTTCGTCGGTCTCCTGGCCGCCACCGCCGAGCGCAACCGGATGGCGCTGGCCTTCGGCGTGCCGCGCCGCACCGACGACGGCCGCGGCTACCTCAACGCCGTGATCGCACCGACCACACCCGGCCAGCCGTTCTACGCCAAGGACCATCTGGTGCCATTCGGCGAGTTCATCCCGCTCCCCGGCGTCACCAGCTGGATCTACCGCTTCATGAACATGCCGCTGTCCGGCTTCAGCCGCGGCGGTGCCAATCAGGCCCCTATCGCCATGGCCGGCCAGCAAGTGGCATTCAACGTCTGCTATGAAGACAGCTTCGGCGAGGAACTGATCGGCCCGGCCGCCAGGGCCACGCTGCTGGCCAACGTCAGCAACCTGGCCTGGTTCGGCCAGAGCGACGCCGCCAGCCAGCACCTGCAACTGTCACAAGCGCGCGCGCTGGAAACCGGCCGCCCGATGCTGCGCTCCACCAACACCGGCATGACCGCCATCATCCGTGCCGACGGCGAGATCGCCGCCGTGGCGGCACCGTTCACCCGCCAGGTGTTGTCCGGCATGGTACAAGGCCGGCAAGGCCTGACCCCCTACATGCAGTACGGCAACCGGCCGGTGCTGCTGCTCTCCGCCATGCTGCTGGGGCTCGCCGCCCTGCTCGGGCGCCGGCATCGGCCGCAGCGGGCGTGAAAAAGGCCCGGGGAGCCCCGGGCCTCGTGCTGGCTACACGCGATCGCTAACAGCGGAAACGGGCTACCTGCCCACGCAAGGTATCGGCCAGCACGTGCAGTTCCTCGATCGCACGTGACGCTGCCAGCGAAGCATCGGCGTTGACCGCCGCACTCTGCGCGATATCGTCGACATGGCGGGCAATGCCCTGGCTCGCCTCGCTCTGCTCACGCAGCGAGTGCGAGATGTCGTTGACCACCTGCACCACCTGCTGGGCGCTGGTGCTGATGCGCGCGATCGCCCCCCCGCCCTGCTCCGCCAGTTGCAAACCGTTCTTCACCCGCTGTACCGCTTCCGCCATCGTGCTGTGCGAGGCGTCCGAAGTCAGGCGGATCTCCTCGATCATGCCGGCGATCTCCTGGGTAGCCAGCGCGGTGCGCTCAGACAACTTCCTCACCTCGTCGGCGACCACGGCAAAACCGCGCCCGCTCTCCCCGGCACGCGCGGCCTCGATCGCGGCGTTGAGCGCCAAGAGATTGGTCTGGTCGGCAATATCCTTGATCACCTGCATGATGCTGGAAATGGCCTGCGTCTTCTGCGCCAGCTCGCCGATGCTCGACGCCGCCTGATCCACCGACTCGTTGATCCGGTGCATTTCGCCGACCGCACTGGCGATCACCTCGCCTCCTTCGCGCGACAACTCGCCGGAAGCTTGCGAAAGCTGGCGCGCGTCCTGGGCATGCTCGGCGATCTGGTTGATGCTGACCGTCATCTGCTGTACCGAGGCCGCCATCGACGTGGCCGCGCCGCTCTGCTGACCGGAAGACTGCGCCACCGCCTCGGCGTTGCCGGCAATCTGCGAACTCATCCCGGACATGGCGTTGGCCCCCTCCGCAATGCGCTGCACCAGCTGGCGCAACTGCGACTGCATGTCGGCCACCGCCGCCATCAGGCTATCGCTGTCCCCCTCCCGCACCGGAACGGCCACGTCGAGCTGGCCGTCCGCAATGCGGCGCACGATGGCGGCGGTCGCCGCCGGCTCGCCCCCCAGTTGCCGCAGCACGCCACGCACCAGCAGGTAGCCGACCGCGAGCAATAGGGCCAGCAGCAGGCCGCCTCGCAGCAACAAGGCCAGCAGCGCATGGCGGAACGCCGCGTCGACATCGTCCAGATAGATCCCGGTACCGATCACCCAATGCCAGCCCGGCGTGGTAGCCAGGTACGACAGCTTGGGCTGCGGCTGATCGAACCCCGGCTTGTCCCAGACGTAGGACGCGAAACCCTTGCCCTGACCGTCGGCCAGCGTCTTGTCGAACTGAGCACCCAGATCGACCCCCTCCGGCGTCTTGATGCCATGCAGGTTCTTGCCGATCAGCGCCGGCTTGACACCGTGCCCGACGTAAACCAGGTTCTGGTCGAAAGCGAAAAAGTACTCCTTGCCGTCGTAACGGATCGCACTGACCGCCGCCGCCGCCAAGGCCTTGGCCTCTGCCTCGCTCATCGCCCCACTCGCCGCCTTGTGCTCGTAATCGGTCACGATCGCCGCCACCGTCTCGACCAGGTTGCGGATCTTGTCCTGGCGATCCCGCAGCATGCTGTCCCGCTCGCTGAACAACCCCAGCCCACCTTCCACACAGATCAGCACCACCACCACGGCCAGCAATCCCAGCAACCGTGCCCGGATACCCCACCCCTGATTTGGCTGCTTCATCAGCTCTCCCCCCTTTTGTTATATCGACGAGACATGCAGACGCCATGCACCTCGCAAATTGTCGCGCTCGCCTAGCATAAACCATCACCCGTCAGAATAACCCTAGACCTTAGTCACAGGCGCTCAGGAAAAACCCTAGTAGCCGGATCGGCCGTGCACAGACAGAAAATGGCGGGCACCGCGGCCGGCCAGGAACCAACGGGGTGTCAGGCGACATCGTAAATTGACCCCCTAGCGACACGAAGAACTGACCCCCTTGTTTGCAAGGAGGCAGTCGTTGGAAACGCAGTATTCAGCGAGTCATCCTGTACCCCGTGAGGTTTGTGGAGTACGGGAGATGTTGGAGCCGGAAGCAGTAACGGCAATCGTTCGACTGGGGCAATCCGGCTGGGGGGCGAAGCGGATTGCCAAGACGCTGGGAATCGCCCGAAATACCGTGCGGCACTATTTGCGTGCCGGCGGCCCGGTGCCATACCAGCAGCCGCAACGCAGCGGCGTGCTCACCGGGCACGAGGCCTGGCTACGTGAGCAGTTTCTAACGCACAAGGGCAACTGCGACGTGGTGCGTCAGCTGCTGGCTAAGGAACACGGTATTGCCACCAGCCTGCGCACCGTTGAACGCGCCTGCCGGCCATATCGGCAGGAGCTTGAAGCCAGCCGGCGAGCGACGATCCGGTTCGAGACTGCTCCTGGCGAGCAGATGCAGATCGACTTCGGCCAAGTGCGCATCCAGATCGGTGGCGAACTGGTGCGTGTGTACCTGTTCGTGGCGACGCTTGGCTACTCGCGCCGTGGCTTTGTTTGCCCATTCCGTCACGAACGGCAGAGTGCTTGGTTTGGCGGTATCGAAGCGGCGTTCGAGCACTTCGGTGGACGGGTGCAGACTCTGCTGATCGATAACGCCAAGGCCCTCGTGGTCGAGCACGACATGCAGACCCGGCAGGTCCGCTTCAATAGCCGCTTCGAGGCGTTCTGCCGGCATTGGGATGTGCGCGTGAAGGCCTGCGCGCCGTTCCGTGCGCGCACCAAGGGCAAGACCGAGAACGGCGTTGGCTATGTGAAGAAGAATGCTATCGCCGGTTACACATTCGAGAGCTGGGCCGCATTGGAGGCTCACTTGACCCGCTGGCAGCGGGAGGTGGCCGATACCCGCATCCACGGGACGACCGGCATGGCGCCCAAGGAGCGGTTCGACGGCGAACGTCCGCATCTGCGTCCTGTTGCCGGCATCGTGCCGTTCCTGCAAGTGCGGGAGCTGATCCGTCGCGTCAATGCCGAAGGCTGTGTCGAGCTCGATACTAATGCCTACAGCGTGCCCTGGCGGCTGATCGGCGAGATGGTCACGGTCGTTGTACGAGCAGGCACGGTGACGGTCCATTACGCCGGCCAGGAAGTAGCGCATCACGCCGAGTTGGCCGGCAGTCGCGGACGGCAAATTGACCGCGCCCATCTGCTTGGGGTCGTGCCGCCGCTATCCGAGCCGGTCCCGCCACACGGCGGCGCTTTGCTGCGCCCGCTGGCAGAGTATGAGGAATTGGTCGGAGGGGGCTGGTGATGATCGAACCCGACCGACTGGAAGAACTGTTGACCCGGCTGCACTTGACGGCGATCCGGGATCAGCTGGATAGCCTGCTGGACGAAGCGAGCCGTGCCCAAATGACACTTCGCGAAGCGCTGCTGTTCCTGGCCGAGCGAGAGGTGGCCCGGCGCGATACGCGACGCATCCAGATGGGGATGAAGCTGGCTCGATTCCCCTGTGTACGCACGCTGGAGGGCTTCGACTTCGATGCGCAGCCGTCGATTGATCCCGGCCAGGTCCGGGATTTGGCCACCGGGCGCTGGATTGGCCACGGTCAAGCGTTGTTGCTGCTGGGACCGCCCGGAGTCGGCAAGACGCATTTGGCGGTAGCACTCGGGCGTGAGGCGGTAGAGCGGGGTTACACGGTGCTGTTCAGTTCTGCTGCGTCGCTGATGACTGGACTGACGAAGGCGCATGCCGATGGGCGCTTGTAGGAGAAGCTGTTGCAGCTATCGAAACCCAAGCTGCTGATCGTCGATGAATTGGGCTACCTGCCGCTGGAGCCGGCGGCAGCGCACCTGTTCTTCCAACTGGTCTCGCGGCGCTATGAGCGGGCAAGCCTACTGATCACCAGCAACCGCCCGGTGGGGGAATGGGGCCAAGTGTTTGGTGACGCAGTGGCGGCAACGGCCATCCTGGATCGGCTGCTGCATCACAGCCAGGTGGTCACGATCCGGGGAGATAGTTACCGGCTACGCGACAAACGACGGAGCGGCCTGCTGCAGAAGGCGGCGGCCGAACCGATTACATCAACTAGTTGATTAACCCTGGGGGTCAATTCCAGATGTCGCCAGGGGGTCAAATCCTCGTGTCGCTTGACACGGGGATACACCGGGGAGGGTAAAATCGGACAAGGCGCACCAGCCCATGCCGAGAATGCGCACCTGAAAGCGCATTACCGTAGTTCAGAACACTTCACTGCGGAGGACTTTTCTCGCCACCGGCAACGCCCCCGCTACCCCATTCGAGCACGGCCTGCTAACCTCCCAGGTCATCCCGGACAAACCATCGCGCCGCCATCGCGAAGACGAATCGACGATATTCCGGACAACCCCAACCCAAGGAGCAGATCCGTGCAATTGGCCAGCATGTTCGTCCATCCCCTCAAATCCGCCCGCGGCATCGCTTACGAGCGGGCATACGCCTCGTGGCAGGGCCTGCTGCACGATCGAGAATGGCTGCTGACCGATGAAAGCGGGGGGTTCATCACGGCACGCGACTATCCTCAGCTCGTCAATGTCCGGTGTTCACTGATCCCGGGAGGCATCCTGTTTCAGGCTCCCGGCCACCCCCTCGTGACCGCACTGGCGACCGAGTTCGACTCCCCGACCCCTGCCAGCGTCTGGAAGGACCACTTCACCGCCTACCACGGCTCTGCCAGGGCCGACGACTGGTTCAGCCGCTATCTGGGTATTCCCTGCCGCCTGCTCTGGCTGGGGCGGCACTCCCAGCGCCAGCAGAAAACCAACGATCAGGCGCTATCCTTCGCCGACGGCTACCCGTATCTGCTGGTCAACGAGGGTTCGCTGAACGAACTCAACGGCCAACTGACACAACCGGTCACGACGCGCCACTTCCGACCCAATCTCGTCGTCAGCGGCCCCTTGCCCTACGAAGAAGATGACTGGCAGGTGGTTCGCATTGGATCGGTCGTCTTCGATGTGGCCAAGCCGTGCACCCGCTGCACGCTGACCACGGTCAACCCGGACACCGGCACCCCGTCGGCCGACGGAGAGCCCATGGCCACCCTGATCAAGACGCGCCAGTTGCCGGAAGGCATCTGCTTCGGCGTCAACCTCGTGCCACGCAACGAAGGCATCCTGCAGCTCGGGGATTCGCTCGAGGTCCTGGAGCTCCGCTATACTTTCTGAGGCGCCAGCCAACCCGACAAAACTCAGAGCCCGTTACAGGGCCGATCACGACAACACACCCTTACCACACCACAGACATGGACTATCAAGCTCTCCTCGATGAAATAGCCCAGGACATCGTTCCCTATTTCGGACTGGGCAAGGTGGCGAACTACATCCCCGCCCTGGCCAAGATCAACCCGCAACAATTCGCCATCAGCGTCGCCACGCTCGACGGCCGGCAATACGCCACCGGTGGTGCCGATACCCGCTTCTCCATCCAGAGCCTGTCCAAGGTCTTCATGCTCTCGCTGGTGCTCGGCCGTCTGGGCGACAACCTGTGGACCCGCGTCGGCAAGGAACCGTCGGGCAACCCGTTCAACTCGCTGGTACAGCTGGAGAACGAGAACGGCATCCCGCGCAACCCCTTCATCAACGCCGGCGCGCTGGTCGTAACCGACCTCGCCAATTCGCTGTATGGGGATGCCAAGGCCGTGCTGCTCGATTTGCTGCGTCAGGAAAGCGGCACCGACGACCTGACATTCGACCTCGAGGTCGCTCAGTCAGAAAAGCAGCACGGTGATCGCAACGCCGCGCTGGCGCACTTCATGAAAAGCTACGGCAACATGGTCAACCCGGTAGAGCAAACGCTGGAGAGCTATTTCCACAGCTGCAGCATCACCATGAGCTGCGCCGAGCTGGCGCGCGCCGGCCTCTACCTGGCCAACCATGGACTCTCGCCGGTCAGCGGCGAGCCGCGGCTGACCCGGAGCCAGGCCAAGCAGGTCAATGCCATCATGCTGACTTGCGGCACCTACGATGCCGCCGGCGAATTCGCCTACCGGGTGGGCCTGCCCTGCAAGAGTGGGGTGGGGGGAGGGATTCTGGCCATCATCCCGGGCAAGATGAGCATCGCCGTCTGGAGCCCGGCGCTCGACAGCCAGGGCAACTCGCTGATCGGGCTGGAGGCGCTGGACCGCTTCACGACCCGGACCGGCCTGTCGATTTTCTAAGCGACAGCATCGGAAAATAAAAAAGCCAGCGTACGCTGGCTTTTTTATTCAGAGCACCCGAAGGTTACTCGGCTTCTTCTTCCACTGCTACCGCATCTTCCGGACGGTCCAGCAGCTCGACCAGAGCCATCGGAGCGTTGTCGCCGTTGCGGAAGCCGTACTTCAGGATACGAACATAGCCGCCGTTGCGAGCGGTGTAGCGCGGGCCCAGTACGTCGAAGAGTTTAACCACGATCTCGCGATCACGGGTGCGGTCGAAAGCCAGGCGGCGATTAGCCAGCGACGGCTTCTTACCCAGCGTGATCAGCGGCTCGGCCACACGGCGCAGTTCCTTGGCCTTCGGCAGCGTGGTCACGATCACTTCGTGGCGCAGCAGCGAGTTAGCCATGTTGCGCAGCATAGCCAGACGGTGGCTAGTCGTGCGGTTCAGTTTACGATTGCTATAACGATGACGCATTGTTAATGTCCTTTAATCTCAAACCTTACGGTTTTTCCAGCCCTGCCGGCGGCCAGTTTTCCAGCTTCATGCCGAGAGTCAGGCCTTTGGACGCGAGAACTTCCTTGATCTCATTCAGGGACTTGCGACCGAGGTTCGGAGTCTTCAGAAGCTCGGTCTCGGTACGCTGAATCAGGTCACCGATGTAATAAATGTTCTCGGCCTTCAGGCAGTTAGCCGAACGAACCGTCAGTTCAAGATCGTCGACCGGACGCAGCAGGATCGGATCGATCGGCGGCGCCTTTTCAACGACTTCTTCAACCGCAGTGCCTTGCAGATCAGCAAAGATCGACAGCTGATCCATCAGGATGCGCGCGGCGTTACGCACGGCTTGCTCAGGTTCGATCACCCCATTGGTCTCGATATCGAGCACCAGGCGATCCAGGTCGGTACGCTGCTCGACGCGGGCGCTTTCCACGCCAAAGCTCACCCGGCGGACCGGAGAGAACGAAGCATCCAGCTGAATAGTACCGATGGCACGGTTTTCGTCCTGATTGGCGCGAACGCTAACCGGCTGATAGCCGCGACCTTTTTCGACCTTCACTTCCAGATCGATCTTGCCGCCTGCGGCCAGATGGCAGATGACGTGATCCGGATTGATCACCTCAACATCATGCGGCAACTCGATATCGCCAGCCAGAACAGCGCCCTCGCCCTCTTTCTTGAGGGTGAGTACGACGCTGTCACGACCATGCAGCTTAAGCACCACGCCCTTGAGGTTCAGGAGGATGTCGACGACATCCTCGCGAACGCCATCAAGAGCGGAATACTCATGCAAAACGCCAGCGATAGTGACTTCGGTCGGAGCAAAACCCGGCATCGAGGACAGCAGAATGCGACGCAGTGCGTTACCCAGGGTATGGGCATAACCACGTTCAAACGGCTCCATCGATACGCGCGCGTGAGTAGCCGAAACCGGCTGCACGTCAATGAGTCGCGGTTTAAGAAATTCCGAAGCGCTGTTTTGCATAGTCAGTCCCTAAGAGCTAGCGATTACTTGGAGTAGAATTCCACAACGAGCTGTTCGTTGATATCGCCAGCCAGTTCGGAACGCTCCGGAGCCGACTTGAAAACACCTTCCATCTTCTTGGAGTCAACCGACACCCAGGAAGGGAAACCACCCTGTTCGGCCAGAGCCAGACCTTCGACGATACGGGCCTGCTTCTTGGCTTTTTCGCGGATGGCGACGACATCGCCGGCCTTCACCTGGAAGGACGGGATGTTCACGACTTGACCGTTCACCACGATAGCCTTGTGGCTCACCAGCTGGCGCGCTTCGGCGCGGGTGGAGCCAAAGCCCATGCGGTATACGACGTTGTCGAGGCGGGATTCCAGCAGCTTCAGCAGGTTTTCGCCGGTCGAGCCCTTCAGGCGCGAGGCTTCGGCGAAGTAGTTGCGGAACTGGCGCTCGAGCACGCCGTAGATGCGGCGGATCTTCTGCTTTTCACGCAGTTGGACGCCGTAGTCAGACAGACGGCTCTTGCGAGCGCCATGCTGACCGGGAATGCTGTCCAGTTTGCACTTGGAATCCAGTGCACGACGCGCGCTCTTCAGGAACAGGTCGGTACCTTCGCGACGCGCGAGTTTACATTTCGGGCCAATATAACGTGCCATGTTCTCACACTCTCCGAATTAAATACGACGTTTCTTGGGCGGACGGCAGCCGTTGTGCGGCACCGGCGTCACGTCGGAGATGCTGGTGATCTTGAAACCCAGCGCGTTGAGAGCGCGAACGGCAGATTCACGACCCGGACCCGGGCCTTTGATACGAACTTCGAGGTTCTTCACACCGTATTCTTGGGCAACTTTACCAGCATGCTCTGCCGCTACCTGAGCAGCAAAGGGTGTACTCTTGCGCGAGCCCTTAAAACCAGCGCCGCCAGAGGTAGCCCAAGACAAAGCATTGCCTTGACGGTCGGTGATAGTGATGATGGTGTTGTTGAACGAAGCGTGCACGTGCACGATACCTTCGCTAACAGACTTGCGCACTTTTTTGCGTACACGGACAGCTGTGTTTGCTTTAGCCATTATCTGTGTTCCTTAAGATTACTTCTTGCCGGCGATCGCCTTGCGCGGACCCTTGCGAGTGCGAGCATTGGTGCGAGTACGCTGGCCGCGGCACGGCAGGCCGCGACGATGGCGCATGCCACGGTAAGAGCCCATGTCCATCAGACGCTTGATGCTCATGGTAATTTCGCGGCGCAGGTCACCTTCTACGGTGAATTTGCCTACTTCTTCACGCAGTTTGTCCATTTCGGCGTCGGTCAGATCCTTCACTTTCGTGGAAGGAACAACACCTGCTGCAGCGCAGATCTGCTGAGCACGAGTTTGACCGATGCCGTAAATAGCCTGCAGGCCGATAACGGCATGCGCATGGTTGGGGATGTTTACCCCTGCAATACGGGCCATACTCTTTCCTTAAGCCTTAAGACCATGAAAAGCTTGCGATTGTATCACGCAAGATCAGGGCTAACAAATATTAGCCTTGCTTTTGCTTGTGACGGGGATCCGTGCAGATCACGCGAACAACACGGTTGCGACGGATAATTTTGCAGTTACGGCAAATTTTCTTTACCGAAGGCTGAACTCGCATGTCAGTTCCTTTCAATCTCTAAAAAGAGCGAGTGCATTATTTTGCACGGAACACGATTCGGGCACGGGACAAGTCATAGGGAGTCATCTCCACCGTGACCTTATCGCCGGGAAGAATGCGGATGTAATGCATCCGCATCTTTCCGGAAATATGCCCGAGCACTACGTGTCCATTCTCAAGCTGGACCCTGAAGGTTGCGTTCGGCAACGTCTCCAGGACCTCGCCCTGCATCTGAATGGTATCTTCCTTAGCCATATAACCCAGTGTGAACTCGTAATCAGCGGGTAAGAGCGTTGCCTTTGAAGTTGGCCTTCTTCAGCAAGCTCTCATACTGGTGCGACAAAATGTACGACTGCACCTGCGCCATGAAGTCCATCGTCACCACGACGATGATCAACAGCGAGGTCCCGCCAAAGTAGAACGGCACGTTCCACTTCAGGATCAGGAACTCCGGCAACAGGCAAACCAGCGTGATGTAAATCGCACCGATCAGCGTCAGCCGCAGAATGATCTTCTCGATATAACGCGAAGTCTGCTCACCTGGACGAATCCCCGGGATGAAGGCACCACTCTTCTTCAGGTTATCCGCGGTCTCCTTCGGGTTGAACACCAGGGCCGTGTAGAAATAACAGAAGAAAATGATCGCCGTTGCATACAGCAGGACATAGATCGGCTGACCCGGATGCAGTTTGTCTGCAACCGCTTTCAGCCAGCCCATGCCTTCCGTGTTGCCGAACCAGCCGAGAACGGTGGCCGGAAACAGGATGATGCTGGAAGCAAAGATCGGCGGAATCACCCCCGCCATGTTGAGCTTGAGCGGCATATGCGTGCTCTGGCCCTGCATGACGCGATTGCCAACCTGGCGCTTGGCATAGTTCACCAGCACCTTGCGCTGACCGCGTTCGGCGAACACGACCAGATAGGTAACCAGGATCACCGATGCAAACAGCACGATGGCAAACAGGATAGGCAACGAACCCTGACTAGTCAGGGTCAGCGTTTTACCGATCGCGGAGGGTACGCCGGCGGCGATACCGGCACAGATAATCAGGGAAATACCGTTGCCGATACCCCGTTCGGTTATCTGTTCACCAAGCCACATCAGGAACATGGTGCCGGTCACCAGCGTAACCACAGTCGTCAGGTAAAACTCCCACTGAGGAGTCACCACCAGGTTAGGCTGCTTATAAAGCATCACTGCAATGCCGAAACTCTGGAAAGTCGCCAGCAAAACAGTCGCGTAACGTGTGTACTGGGTTATCTTACGACGTCCAGCGTCGCCCTCTTTCTTCAGCTCCTTGAGCGTCGGGATGATTTCCGAGCCCAACTGCAGAATGATGGAGGCCGAGATGTACGGCATGATGCCGATGGCAAATACCGTAAATCTGGAAAGGGCCCCGCCCGAGAACATGTTGAACATGTCGAGGAGGCCCGTCTGCGACGAGTGGAACAACTTCGCTAGTTCGGCAGGGTTGATACCGGGTACAGGTATATGCGCACCAATGCGGTAAACGATCAGTGCACCGATCAGGAACAGCACACGCCGCTTCAGATCGGCAAACTTGTTGCCATTAGAGACTAGAGAAGTATTCGCCACGTACGTGCGCCTTATTCAACGATACTGCCGCCAGCGGCTTCGATAGCAGCGCGGGCACCGGCCGTAACGGCCACGCCACGCAGCTTCAGAGCACGCTCAACCTTGCCAGACAGCACCACCTTGGCCACCAGGGCCTGGGCGGCAACGATGCCGGCTTGCTTGAGGGCGAGCAAATCAATTTCATCAACCGGCAGCTGATTCAGTTCGGACAGGCGAACTTCGGCAGTCTTGCCAGCGGACAGGGACTTGAAGCCACGCTTCGGCAGGCGGCGCTGCAGCGGCATCTGACCGCCTTCGAAACCGACCTTGTGGAAGCCACCGGCACGGCTCTTCTGGCCCTTGTGACCACGGCCAGCAGTCTTGCCCAGACCGCTGCCGATGCCACGGCCAACGCGACGCTTGGCGTGCTTGGCGCCAGCGCCCGGCTTAATGGTATTCAGCAACATCGCTTAGCCCTCGCTTTTCAACAAGTAGCTGATCTTGTTGATCATGCCACGGTTTTCAGGCGTATCGAGCACTTCGACGGTCTGGTTGATCTTTTTCAGACCGAGACCGCGAGCGCAGGCCTTATGGGATTCCAGGCGACCGATCAGGCTCTTCACCAGAGTCACCTTGACAGTCTTGGCGTTACTCATGCTCCACCCCCAGGATTTCCTCGACAGTCAGGCCACGCTTGGCGGCGATCTGCGAAGGAACGAAGATCTTGTTCAGACCGTCCAGGGTTGCACGCACGACGTTGTACGGGTTGGTCGAACCGTGCACCTTGGCGGACACGTTGCGAACACCCATTGCGTCAAAGATGGCGCGCATCGGGCCACCGGCCTTCACACCGGTACCTTCTTTGGCGGGCTGCATGAACACGGTGGTAGCACCGTGCTTGCCGATCACGGTGTGATGCAGGGTACCGTTTTTCAGCGGGATCTTGACCATGTTGCGGCGTGCCGATTCCATTGCCTTCTGCACAGCAACCGGCACTTCCTTGGAACGGCCCTTACCCATGCCGATACCGCCGTCGCCATCACCTACTACGGTGAGAGCGGAGAAAGCCATGATACGGCCACCCTTCACCACTTTGGTGACGCGGTTGACACCGATCATTTTCTCGATCAGACCGTCGCCACGATCTTCGATTTCGTGCTTAGCCATTCTTCACTCCGAATTAGAATACGAGGCCGCTTTCGCGAGCCGCATCGGCCAGCGCCTTGATACGGCCGTGGTATTGGAAACCCGAACGATCAAAAGCGACTTTTTCGATGCCAGCTGCCTTGGCTTTCTCGGCAATCCGCTTGCCGACTACGGCTGCAGCGGCCTGGTTGCCACCATTGGCAAGATCAGAGCGCACTTCGGCTTCCAGGGAGGAAGCGCTGGCCAGCACACGACTACCAGTCTCATCAATGATCTGAGCGTAAATGTGGCAGTTGGTGCGGTGTACGGAAAGGCGCACCATCTTGAGCTCCGCAATCCGAGCACGGGTTTTGCGTGCACGGCGGAGTCGAGCTTGTTTCTTGTCCATGTCAGGGCCTCAATTACTTCTTCTTGGTCTCTTTCAGAACCACGACCTCGTCGGCATAGCGTACGCCCTTGCCCTTGTACGGCTCCGGGGAGCGGTAGGCACGGATTTCGGCAGCGACTTGACCAACGAGCTGCTTGTCAGCGCCCTTGATCAGGATCTCGGTCTGAGTCGGGGTTTCCACTTTCACGCCGGCCGGCATCTTGTGCGAAACCGGGTGGGAGAAACCAAGAGACAGGTTCACGGCATCGCCCTGGGCCTGGGCACGATAGCCCACGCCGACCAGGGTCAGCTTCTTCTCGAAGCCTTTGCTGACGCCAGTAACCATGTTGTTGAGCAGGGCACGCAGCGTACCGGACATGGCACGAGCGAACTTGCTGTCGTTCTTGGCGGCGAAGGTCAGCTGGTTGTCGTCCAGTTTCACTTCAACCTCATCGCACAGAGCGGTGGTGAGGGTGCCAAGAGCGCCCTTGACGCTCACCTCGGTAGCGTTGAACTTGACTTCAACGCCGGCCGGGATCGCTACGGGATTCTTTGCTACGCGAGACATTCAACCCTCTCCTTATGCCACGATGCAGAGAAGCTCGCCGCCGATACCGGCTGCGCGGGCCTTGCGATCAGTCATCAGACCTTTGGAGGTGGATACAATTGCCACACCCAGACCGTTCATTACTTTCGGGATCTCGGTGGAGCCTTTGTAAACACGCAGGCCGGGACGGGATACGCGCTCAATGCGATCGATGACCGGACGACCGGCATAGTACTTGAGCTGGATATCCAGGACGGGCTTCTTCTCTTCGCCGGCTACGGCAAAGTCTTCGATATAACCTTCATCCTTCAGCACCTGGGCCAGTGCAACCTTCAGCTTGGAGCAAGGCATGGATACGGCAGCCTTGGAAGCACGCTGAGCGTTGCGGATGCGGGTCAACATATCGGAAATAGGATCATGCATGCTCATTCTGTATCTCCTATTACCAGCTGGCCTTCACAACGCCCGGGATCTCGCCTTTCATGGCGATTTCACGAAGTTTGTTGCGACCCAGACCGAATTTACGGAACACGCCACGCGGACGACCGGTCACGGCGCAGCGACGACGCTGGCGCACCGGGCTGGCATTGCGCGGCAGTTGCTGAAGTTTCAGGCGTGCGGCGAAACGCTCTTCTTCCGAGAGGCTCTGGTTATTGATGATTTCGAGGAGCTGTTCACGCTTGCTGGCGAATTTGGCGACCAGCTTCGCGCGCTTCTCTTCACGGTTAATCAGTGCAAGTGTTGCCATGTGCTTAACCCTTGAACGGGAACTTGAACGCAGCCAGCAGTGCGCGGGCTTCTTCGTCAGTCTTCGCCGTGGTGGTAATGGTGATGTTCATCCCACGCAGCGCATCGATCTTGTCGTACTCGATTTCCGGGAAGATGATCTGTTCGCGAACACCCATGTTGTAGTTGCCGCGGCCATCGAAGGACTTGGCGGACACGCCACGGAAGTCACGCACGCGCGGCAGCGCGATGGTCACCAGGCGATCAAGGAATTCGTACATGCGCTCGCGGCGCAGCGTGACCTTGCAGCCGATCGGGTATTGATCACGAATCTTGAAGCCGGCGATCGACTTGCGTGCCGTGGTCACTACAGGCTTCTGACCAGCGATTTTCTCGAGGTCGCCTACAGCGTGTTCCATTACCTTCTTGTCGGCCACCGCTTCGCCCACACCCATGTTCAGGGTGATTTTCTCGATGCGGGGAACCTCCATGATCGACTTGTAGCCGAACTGTTTTACCAGCTCCGGCACTACGCTTTCTTTGTAAAAATCGTAGAAACGTGCCATGTTGACTCCTTAGGCCCCGATAACTTCGCCATTGGACTTGAATACGCGCACCTTGCGGCCGTCTTCAAGAGTCTTGAAGCCTACGCGATCAGCCTTCTGGCTAGCCGGGTTAAAGATGGCCACATTGGACACATCGACCGGCATGGTCTTTTCAACGATGCCACCAGCAACACCACGAACCGGATTCGGCTTCTGGTGCTTCTTAGCAACATTCACACCTTCGACAACGACCTTGTCGTCCAGAACACGGAGAACGGTGCCGCGCTTACCCTTGTCCTTGCCGGTGATTACTACGACTTCATCACCCTTACGAATTTTGCGCATGCGTCCCCCTTACAGCACTTCTGGAGCGAGCGAAACGATCTTCATGAAGCGCTCGGTACGCAGTTCACGCGTTACCGGCCCGAAGATACGAGTGCCGATCGGCTCGAGTTTGTTGTTCAGCAGTACGGCGGCGTTGCCATCGAACTTGATCAGCGAGCCGTCCGGACGGCGTACACCCTTTGCCGTGCGAACCACGACAGCGTTGTACACATCGCCTTTCTTGACGCGACCACGCGGAGCAGCATCCTTGATGCTCACCTTGATGATATCGCCAACACTTGCATAGCGACGCTTGGAACCGCCCAGCACCTTGATGCACATAACCGAACGCGCACCGGTGTTGTCTGCGACCTCAAGCATGGTCTGCATTTGGATCATTTGATTACCTTTCTATCCAACTTAACCCGTCACTTTCGTCCACCTTCCGCCAGTTTCAGGCATTCAGTTAGACGAAACGCCACAGAGAATTCTGCGGCGTATCAAACGGCCAGTTTTGGACCCCGCAAAGGGCGAACCCTGCCCGAATGGACAGGGAAGTGGCCATTATACAGAGGGGCGAGCCCCTCTGCAAGTTTTACACTTGACGAGCTTTCTCGACCAGTGCAGTCACAACCCACGACTTGGTCTTCGAGAGCGGGCGGGATTCGCTGATGACAACGGTATCGCCAGCACGGAACTCGTTGTTCTCGTCGTGTGCGTGGAACTTCTTGGAACGACGGATAATCTTGCCGTAGATCGGGTGCTTAACTTTGCGCTCGACCAGCACGGTAACAGTCTTATCCATCTTGTCGCTGACCACCTTGCCGGTCAGCGTACGTACGACTTTGGTTTCGCTCATAATCAAGCCACCTTTTCTTTCAGAACGGTGCGCACGCGAGCGATGTCGCGACGCACTTTCTTCAGCTCACTGGTCTTGGCGAGCTGCTGGGTGGCATGCTGCATGCGCAGCGCGAACTGTGCCTTCAGCAGGCTCAGCAGTTCCACCTTCAGCTCGGCATCAGTCTTTGCTCTCAGTTCGGACGCTTTCATTACTGACCTACCTGTCTAGTCACAAACACAGTCGGGATCGGCAACTTGGCTGCGGCCAAACGGAAGGCTTCGCGAGCAAGCTCCTCAGCCACACCATCCATTTCGTACAGCATTTTGCCGGGCTGGATTTCCGCCACGTAGTATTCCGGGCTACCTTTACCGTTACCCATACGCACTTCAGCAGGCTTCGAGCTGATCGGCTTGTCCGGGAAAATACGGATCCAGATGCGGCCACCACGCTTGATGTGGCGGGTCATCGCACGACGAGCCGCCTCGATCTGGCGCGCGGTCAGGCGGCCACGGCCTACGGCCTTGAGGCCGAAATCGCCGAAGCTGACCTTGTTGCCACGGGTAGCGATACCGGTGTTACGGCCTTTCTGCTGTTTGCGGTACTTGAGTCTAGTTGGCTGCAGCATTGCGCGGACCCTTTCTCGTTTTCTTCTCGGTGGCAACCGGAGCGGCCTGAACCTGACCCGGCTTCAGCTCACCTTTGTATACCCATACCTTGATACCGATCACACCGTAGGTGGTGTTGGCTTCGGAAGTCGCGTAGTCGACGTCGGCACGCAGGGTATGCAGCGGCACGCGGCCTTCGCGATACCATTCGGTACGGGCGATTTCGATGCCGTTCAGACGGCCCGAGCTCATGATTTTGATGCCCTGGGCGCCCATGCGCATGGCGTTCTGCATGGCGCGCTTCATGGCACGGCGGAACATCACGCGCTTTTCCAGCTGCGATGCAATACCGTCGGCGATGATCTGAGCGTCGATTTCCGGCTTGCGAACTTCTTCGATGTTCACATGAACCGGCACGCCCAGGCGCTTCTGCAGTTCTTTCTTCAGAACTTCGATGTCCTCGCCCTTCTTGCCGATCACGACGCCAGGACGGGCGCTGTGAATGGTGATGCGGGCGGACTTGGCCGGGCGCTCGATGGTGACACGACCCACGGATGCGTTAGCAAGACGCTTCTTCAGGAATTCGCGAACGTCGATATCCTGCTTGAGCATACCGGCGAAGTCATGCGAGTTCGCGAACCACTTGGAAGACCAGTTCTTGTTAACGGCAAGACGGAAACCCGTCGGATGAATCTTCTGACCCATTGCTTACCCCTTAGTTGCCCACGGTCAACGTGATATGGCAAGTCTGCTTTTCGATACGGTTGCCACGACCCTTCGCACGGGCAGTGAAACGCTTCAGACTCGGACCTTTGTCAACGAAGATGGCAGCCACCTTCAGGGTGTCGATGTCGGCACCCTCGTTGTGCTCGGCGTTGGCGATAGCCGACTCCAGCACTTTCTTGACAATCACGGCGCCTTTTTTCGGGCTGAACGCCAGGATGTTCAGGGCCTGATCGACGGACTTGCCGCGGATCAGATCGGCCACCAGGCGGCACTTCTGTGCCGACAGGCGGACGGTGTTCAAATGTGCAGATACTCTCATCGCTTCACCTTACCTCTTCTTCGCCTTCTTGTCGGCAGCGTGGCCCTTGAAGGTACGAGTCAGGGAGAATTCGCCCAGTTTATGACCGACCATGTTTTCGGAAACATAAACCGGCACATGGGTGCGACCGTTGTGTACAGCGATAGTCAGGCCAATGAAGTCCGGCAGGACGGTCGAACGACGCGACCAGGTCTTGATCGGACGCTTGTCATTGGTCGCACGCGCCGCGTCCACCTTCTTCAGAAGGTGCAGATCAACAAACGGGCCTTTTTTCTGCGAACGTGCCATATGTCAATTACCCTTTAGTGGAATAGCGACGGCGTACGATCATGTTGTCGGTACGCTTGTTGCGACGGGTACGGAAGCCCTTGGTCGGCGTGCCCCACGGGCTAACCGGCACACGGCCTTCACCCGTACGACCTTCACCACCACCATGCGGGTGATCGATCGGGTTCATGGCAGTACCACGAACGGTCGGACGAATACCACGCCAACGGGTCGCACCGGCCTTGCCGAGCTTGCGCAGGCTGTGCTCTTCGTTACCCACTTCACCCACGGTGGCACGGCAATCGACATGCACCTTGCGGATTTCGCCGGAGCGCAGACGCAGCTGGGCGTAAACGCCCTCGCGCGCCAGCAGCATGGCGGAAGCGCCAGCGGAACGCACCATCTGGGCACCCTTACCCGGCTGCAGTTCTACGCAGTGGATGGTGGTACCAACCGGAATGTTGCGAATCGGCAGGCAGTTACCGGCCTTGATCGGGGCTTCGGCACCGGACAGCAGAACGGCACCGGCCTTCACACCGCGCGGGGCGATGATGTAGCGGCGCTCGCCGTCGGCGTAGCACAACAGGGCGATGTGAGCGGTACGGTTCGGGTCGTATTCGATACGCTCGACCTTGGCCGGAATGCCGTCCTTGTTGCGACGGAAGTCGACGATACGGTAGTGCTGCTTGTGGCCACCGCCGCGATGACGCACGGTGATGTGGCCGTTGTTGTTGCGGCCGGAGGTCGAGTTCTTCTTCTCGACCAGAGCGGCGTGCGGAGCACCTTTGTGCAGGTCAGGGTGAACCACCTTGACTACGGCACGGCGACCCGCGGAAGTCGGTTTTACTTTAACGATAGGCATGCTCTATCTCCTCACTCAGCTGCAGTCGCGGTCAGGTCGATTTCCTGACCAGCCGCCAGGCTGACGTAAGCCTTTTTCCAGTCCTTGCGACGGCCGAAAGTACGGCCAAAGCGCTTAACCTTGCCCTTGACGTTCACGGTGGAAACGCCGTCAACCTTCACGTTGAACAGCATCTCGACAGCCGCCTTGATCTCCGGCTTGGTAGCATCGCTAGCGACGCGGAACACGACTTGCTGGTTTTTCTCGGAGACGAGAGTGCTCTTCTCGGAAACAACCGGAGCAAGGATTACTTGCAACAAACGTTCCTGATTCATGCCCACTGCTCCTCGAGTTGCTTCACGGCGTCGCGAGTGATCACGATTTTCTTGAAACGCAGCAGGCTGTACGGATCCACTTGCTGAGTCTCGATCACCAGCACATTCGGCAGGTTGCGCGACGACAGATAGAGGTTTTCGTCCATTTCGTTGGTGATGAACAGACCCTGTTCGATCCCCATGGACTTGACCAGGCCGACGAATTCCTTCGTTTTCGGCGTTTCAACCGCGAGGTTGTCGACAACGACCAGACGCTCGTCACGCACCAGTTGCGACAGGATCGCAGCCATGCCGGCGCGGAACATCTTGCGGTTGACCTTGTGCGAGAAGTTTTCGTCCGGGCTGTTCGGGAAGGCGCGACCACCACCACGCCACAGCGGCGAGGAAGTCATACCGGCACGGGCACGGCCGGTGCCCTTTTGGCGGAACGGCTTCTTGGTGGAGTGCTTCACTTCGGCACGGGTCTTCTGGGCACGGTTGGCGCTACGGGCGTTAGCCAGGAACGCGGTGACCACCTGATGGACCAGAGCTTCATTGTATTCGCGACCGAACAGCACTTCGGAAGCCTGCAGGCCTTCTACGGCCTGACCTTGTACATTGATAACCTTCAATTCCATCACGCACCCGCCTTCACACTAGGACGAACGACGACATCACCGTTCTTGGCACCCGGAACTGCACCCTTGACCAGAATCAGTTGACGTTCGGTATCGATGCGGACGATTTCCAGGCACTGCACGGTGCTCTGTACGTTACCGTACTGACCGGCCATGCGCTTACCCGGCAGCACGCGACCCGGATCCTGGGCTTGACCGATGGAACCCGGAGTATTGTGCGAACGGGAGTTACCGTGGGAAGCACGGTTGGAAGAGAAGTTGTGACGCTTGATCACACCGGAGAAACCCTTACCCTTGGAGGTACCGGTAACGTCAACGAGTTGACCTACCTGGAAGATTTCGACGGTGATGGAGTCACCCGGCTTGAACTGAGACAACTGCTCAGCGCTCAGAGTGAATTCACCCAGACCGCGGCCGGCTTCAACGCCCGCCTTGGCGAAATGACCAGCTTCAGCCTTGTTGACGCGGTTGGCTTTGCAGGAACCGTAGGCAACCTGAACAGCTTCGTAGCCATCAACTTCGGCAGTTTTGATTTGCGTGACGCGATTGGCAGCCATGTCCAGCACAGTTACCGGGATGGAAGCACCATCTTCGGCAAAAATGCGGGTCATGCCGACTTTGCGACCGACAAGACCTAAACTCATGTTTATTTCCTTTTGCAGGGCCGATTACGATTGACCGGCTCATAAAAACAAAAGCGGACCCGCCAAAATGGCGAGTCCGCTAATGTATCACAGAAAATTCAACTATCGCAAGCACTTAGGCCTGCGCAGCAGAATTCCTCGTGCTTACTGCAGCTTGATTTCCACATCGACACCGGCCGGCAGATCGAGCTTCATCAGCGCGTCCACGGTTTTGTCGGTCGGATCGACGATGTCCATCAGGCGCAGGTGAGTGCGGATTTCCAGCTGGTCGCGGGAAGTCTTGTTCACGTGCGGCGAGCGCAGGATGTTGAAACGCTCGATCTTGGTCGGCAGCGGAACCGGACCCTTGACCACGGCGCCGGTGCGCTTGGCGGTTTCAACGATTTCCTGCGCGGAGCGGTCGATCAGGTTGTAATCGAAAGCTTTCAGGCGAATGCGGATTTTTTGGCTTTGCATCTTCAGCTTTCCGATTAGGCGATGATCTTGGAAACAACGCCGGCGCCGACGGTACGGCCACCTTCGCGGATGGCGAAGCGCAGACCTTCTTCCATGGCGATCGGAGCGATCAGTTCCACGGAGAACTCCACGTTGTCACCCGGCATAACCATTTCCACACCCTCTTTCAGGGTGATGGCACCGGTCACGTCGGTGGTACGGAAGTAGAACTGCGGGCGGTAGTTGGCGAAGAACGGGGTGTGACGGCCACCTTCGTCTTTCGACAGCACGTACACCGAAGCTTCGAACTTGGTGTGCGGGGTGATCGAGCCCGGCTTGGCCAGCACCTGACCACGCTCCACTTCTTCACGCTTGGTGCCGCGCAGCAGCACGCCAACGTTGTCGCCAGCCTGACCCTGGTCCAGCAGCTTGCGGAACATTTCCACGCCGGTGCAGGTAGTCTTGGCGGTCGGCTTCAGGCCCACGATTTCGATTTCTTCGCCAACCTTGACGATGCCGCGCTCAACGCGACCGGTCACCACGGTGCCACGGCCCGAGATCGAGAACACGTCTTCGATCGGCAGCAGGAACGGCTTGTCGATGGCGCGTTCCGGAGTCGGGATGTAGCTGTCCAGCGCGTCGGCCAGACGGAAGATCGACGGCTCGCCGTATTCGGACTGGTCGCCTTCCAGCGCCAGACGGGCAGAACCGATGATGATCGGGGTGTCGTCGCCCGGGAAGTCGTAGGACGACAGCAGGTCGCGCACTTCCATTTCCACCAGTTCCAGCAGTTCGGCGTCGTCCACCAGGTCGGCCTTGTTCAGGTAGACGATGATGTACGGAACGCCAACCTGACGGGACAGCAGGATGTGTTCGCGGGTTTGCGGCATCGGACCGTCAGCGGCCGAGCACACCAGGATCGCGCCGTCCATCTGGGCGGCGCCGGTGATCATGTTCTTCACGTAGTCGGCGTGACCCGGGCAGTCTACGTGAGCGTAGTGACGGGTAGCGGTTTCGTATTCTACGTGAGCGGTATTAATGGTAATACCGCGAGCCTTTTCTTCCGGCGCGCTGTCGATCTGGGAGTAGTCTTTGGCTTCGCCACCGTATTTCTTCGACAGAATGGTGGTGATAGCGGCGGTCAGCGTGGTTTTACCATGGTCAACGTGACCGATGGTGCCGACGTTTACGTGCGGTTTAGTCCGCTCAAACTTTTCTTTTGCCATTTTGCAAAATTCCTTGATTAAAGAACATACAGATCAGGTTGGCCGAAGTAGCTTCGGCCAACCTCAGCGCGCATTACTTCTTGGCGTTCATCACGGCGTCAGCGACGTGCTTCGGCGCCTCGGAGTAGTGCTTGAACTCCATGGAGTAGGTCGCACGACCCTGGGTTGCCGAACGCAGGTCGGTGGAGTAGCCGAACATCTCGGCCAGCGGTACTTCGGCCTTGATCTTCTTGCCACCCAGACCGTCGTCGTCCATGCCCTGCACGATGCCACGGCGACGGTTCAGGTCGCCCATCACATCGCCCATGTACTCTTCCGGCGTTTCCACTTCCACGGCCATCATCGGCTCGAGGATGCACGGACCCGCACGACGCATGGCTTCCTTGAAGGCCAGCGAGCCGGCCAGTTCGAAGGCGATCTGCGAGGAGTCGACGTCGTGGTAGGAACCGAAGGTCAGACGCACGGTCACGTCCACCACCGGGAAGCCGGCGAGAATACCGTTGGCCAGGGTGTTCTGGATACCCTTGTCCACGGACGGGATGAATTCACGCGGAATCACGCCACCCTTGATCTCGTCGAAGAACTTGTAGCCGTTGCCTTCGCCGGACGGTTCCAGCGTGATCACGGCGTGACCGTACTGACCCTTACCGCCGGACTGCTTGACGTGCTTGCCTTCCACGTCGGTCACGGTCTTGGTGATGGTCTCGCGGTAAGCCACTTGCGGAGCGCCGACGTTGGCTTCCACGCCGAATTCGCGCTTCATGCGGTCGACCAGAATTTCCAGGTGCAGTTCGCCCATACCGGAAATGATGGTCTGGCCGGATTCTTCGTCGGTGCGTACACGGAACGACGGGTCTTCCTTGGCCAGGCGGTTCAGGGCGACGCCCATCTTTTCCTGGTCGGCCTTGGTCTTCGGCTCGACGGCAACGTGAATCACCGGCTCCGGGAATTCCATGCGCTCGAGGATCAGCGGCGCATCGGTGGAACACAGGGTTTCACCGGTGGTCACTTCCTTCAGACCGATGGCGGCGGCGATGTCGCCGGCGCGCACTTCTTCGATCTCTTTACGGTCGTTGGCGTGCATCTGCACGATACGGCCGATACGCTCTTTCTTGCCCTTGACGGTGTTCAGTACGGTGTCGCCCGACTTCACCACGCCGGAGTAGACGCGGAAGAAGGTCAGCTGACCCACGTACGGGTCGTTCATCAGCTTGAACGCCAGAGCGGAGAAGTGCTCGTCGTCGGAAGCCTGACGGGTGGTCGGGGTACCATCGTCCAGTTCGCCCGGCACCGGCGGCACGTCCAGCGGGCTCGGCAGCAGTTCGACGACGGCGTCCAGCATGCGCTGCACACCCTTGTTCTTGAAGGCGGAACCGCACAGCATCGGCTGGATTTCGCACTTCAGGGTACGGTCGCGCAGGCCCTTGATGATTTCCTCTTCGGAGAGCTCGCCCTCTTCGAGGTATTTGTTCATCATCTCTTCGCTGGATTCAGCGGCCGCTTCGACCATCTTTTCGCGCCATTCTTCGGCAACGGAAACCAGGTCGGCCGGGATGTCGCCGTACTCGAACTTCATGCCCTGGGAGGCTTCATCCCAGATGATGGCCTTCATCTTCAAGAGGTCAACCACGCCGGTGAAGCCGTCTTCGGCACCGATAGGCACCACGATGGGCACCGGGTTGCCACGCAGACGAGTCTTTACCTGGTCCACGGCACGGAAGAAGTTGGCACCCTGACGGTCCATCTTGTTCACGAAGGCGATACGCGGAACCTGGTACTTGTTGGCCTGACGCCATACGGTTTCCGACTGCGGCTGCACGCCACCCACGGCGCAGTACACCATCACGGCACCGTCCAGCACGCGCATGGAACGCTCCACCTCGATGGTGAAGTCCACGTGCCCCGGGGTATCGATGATGTTGAAACGGTGCTCGGGGAACTGCATCCCCATGCCTTTCCAGAACGTGGTGGTGGCAGCGGAGGTAATGGTGATACCACGCTCCTGCTCTTGCTCCATCCAGTCCATGGTGGCGGCGCCGTCGTGAACTTCACCAATCTTGTGGTTCACCCCGGTGTAAAACAGAATACGCTCGGTAGTAGTGGTCTTACCGGCGTCGATGTGAGCGCTGATACCGATGTTGCGGTAGCGCTCGATAGGAGTTTTCCTAGCCACGGCCAAAACCTTCTCGGTGGGTTTAACTTAGAAACGGAAGTGCGAGAACGCCTTGTTGGCTTCGGCCATGCGGTGAACTTCTTCACGCTTCTTCATGGCGCCGCCACGGCCTTCGGCCGCGTCGATCAGTTCCCCGGCCAGACGCAGGTCCATGGATTTTTCACCGCGCTTGCGGGCTGCATCGCGCAGCCAACGCATAGCGAGCGCCATACGGCGTGCCGGACGCACCTCAACTGGAACCTGATAGTTTGCACCACCTACACGGCGGCTCTTCACTTCGACAACCGGCTTGGCGTTGGCGAGGGCAGTGTTGAACACTTCCAGCGCGTTCTTGCCGGTTTTCTTTTCAATTTGGTCCAGCGCGCCGTAGATAATGCGCTCTGCAACGGATTTCTTGCCGTCGATCATCACGACGTTCATGAATTTGGAGAGATCCTGGCTACCGAACTTCGGATCCGGCAGGATTTCGCGCTTGGGGACTTCTCTGCGTCTTGGCATGGTAATTCCTTAATTCAATTCAGTTGAGCTTGCCGCTCATGGCCGCCCAGTGGAGCAACCACTTACTCGACGGTGCAGCACCGCCGTTTACGTTCCGGGCGGGCGTCTTACTTAGGACGCTTGGCGCCGTACTTGGAACGAGCCTGCTTACGGTCTTTCACGCCAGCGGTATCCAGCGAGCCGCGCACGGTGTGGTAACGCACACCCGGCAAGTCCTTCACACGACCACCACGGATCAGCACCACGGAGTGTTCCTGCAGGTTGTGGCCTTCACCGCCGATGTACGAAATCACTTCGAAACCGTTGGTCAGACGAACCTTGCACACTTTACGCAGGGCGGAGTTCGGCTTTTTCGGGGTCGTGGTGTAAACGCGGGTGCACACGCCACGCTTCTGCGGGCAGGCCTCCAGCGCCGGCACCTTGCTCTTCGTCTGCTCGGCCAGGCGGCCTTTGCGCACGAGTTGGTTGATGGTTGGCATTACTATCAGTTCCTAGTTGAGTCGTGGACGGCAACATGCCGCCCAGAAGGACGGAGGATTATATTTTAGGCAACTACGGAGCGTCAATGAAAAAGACGCTGCCTCCCAACGTTAACCGTTGAAAGGACAGCGTTTTTTCAACACTTCAGCAACAGCAGGCGCTTATTCGTTGCCTTCGAAGCTCTCCATCTGCGGTTCCAGCAGCTGCTGTTCCGGTCCGCCCTCGCCGCCCGGCGCCTGGCGGCGACGGTTGCGGTGGTAAGCGAGGCCGGTACCGGCCGGAATCAGGCGGCCGACGATGACGTTTTCCTTCAGGCCGCGCAGGTCGTCCTTCTTGCCCATGATCGCGGCTTCGGTCAGCACGCGCGTGGTTTCCTGGAACGAGGCCGCGGAGATGAAGGAGTCGGTCGACAGCGAGGCCTTGGTGATACCCAGGAGCACGTTGTCGTAGTGCGCCGGCTCCTTGCCTTCGGCCAGCATCTCGTCGTTCTTCGCCAGTACTTCGGCGCGCTCGACCTGTTCACCCTGGATGAAGTCGGTATCGCCGGCATCGGTGATGACCACGCGCCGCAGCATCTGGCGGATGATCACCTCGATGTGCTTGTCGTTAATCTTCACGCCCTGCAGACGGTACACTTCCTGCACTTCCTGGACGATGTAGCGCGCCAGTGCCTCGATACCCTGCAGGCGCAGGATGTCGTGCGGGTCGACGGCGCCGTCGACGATCAGTTCGCCGCGGTTCACCACCTGACCGTCGTGCACCAGCACGTGCTTGTCCTTCGGAATCAGGCTTTCATAGCCGTTGCCGTCCAGATCGGTGATGATCAGACGCTGCTTGCCCTTGGTGTCCTTGCCGAACGACACGGTACCGGTGACTTCGGCCAGCATGCCGGCGTCTTTCGGCGAACGCGCTTCGAACAGTTCGGCCACGCGCGGCAGACCACCGGTAATGTCGCGGGTCTTGGTCGATTCCTGCGGGATACGGGCCAGCACTTCACCCTTGCCCACTTCCTGTCCGTCGCGCACGGTGATGATGGCGCCGACCTGGAAGGTGATCGACACCGAGGACTCGGAACCGGCCAGCTTCACTTCGTTGCCGAACTCGTCGAGCAGCTTCACCAGAGGACGCAGCATCTTGGACTGCGAACCGGCGCGGCGCTTCGGATCGATCACCACCAGGGTGGACAGACCGGTCACTTCGTCGGTCTGCTTGGCCACGGTGTTGCCTTCTTCCACGTTCTCGAACTTCACGCGGCCGGCGTACTCGGTGATGATCGGACGGGTGTGCGGGTCCCACGTGGCCAGCACGGCGCCAGCCTTGATCTGCATACCGTCGTTGACCAGCAGCGTGGCGCCGTACGGCACCTTGTGACGCTCGCGCTCGCGGCCGATGTCGTCGTGGATCACCACTTCGCCGGAGCGGGTGATGACGATCAGCTCGCCCTTGTTGTTGGCCACGTAGCGCATCTGGCTGGAGAAACGCACGGTACCGTTGGACTTACCTTCCACCTGGCTGGCGGCAGCCGAACGGGAGGCGGCACCACCGATGTGGAAGGTACGCATGGTCAGCTGGGTACCCGGTTCACCGATCGACTGGGCGGCGATCACGCCCACGGCTTCGCCGGCGTTGACGCGCTTGCCGCGAGCCAGGTCACGGCCGTAGCACTTGGCGCACAGGCCGTAGCGGGTTTCGCAGGTGATGGCAGTACGCACCTTCACTTCGTCGATACCCAGGTTGTCGATCATGTCGACCAGATGCTCGTCCAGCAGCGTGCCGGCTTCGATCACGGTTTCGCTGGTGGACGGGTCCACCACGTCGGTCGCGGTCACACGGCCGAGGATACGGTCGCGCAGCGGTTCGATCACGTCACCGCCTTGCAGCACGGCCTTCATCACGAAGCCATTGCTGGTACCGCAATCGTCCTCGATCACCACCAGATCCTGGGTCACGTCGACCAGACGACGGGTCAGGTAACCGGAGTTGGCGGTCTTCAGGGCGGTATCCGCCAGACCCTTACGGGCACCGTGGGTCGAGATGAAGTACTGCAGTACCGTCAGACCTTCGCGGAAGTTCGAGGTAATCGGCGTCTCGATAATCGAGCCGTCCGGCTTGGCCATCAGGCCCCGCATACCGGCCAACTGCTTGATCTGGGCGACGGAACCCCGGGCGCCGGAGTCGGCCATCATGTAAATCGAGTTGAACGACTCCTGGTCGACTTCCTTGCCTTCGCGATCCAGCACCTTCTGCTTGGACAGTTCGTCCATCATCGCCTTGGCGACCTTGTCGCCGGTGCGGCCCCAGATGTCCACCACCTTGTTGTAGCGTTCGCCCTGAGTCACCAGACCTTGACGGTACTGTTCCTCGATCTCCTTGACTTCCTTGTTGGCCTCGGCCAGCAGTTCGATCTTCTTGGTCGGAACCAGCATGTCGTCGACGCAGATCGAGATGCCGCCGCGGGTGGAGAAGGCGAAACCGGTGTACATCAGTTGGTCGGCGAAGATCACCGTGTCGCGGATGCCGCAACGGCGGAACGAGGCGTTGATCAGCTTGGAGATTTCCTTCTTCTTCAGCGCCTTGTTGATGTGCTCGAACGGCAGGCCCTTCGGCAGGATGTCCGACAGCAGCGCGCGGCCGACGGTGGTGTCGTAGCGCTTCATCACCGGCTGGAACTCGCCCTGCTCGTCCTTTTCCCACTCTTTCAGACGTACGGTGATGCGCGTGGCCAGTTCGACCTGACGGGTTTCGTAGGCACGATGCACTTCCTTGGTGTCGGCGAACACCATGCCTTCGCCCTTGCCATTCACCTTGTCGCGGGTCATGTAGTACAGACCCAGCACGATATCCTGCGACGGCACGATGATCGGCTCGCCGTTGGCGGGCGACAGCACGTTGTTGGTGGCCAGCATCAGGGTGCGGGCTTCCATCTGCGCTTCCAGCGACAGCGGCACGTGGACGGCCATCTGGTCACCGTCGAAGTCGGCGTTGAACGCCGCGCAGACCAGCGGGTGCAGCTGGATCGCCTTGCCTTCGATCAGCACCGGCTCGAACGCCTGGATGCCCAGACGGTGCAGGGTCGGCGCACGGTTCAGCAGTACCGGATGCTCGCGGATGACGTCTTCCAGGATGTCCCATACTTCCGGCACTTCCTGCTCGACCAGCTTCTTGGCGGCCTTGATGGTGGAGGCCAGGCCCAGCACTTCCAGCTTGTGGAAGATGAACGGCTTGAACAGTTCCAGTGCCATCTTCTTCGGCAGGCCGCACTGATGCAGGCGCAGGGTCGGGCCCACGGTGATCACGGAACGGCCGGAGTAGTCGACGCGCTTACCCAGCAGGTTCTGACGGAAGCGGCCGCCCTTACCCTTGATCATGTCGGCCAGCGACTTGAGCGGGCGCTTGTTGGCGCCGGTCATGGCCTTGCCGCGGCGGCCGTTGTCGAGCAGCGAGTCGACCGATTCCTGCAGCATGCGCTTTTCGTTGCGCACGATGATGTCCGGCGCACGCAGCTCCAAAAGCCGTTTGAGGCGGTTGTTGCGGTTGATGACGCGGCGGTACAGGTCGTTCAGGTCGGAGGTGGCGAAGCGGCCGCCGTCCAGCGGCACCAGCGGGCGCAGTTCCGGCGGCAGCACCGGCAGCACTTCCAGGATCATCCATTCCGGCTTCATGCCCGAGCGCAGGAAGGCTTCCAGCACCTTCAGGCGCTTGGCGATCTTCTTGATCTTGGTGTCGGAATTGGTGGACTCGAGTTCGCGACGCAGGGTCTCGATCTCGTTGTTCAGGTCCAGGCTGCGCAGCAGTTCGCGCACGGCCTCGGCACCCATCATGGCCTTGAAGTCGTCGCCGTACTGGTCTTCCTTGTCGAGGAAGTCTTCTTCGGTCAGCAACTGGCCGCGCTGCAGCGGGGTCATGCCCGGATCGGTCACGACGTAGCCTTCGAAGTACAGCACCCGTTCGATGTCGCGCAGGGTCATGTCGAGCACCATGCCCAGACGGGACGGCAGGCTCTTCAGGAACCAGATGTGCGCGGTCGGGCTGGCCAGTTCGATGTGGCCCATGCGCTCGCGGCGCACCTTGGACAGGGTGACTTCGACGCCGCACTTCTCGCAGATCACGCCGCGATGCTTGAGGCGCTTGTACTTGCCGCACAGGCACTCGTAGTCCTTCACCGGCCCGAAGATGCGGGCGCAGAACAGGCCGTCGCGTTCCGGCTTGAAGGTACGATAGTTGATGGTTTCGGGCTTCTTGACCTCACCGTAGGACCAGGAACGGATCTTGTCCGGTGAAGCGATGCCGATCTTAATCGCATCAAACTCTTCTTCTTGCGTAACTTGCTTAAAGAGGTCGAGCAGAGCTTTCATTGCGTCTCCAGTCAGGAGACCGCGCCTCGGCCAAGATTGGCCGAGGCGCGGCATTCCTAATTAATAACGTTCCAGGTCGATGTCGAGGCCGAGGGAGCGGATTTCCTTCACCAGCACGTTGAAGGACTCCGGCATGCCGGCGTCGATCTTGTGCTCGCCCTTGACGATGTTTTCGTACACCTTGGTACGACCGGTCACGTCGTCGGACTTCACGGTCAGCATTTCCTGCAGGGTGTAGGCGGCACCGTAGGCTTCCAGCGCCCATACTTCCATCTCACCGAAACGCTGGCCACCGAACTGCGCCTTACCACCCAGCGGCTGCTGCGTCACCAAGCTGTACGGACCGGTGGAACGGGCGTGCATCTTGTCGTCGACCAGGTGGTGCAGCTTCAGGTAGTGCATCACGCCGACCGTGACCTTGCGGTCGAAGGCTTCGCCGGAGCGGCCGTCGTACAGCGTCATCTGGGTCTTCGAGTCGTTGAAGTCGAGCAGCCCGGTGTGCGGATCCTCGTCCGGGTAGGCCAGGTCCAGCATCATCTTGATCTCGGACTCCTTGGCACCGTCGAACACCGGGGTGGCGAACGGCATGCCCTTGGCCAGGTTGCCGGCCAGGTCGAGGATCTCCTCGTCGCTCATCGCAGCGATCTCTTCCGGCTTGCCGGTCTGGTTGTAGACACGCTCCAGGTAGCTGCGGATGTCGGCCACGGCACGCTGCGACTGCAGCATGCGGTTGACCTGCTCGCCGATACCCTTGCCGGCCCAACCCAGGTGCACCTCGAGAATCTGACCGATGTTCATACGCGACGGTACGCCCAGCGGGTTCAGCACGATGTCGACCGGACGGCCGTCGCCCATGTACGGCATGTCTTCCACCGGCAGGATGCGCGATACCACGCCCTTGTTACCGTGACGGCCGGCCATCTTGTCGCCGGCCTGCAGGCGGCGCTTCACCGCCAGGTACACCTTGACCATCTTCTGCACGCCCGGCGGCAGCTCGTCGCCCTGGGTCAGCTTGCGCTTCTTGTCCTCGAACTTGAGGTCGAACTCCTCACGCTTTTGAGCCAGGCTTTCCTTGATCAGTTCGAGCTGCTTGGCGATATCTTCGTCGGCCATGCGGATGTCGAACCAATCGTGCTTGGACGGCAGGCTTTCCAAGTATTCGCGGTCGATCGCGGTACCCTTGGCCAGGCGCTTCGGGCCGCCGTTGGCGACCTTGCCCATGATCAGGCGTTCGATACGGCTGAAGGCGTCGTTGTCGAAGATACGCAGCTGGTCGTTCAGGTCGAGGCGGTAGCGCTTCAGTTCGGCGTCGATGATCGACTGGGCACGCTTGTCGCGCTCGATGCCTTCGCGGGTGAACACCTGCACGTCGATCACGGTGCCGGTCATGCCGGTCGGCACGCGCAGCGAGGTGTCCTTCACGTCGGACGCCTTCTCGCCGAAGATCGCGCGCAGCAGCTTCTCTTCCGGCGTCAGCTGGGTTTCGCCCTTCGGCGTCACCTTGCCCACCAGCACGTCGCCGGCTTCCACTTCGGCGCCGATGTAGACGATGCCGGAGTCGTCGAGACGGCCGGCCATGCGCTCGGACAGGTTGGGGATGTCGCGGGTGATTTCTTCCGGCCCCAGCTTGGTGTCGCGCGCCACCACCGACAGTTCTTCGATGTGGATCGAGGTGTAGCGGTCTTCGGCCACCACCTTCTCCGAGATCAGGATCGAGTCCTCGAAGTTATAGCCGTTCCACGGCATGAAGGCGATGGTCATGTTCTGACCCAGCGCCAGTTCGCCCAGGTCGGTCGAAGCGCCGTCCGCCACCACGTCGCCGCGGGCGATCTTGTCGCCCATCTTCACCACCGGACGCTGGTTGATGTTGGTGTTCTGGTTGGAGCGGGTGAACTTGGTCAGGTTGTAGATATCCACACCGACTTCGCCGGCCAGCGCCTCTTCGTCGTTGACGCGCACCACGATACGGTTGGCATCGACGTAGTCGACCACGCCGCCGCGACGCGCCACCACGGTGGTGCCGGAGTCGACGGCTACCGAACGCTCGATGCCGGTACCGACGAACGGCTTTTCCGGACGCAGGCACGGTACGGCCTGACGCTGCATGTTGGCGCCCATCAGCGCACGGTTGGCGTCATCGTGTTCGAGGAACGGAATCAGCGAGGCGGCGACGGACACCACCTGGCCGGTGGCCACGTCCATGTACTGCACGCGATCCGGCGTCGCCAGGATGGTTTCGCCCTTCTCGCGGCAGGTCACCAGCTCGTCGATCAGCGTGCCGTCGGCATCCAGCTCGGCGTTGGCCTGGGCGATGACGTAACGGCCTTCCTCGATCGCGGACAGGTAATCGATCTCCATCGTCACCTTGCCGTCGATCACCTTGCGGTACGGCGTCTCCAGGAAGCCGAACTCGTTGGTGCGGGCATACACCGACAGCGAGTTGATCAGACCGATGTTCGGACCTTCCGGCGTTTCGATCGGGCACACGCGGCCGTAATGGGTCGGGTGCACGTCGCGCACTTCGAAGCCGGCGCGCTCGCGCGTCAGACCGCCCGGACCCAGGGCCGAGACACGGCGCTTGTGGGTGATTTCCGACAGCGGGTTGGTCTGGTCCATGAACTGCGACAGCTGGCTGGAGCCGAAGAATTCCTTGATGGCGGCGCTGACCGGCTTGGCGTTGATCAGGTCGTGCGGCATCAGGTTGTCGGACTCGGCCTGGTTCAGGCGCTCCTTGACCGCGCGCTCGACACGCACCAGGCCGGCGCGGAACTGGTTCTCGGCCAGTTCGCCCACCGAACGCACGCGGCGGTTGCCGAGGTGGTCGATATCGTCCACTTCGCCACGGCCGTTCTTCAGTTCGCACAGGATGGCGATCACGGAGACGATGTCTTCGGTGCTCAGCGTGCCGTCGGTGATGTCGCGACGCTCGGCGAACTTCTCGCCGATCAGGGTCTTGAACCACTCCGGGGTCTTGTCGTCGAACTTGTACTGGTAGGTGCGGGTGTTGAACTTCATGCGGCCTACGCGCGACAGATCGTAGGTATCCGCGCTGAAGAACAGGCGCTGGAACAGCTGCTCGACGGCTTCTTCGGTCGGCGGCTCACCCGGGCGCATCATGCGGTAGATCGCCACGCGCGCCTGCAGCTGGTCCTGGATGTCGTCCACGCGCAGTGTCTGGGCGATGTAGGAACCCTGATCCAGATCGTTGGTGAACAGCACGTCGATCTGCGGAATCTCGGCCAGCGCCAGCTTGGCCAGGATTTCCTCGCTGATTTCCTCGTTGGCACGGGCGATCACTTCGCCGCTGTCGGTATTCACCACGGCGCGCGCCAGCACCTTGCCCAGCAGCGCGTCGGACGGCACCTCGATGCGGTCGAGATTGGCCGCCACGATGTCGCGGATGTGCTTGGCGGTGATGCGCTTGTCCTTGGCGACGATCAGCTTGCCGTCCGGAGCGACGATATCGAACTTGGCCACCTCGCCCTTCAGGCGCTCGGCCACCACCTTCATGTGGACGCCGTCGTTACCCAGGTAGAAGGTATCGGTGTTGTAGAACTCGGACAGGATCTGTTCTTCGTTGTAACCCAGCGCCTTGAGCAGGATGGTAACCGGCATCTTGCGGCGACGGTCGATACGGAAGTACAGGTGGTCCTTCGGATCGAATTCGAAGTCGAGCCAGGAGCCGCGGTAGGGGATCACGCGCGCCGAGAACAGCAGCTTGCCCGAGGAATGGGTCTTGCCGCGGTCGTGCTCGAAGAACACGCCCGGGGAACGGTGCAGCTGGGACACGATGACCCGCTCGGTACCGTTGATGATGAAAGAACCGTTGGTGGTCATGAGCGGGATTTCGCCCATGTAGACTTCATTCTCGCGCACCTCCTTGACCACCGGTTTGGAGGACTCCTTGTCCAGGATGGTCAGGCGGATACGCGCACGCAGCGGCGAGGCGTAGGTAATACCGCGCAGCTGGCACTCCTGAACATCGAACGGGGGCTCACCAAGAATATAGTGTGCAAAATCCAGGCGAGCATAGCCGTTGTGGCTTATGATCGGGAAAATCGAATTGAATGCCGCCTGCAACCCAACATCCTTGCGCTGGTCGATCGGTACGCCCAGCTGGAGGAATTCGGTATACGAATCGATCTGGGTCGCCAACAGGAATGGGACATCGAGAACACTGTCGCGTTTCGCAAAGCTCTTACGAATACGCTTTTTCTCAGTAAACGAATAACTCATAGAGTCTCCATCGAGGTGGGGTGGCGCAAGAAACCAAAAGTCAGCAGCCACGCACGCATTGATTGCTGGCTTTTACTTTCTTCGTGTCGGCCAATCACAAGCGCAATAAGGCTGGCGGATTTCTCCGCCAGCCTCACTCATCTTCCGGTCCGGAAGATTACTTCACTTCAGCCTTAGCACCGGCTTCGGTCAGCTGCTTCAGGATGTCGTCGGCTTCAGCCTTGGACACGCCTTCCTTCACGGCCTTCGGAGCGCCGTCTACCAGGTCCTTGGCTTCTTTCAGGCCCAGACCGGTGATAGCACGTACGACCTTGATCACGTTGACCTTGTTGTCGCCAGCGGCGGACAGGATCACGTCGAACTCGGTCTTCTCTTCAACGGCAGCAGCGCCACCAGCGGCCGGGCCGGCAACGGCAACGGCAGCAGCGGATACGCCGAACTTCTCTTCGAACGCCTTAACCAGGTCGTTCAGTTCCATAACGGTCAGGGCACCAACTGCCTCGAGGATGTCTTCTTTGGTAATTGCCATGTGAAATTCTCCTGAATTCGGAATAAGTCAGATTGATTAAGCCGCCTCGGCTTGCTTCTTCTCGGCAAGGGCTGCCAGGCCGCGGGCGAAGCCGGCCATCGGAGCTTGCATAACGTAGAGAAGCTTGCTGAGCAGTTCTTCGCGGCTCGGGATCGAGGCCAGCTCAGCAACCTGAGCGGCATCCAGCACTTTGCCGTCGTAAGAACCTGCTTTGATGACGATCTTGTCATCTTGCTTGGCGAACTGTTGCAGCACTTTGGCAGCAGCAACCGGGTCAGCCGAAATGCCGTATACGAGCGGACCGACCATCTGGTCAGCCAGGCCCGCAAAGGCGGTGTCGGCCACGGCGCGGCGCACCAGCGTGTTCTTCAGAACGCGCAGGTACACGCCGTTCTCACGTGCTTTTGCACGGAGTTGGGTCATGCTGCCAACCTCGATGCCGCGATATTCGGCGATAACGAGGGTCTGAGCGCCTGCCAGTTGAGCAGACACTTCGGCCACTACCGCCTTTTTATCTTCAAGATTGAGACTCAAGGTCTAGCTCCTAGTCTGAAATGAAGCGGCGAACCGCTCCGCTTTGCAGCGGCGACCTGTTCAGGAGACATAGCAGAACCATCTGATGGTGCCCATGGGCGGAATTGAACCGCCGACCTCTCCCTTACCAAGGGAGTGCTCTACCCCTGAGCTACATGGGCCCGTAAGACGTTTTGACAGCCTTCTATTCGGGCACACCGTCTGCGTAGGATATCTGACGACGATTAAGCCTTGCGGCTCCTACGGTCTTTGACAATCCGGCGAGCGAAACGCTCGCCGGCCCAAAGTCATGACAAGCCCAAGGGCTTGCCGCACTATCAACTTAGGCGTTGACGGTGCTGGTATCTACGCGCACACCGATACCCATGGTGCTGGATACGGCGATCTTCCGCAGGTACAGACCCTTGGAAGCAGCCGGCTTGGCCTTCACCAGAGCGTCAACCAGCGCGGACAGGTTCTCACGCAGGGCTTCGGCTTCGAAGGAGGCACGGCCAATGGTGGCGTGAATGATACCGGCCTTGTCGGTACGATACTGAACCTGACCGGCCTTGGCGTTCTTCACGGCGTCGGCCACGTTCGGGGTCACGGTACCCACTTTCGGGTTCGGCATCAGACCGCGCGGACCGAGGATCTGGCCCAGCTGACCCACCACGCGCATGGCGTCCGGGGAAGCGATCACGATGTCGAAGTCCAGCTGACCAGCCTTGACCTGCTCGGCCAGATCGTCGAAACCGACGATGTCGGCACCGGCGGCCTTGGCGGCTTCAGCAGCGGCGCCCTGGGCGAACACGGCAACGCGGACGGTCTTGCCGGTGCCGCGCGGCAGCACGACGGAGCCACGTACGACCTGATCGGATTTACGCGGGTCCACACCCAGGTTCACGGCGATGTCGATCGACTCGTCGAACTTGGCGGTAGCCGCTTCTTTCACGAGCGCCAGCGCTTCGTCAACGGCGTACAGCTTGTTGGCGTCGACCTTGGCATTCAGAGCCTTCAGGCGCTTGGAAACCTTAGCCATTACACACCCTCCACTTTCAGACCCATGGAACGAGCGGAACCGGCGATGGTACGCACGGCTGCGTCCAGATCGGCGGCGGTCAAGTCCGGGGACTTGGTCTTGGCGATCTCTTCCAGCTGAGCGCGGGTAACGGTACCCACCTTGTCGGTATGCGGCTTCGAGCTACCCTTCTGGATACCAGCAGCCTTCTTCAGCAGGATGGTAGCCGGCGGGGTCTTCATCACGAAGGTGAAGGACTTGTCCGCATAGGCGGTGATCACCACCGGAATCGGCAGACCCGGCTCGACGCCCTGGGTCTGGGCGTTGAACGCCTTGCAGAATTCCATGATGTTCAGACCGCGCTGACCCAGCGCCGGGCCGATCGGCGGCGACGGGTTGGCTTTACCAGCGGGCACTTGCAGCTTGATGTAGCCGACAATCTTCTTTGCCACGATTTAGCTCCTAAAACGGGTAGTAACGCAGGCGAGACGCCCGCTTCCCAGACGAAAGGGCATGATTATACATGCCCCACAAACAACTGCCAAGCAGAAGTTACAGCTTTTCTACCTGGTTGAAATCAAGCTCGACCGGCGTTTCGCGACCGAAGATCTGCACCGAGACGCGAATCTTGTTGCGCTCGTAATTGACCTCATCCACCGAACCGTTGAAGTCGTTGAACGGACCATCGATCACGCGCACCTTCTCGCCCACCTCGAACAGCACCTTCGGCTTCGGCTTCTCGACGCCCTCCTGCATCTGCTGCATGATGGATTCGACTTCCTTCTTGGAAATCGGCGCGGGCCGGTTGGCCGTGCCGCCGACGAAGCCGGTCACTTTCGGCGTGCTCTTCACCAGGTGCCAGGTCTCGTCGGTCATTTCCATTTCGACCAGCACGTAGCCCGGGAAGAATTTGCGCTCGGAAATCGACTTGCGGCCGTTCTTCACGTCAACCACTTCCTCGACCGGCACCAGCACCTGACCGAACAGGTCCGCCACTTCGGAACGCTCGATGCGCTCGCGCAAGGCTTTCTGCACGCTCTTTTCAAAACCGGAATAGGCATGCACCACATACCAACGTTTAGCCATCATTAACCTCGACCGAGAAGCACGTCATAGAACAGCCAGGACAACCCCGAGTCGACCAGCCACATGAACAACGCCAGAATCATTACGAACAGGAATACCAGACCCGTCATCTGCAGCGCTTCCTTGCGCGTGGGCCATACCACTTTGCGACCTTCGGCCACCGACTCTTGCGCATAGCTAACGAAGGACTTGCCCGTCGCCGAAGTCCACACCACAGCAGCCGCGGCCGCCAGACTGACCACGAAGGCCAGCACACGCAACACGCCCTGGGTTTCGGGAATCATGTAAAAGCCAGCGATGCCGACAGCGACGATCAGCCCTGCCAGCGCCAGCTTGATTTTGTCTTGCATTTCCATGTGCGGGATTTTCTCTGCGTGAATGCGACAAAAGACCAACCGGCGCGCAAGCGCCGGCTGGTCTTAATTGGCAGGCCAGGAGGGTCTCGAACCCCCAACCCTCGGTTTTGGAGACCGATACTCTACCAATTGAGCTACTGGCCTAAAACCTTTTCAGATCAAGCGATGATCTTGGAAACAACGCCGGCGCCGACGGTACGACCACCTTCGCGGATGGCGAAGCGCAGACCTTCTTCCATGGCGATCGGAGCGATCAGTTCCACGGAGAACTCCACGTTGTCACCCGGCATAACCATTTCCACACCCTCTTTCAGGGTGATGGCACCGGTCACGTCGGTGGTACGGAAGTAGAACTGCGGGCGGTAGTTGGCGAAGAACGGGGTGTGACGGCCACCTTCGTCTTTCGACAGCACGTACACCGAAGCTTCGAACTTGGTGTGCGGGGTGATCGAGCCCGGCTTGGCCAGCACCTGACCACGCTCCACTTCTTCACGCTTGGTGCCGCGCAGCAGCACGCCAACGTTGTCGCCAGCCTGACCCTGGTCCAGCAGCTTGCGGAACATTTCCACGCCGGTGCAGGTAGTCTTGGCGGTCGGCTTCAGGCCCACGATTTCGATTTCTTCGCCAACCTTGACGATGCCGCGCTCAACGCGACCGGTCACCACGGTGCCACGGCCCGAGATCGAGAACACGTCTTCGATCGGCAGCAGGAACGGCTTGTCGATGGCGCGTTCCGGAGTCGGGATGTAGCTGTCCAGCGCGTCGGCCAGACGGAAGATCGACGGCTCGCCGTATTCGGACTGGTCGCCTTCCAGCGCCAGACGGGCGGAACCGATGATGATCGGGGTGTCGTCGCCCGGGAAGTCGTAGGACGACAACAGGTCGCGCACTTCCATTTCCACCAGTTCCAGCAGTTCGGCGTCGTCCACCAGGTCGGCCTTGTTCAGGTAGACGATGATGTACGGAACGCCAACCTGACGGGACAGCAGGATGTGTTCGCGGGTTTGCGGCATCGGACCGTCAGCGGCCGAGCACACCAGGATCGCGCCGTCCATCTGGGCGGCGCCGGTGATCATGTTCTTCACGTAGTCGGCGTGACCCGGGCAGTCTACGTGAGCGTAGTGACGGGTAGCGGTTTCGTATTCTACGTGAGCGGTATTAATGGTAATACCGCGAGCCTTTTCTTCCGGCGCGCTGTCGATCTGGGAGTAGTCTTTGGCTTCGCCACCGTATTTCTTCGACAGAATGGTGGTGATAGCGGCGGTCAGCGTGGTTTTACCATGGTCAACGTGACCGATGGTGCCGACGTTTACGTGCGGTTTTGTCCGCTCGAACTTTTCCTTAGCCATGGCAAAATTTCCTGAATCCGAATAAATTAAGTGATGGTGCCCATGGGCAGAATTGAACTGCCGACCTCTCCCTTACCAAGGGAGTGCTCTACCCCTGAGCTACATGGGCCCTAAAACTGGCACTTAACGCCTGGAGCGGGTGAAGGGAATCGAACCCTCGTCGTAAGCTTGGAAGGCTTCTGCTCTACCATTGAGCTACACCCGCCCGTCACGATCACGGACGACCTTACTACACGCCGCCAAGACGTTTATAAAAGTATTCTGGTGGAGGGAGAAGGATTCGAACCTTCGAAGGCAGAGCCGTCAGATTTACAGTCTGATCCCTTTGACCGCTCGGGAATCCCTCCTGAAAGAGACCCGAATATTATAGACAGCCCCGAAGGTCGTCAACATCTTTTTTGAAAAAAACCGCATTTTCTTGGAAAGAAAAAGCGGAAGGGCCAGGCTGCACCATGGACAGCCGGGCCCTTCTCCTTTTGCATCAACCGCTTAGTGCCGCCTCAGGCCTTGCCGCTGATGGCCAGGTATTTCTGGTACAGCTCTTCCTGGGTCTCCTGATGGTTCGGGTCCAGCGGGATACAGTCGACCGGACAGACTTGCTGGCATTGCGGTTCGTCGTAGTGGCCGACGCACTGGGTGCACAGGTTAGGGTCGATCTCGTAGATTTCTTCGCCCTGCGAGATGGCGTTGTTCGGGCACTCCGGTTCACAGACGTCGCAGTTGATGCACTCGTCAGTAATCATCAAAGACATAGTATTTTCCTCAAGTATTTCATGTTTGAATTCTGTCACCCGTCTTGCCGGCCCGCAAGTCCACCCCGTTATATGGTTATAGCGGGGCCCGGCAGACAGCAGGCTACAGGCTTGCGTCTGGCCGGCCCTGGCCGAGCAGTCCGTAATGGACCAGGCCGGCGCGGCCTTCCTTGATCCGCTGCCAGCCCTCGAGGTCGGGCCAACTGGCGGCCTCGACGTAGACGCGGGCGTCGTCGGCCAGCACTGCCGGCAGCAGCGGCAGGATTTGCTCGAGCAGCGTGGAGCGGTAGGGCGGATCGAGGAACACCAGGTCGAAGCGTTCGCGACAGCTTTTCAGGTAGTGCACGGCGTCCATGACCACCACCTCGACGGCCTGGGCTGCGAGCAGCTGGCGGTTGGCCTTGAGGCCCTCGGCCACCTTGCGCGACTTTTCCACCATCACCACACGCCGCGCCCGGCGCGACGCGGCCTCGAAGCCCAGCGCGCCGCTGCCGGCGAACAGATCGAGGCACACGAGTCCGTCCAGATCCTGCCCCAGCCAGTTGAACACCGTCTCGCGCACGCGGTCGGGAGTGGGCCGCAGGCCCTCGGCATCGGGGAAGGGTAATTGCCGGCGGCGATAGTCGCCACCGATGATCCGGACGTGGTTTCTGGCTTGACTCATGGTAAAGCGGCAAAAAAATCAAGGCGCAGAGTTTACCGTGATCCGCTGCTCGGCGCCTTAATTTTAATCAGTTCGCTCTCGAGACTTACGCGAAATCGCGCTCTTCGTCCATGAATGGGACGCATTTGCAGCCCGGCACGCCCAAAGCCTTACGGCGATCCGCCAGCCAAGCCACCTTACACAAACGCATTGGGCATCGCGAGGCTCATCGCCCTGCCGAGGAGCTCTCGCGACAGGACACGATGTCTCAGGAACGGGGCCCGACGATGACCGTCGCCATCTGCTGCGGCCGGACCCGGCGCCGCCAGGCGTCTCGCACCTGGGCCGGCGTGACCGCGGCGACATGCTTGGTGTAGTCGTCGAGGAAGGTCAGGGGCAGGCGGTACAGTCCGATCACGCCGAGATAGCCGAGCAGTTTGCGGTTGCTGTCGAAGCGCAACGGAAAGCCGCCGATGATATTGGCCTTGGCCTGCTCCAGTTCGGCGTCGGTCGGTCCGCGCTCGATGAACTCCCTCAGCGTATCGCGGGTCACCTTGAGCGCGGTGGCGGCCTGGTCGTTGCGTGTCGATAGCCCGATGCTGAATTCGCCGGCGCGCTGGTAGGGGCTGAAGGCGCTGCTGACGCCATAGGTCAGGCCGCGCTTGTCGCGCACTTCCTTCATCAGCCGGGCGTCGAAGCCGCCACCGCCCAGCACGTAGTTGCCGACCAGCAGCGGGAAGTAGTCCGGATCGTCGCGGGTAATGACCGGCATGCCGAGCGCCAGGTGGGTCTGCGTACCGGGGTGCGGCAGCGTGACCGTCTGCCCCTCTTTTCCCACCGGCACCGGCGGAATCGCCGGCAAGGCTCCCGCCTGGTTTTTCAGGCCGGCAAGCAGGTCTTCGGCCAGCTTTTCCGCCTGCGCTCGGGTCAGGTCGCCGACGATGGAGACGACGGCGTAGCGCGGCTGGTAATGCTTGCGCCAGAATGCCAGCAGATCGGCGCGGGTGATTTTCTTCAACGACTCGGCCGACACCCGTGCGTTGATGCCGTAAGGATGGCTGGGATACATCAGCCGGGTCAGCTCGCGCTGGGCCAGGAATCCGGCGTCGTTCTCTTCCTGGCGCAGGTTTTCGATGCTGCGGGCCTTTTCCCGCTCGAGGATGGCCGGCGGAAAGGCGGGGCGGGCCAGCACGTCCGCCGCCAGCGCCACGGCCTGCTCACGCACCGCGGGGCGGGCCAGCGTACGCAGTGAGATGCCGGCGCTTTCCAGCTCGGCGAATGACGACAGCGACGAGGCCGTGTCGGCCAGCGCTTCGCGCAGCTGCTCTTCGTTACGGCTGGCGGTGCCGGCGTCGAGCAGGCTGGCGGTCATGTCGCTGACGCCGGGCTTGGCCGGGTCTTCGCGACGGTTACCGGCATCGAACTCGACGCGCACGTCGACGATGGGGTTGGCATGCGCCTCGACGAAATAGACGCGGGCGCCGTTGGCGCCGCTCCAGTGCTGGATGGTCACGGCCTGCACCATACCGCTCAGCAGCAGCGCGACGCCCCCCAGCCAGCTGATCGCTCGCTTGAACTGTTTAACGGACATGGCTCTGATCTCCCTGCGGCATGGCCGGCATGCGCGGCTTGGCACCCTGCTGGGGCAGCAGAGTGACCACGGTCAGCCGGTCGTCGACCAGCGTACGCGCCGCCTGCTGCACCTGCTTTGCGTTGACTTTGGCGAGGTTGGCGTCGATGGCGTCGTCGTCGCGCCAGGAGAAACCGATGCTTTCCAGATTGCCGATGCGCATGGCCTGGGCGAACATCGAGTCCTTCTCGTAGATGCGTCCGGCCTGCAGTTGCAGCCGCACGCGCTCGAGCTCGCGCTCGCTGACGCCGTCGCGGGCGATGCGAGCGATCTCCTGGCGCAGGGCCTGTTCCAGTTGCGCCAGCGTCTTGCCCTGCGCCGGCACGCCGGTGAGGCTGAACAGCGCCCCGCCGCGTCCGAGCATGTCGTAGCTAGCCGAGACGTCGGTGGCGACGCGCTGCTCGCGCACCAATCGGCGCGGCAACCGCGAGGCGGCCTGACCGTCGAGAATGGCCGACAACATATATAAGGCGTACGGCGGCTGCTCGTCGACCTTCTCCAGCCGCGGCACCTTCCACGCCAGCGTCAGGTAAGGCAGCGGCGAGACCGCCTTGACGCTGACCCGGCGGATGCCCTTCTGTTCCGGCTCGAGCTGCGGCCGACGCTCGGGCAGGGCAACCGGCTTGAGCGGGCCGAACTGGCGGCGCGCCTCGGCGATCACCGCCTGCGGGTCGACGTCGCCGACCACCACCAGCGTGGCGTTGTTCGGGCCGTACCAGTGGCGATACCACTGGCGCAGATCGTCCGGCTGCATGTGGTCGAGGTCGTCCATCCAGCCGATGATCGGGTAGCGCACCGGGTTGGCGACGAAGGCATTGGCGAACAGCGTTTCGGCCATGATGCCGGCAGGCTGGTCGTCGGTGCGCATGCGCCGTTCCTCCTTGACGACCTGCAGTTCGCTAGCGAAATCGCTGTCCTTGAACGACAGATTGGCCATGCGGTCGGCCTCCAGCTTCAGCGCCAGCGGCAGCTTGTCGGCCGCCAGCTGCTGGAAATAGACGGTGTAGTCGCGCGAGGTGAAGGCGTTGTCCTTGCCTCCGGCCTGGGCGATCAGCCGGCTGAATTCGCCGGCCGGCACCGTCGGCGTGCCCTTGAACATCATGTGCTCCAGCAGGTGCGACAGGCCGGTGCGGCCGTTAACCTCGTCCACGCTGCCGACGCGGTACCACAGCTGCGACACCGCCACCGGCGCGCGTTCGTCGCGCTGCACCACGATTTTCATGCCGTTATCGAGCACGGCCTCGACCGGTGCGGCCGAAACCGCGCCGCACACCCCAAGAAACACCACACCCGCAACAGTCGAGAGGGTCCTGGAAATCACGGAGTCTGCCCTATGGTTGATTTGAGGATACAATTTGGCCATCTAATGCCCATAAGTTGACTACAGCCCAGCATGTTTAGTTTCTTCAAGAAGAAGTCTGCGCCGCCGGCCACCCCGGCCAGCAGCGAAACGTCCGCCCCCGACACCGTCAGCGCCACCGAGCTTATCCCCGATGCCTCCCTGCCCCCGGAGATTCCGTCCGCCCCGGCCATCGCCCCGGTTCCGGCCGAGCCCGCCCCGCCCAAGAAGCTGAGCTGGACCGAACGGCTCAAGGCCGGCCTGTCGAAGACCCGCGACAAGCTCGGCAAGTCGCTGGCCGGCCTGTTCGGCGGTGGCAAGATCGACGAGGACCTGTACGACGAACTGGAGACGGTGCTGTTGACCGCCGACATGGGGGTCGACGCCACCCTGCACCTGCTCAAGGACGTGCGCGAGCGCGTGTCGCTCAAGGGCCTGAAAGACGCCGCCGAGCTGAAGGGGGCGCTGAAGGATTCGCTGAACGACCTGATCGGCCCATTGGAGCAGCCGCTCGACACCGCCGGACGCAAACCCTATGTCATCATGATGGCCGGCGTCAACGGCGCCGGCAAGACCACCAGCATCGGCAAGCTGGCCAAGTATTTCCAGTCACAGGGCAAGTCGGTGCTGCTGGCCGCCGGCGACACCTTCCGCGCCGCCGCACGCGAACAGTTGATCGCCTGGGGCGAGCGCAACAACGTCACCGTCATCGCCCAGCAGAGCGGCGATTCGGCAGCGGTCTGCTTCGATGCCATCAAGGCCGCCCAGGCGCGCGGCATCGACATCGTGCTGGCCGATACCGCCGGACGCCTGCCGACCCAGTTGCACCTGATGGAAGAGATCAAGAAGGTGAAGCGGGTGATCCAGAAGGCGCTGCCGGAGGCGCCGCATGAGGTGATGCTGGTACTGGACGCCAACATCGGCCAGAACGCCATCAACCAGGTCAAGGTGTTCGACGAGGCGCTGGGGCTGACCGGCCTGATCCTGACCAAGCTCGACGGCACCGCCAAGGGCGGGGTGATCGCCGCCATCGCCAAGCAGAACCCGGTGCCGCTGCGTTTCGTCGGCGTCGGCGAAGGCATCGACGACCTGCGTCCGTTCAATGCGAGAGACTACGTCGACGCGCTGTTCGACTGAGAAGGGGACCCATCCGCATGATCCAGTTCGACCAGGTGACCAAGCGCTACCCCGGGGGTAACGAGGCCCTGAAGAATCTCTCGTTTGCCATCGACAGCGGCGAAATGGTGTTCCTGGCCGGCCATTCCGGCGCCGGCAAGTCGACGCTGCTCAAGCTGATCGCCGGCATCGAGCGCGCCACCAGCGGCGGCGTGCTGGTCAACGGCCAGAACCTCTCCAAGCTGCGTCCGGGCCAGCTGCCCTACGTGCGCCAGCACATCGGCCTGGTGTTCCAGGATCACAAGATCCTGTTCGACCGCCCGGTGTTCGACAACGTCATGCTGCCGCTCAACATCATCGGCTTCGAGCGGCGCGACGCCGCCCGCCGCGTGCGCGCCGCGCTCGACAAGGTCGGCCTGCTCGGCAAGGAGAAGGCCATGCCGATCCACCTCTCCGGCGGCGAACAGCAGCGGCTGTGCATCGCCCGCGCCGTGGTGCACCGGCCGGCCATCCTGCTCGCCGACGAACCGTCGGCCAACCTCGATCGCGCCTACGCGCTGGACATCATGGAGCTGTTCAAGTCGTTCCACCAGGTCGGGGTCACGGTGGTGATCTCGGCGCACGACGAGACGCTGATGGAAGACTACGGCCGCCGCATCATCCGCCTGAGGGAAGGACAGTTCGCCGCATGAAGCACTTTCTCTACCTGCACGCGCTGAGTGCCCGCCAGGCGCTGGTCAAGATCCTGCGCCAGCCGTTCGGCAGCCTGCTCAGCCTGTTGATGCTGTCGGTGGCGCTGGCGCTGCCGATCGCGCTCTACCTGGCCGTCGAGAGTACCCAGGCCTGGGTCGGCAAGCTCACTGCGACGCCGCAGATCTCGCTGTTCATGGAGCTGTCGGCCGAAGACGCCGACCTCGCGGCGGTGAAGAGCTCGCTGGCCAGCCATCCCAAGGTGAAGTTGTTCACCTTCGTCGACAAGGCCGAGGCCCTGGCCGGACTGGAAAAGCGCAACGGCCTCGACGGCCTGGCCGAGGGACTGGACAGCAATCCGCTGCCGGACGCTTTCGTGATCACCCCGAAGACGCTCGAGCCTGGCGAACTGGAGATGCTGCAGAAGGAGCTGTCCGGCCTGCCAATGGTCGAATCCGCCCAGTTCGACGCCAACTGGGCCAAGCGCCTGTTCGGCATGGTCGAGCTGACGCGCCACCTGACGCTGTTCCTCGGCGCGGCACTCGGCCTCGCGCTGGTGCTGGTGACGCACAACACCATCCGCATGCAGATCCTGGCGCATCGCGACGAGATCGAGGTGTCCAAGCTGATCGGCGCCACCGACAATTTCATCCGCCGCCCCTTCCTCTACCACGCGCTGTGGCAAGGGGTGCTGGCCGGGCTGATCGCCTGGGGATTGACCGGCTGGCTGGTGGCGTCGGCCAACCCGGCAGTACGCGAATTCGCCCGGCTCTACAACGAGCAGTTGGAGCTGCGCACGCTGGCCCCGCTGGAACTGCTGGCGATGCTCGCTGCTACCGGCGCGCTGGCCATGCTCGGCGCGCGGCTGGCGGCGAATCACCACTTACGCCAGATCGAGCCGCGCTGAGCCTGGGCTTCCGTATTTGAAGAAACCGGCTATCGGGCCGATTGAAAAATACATCTGAATCGGAACTTTTTCTGGCTAGCACTCGACCAATCCGAGTGCTAGCATTGCACTACCCATCAAGGAGGTAGTTAATCCATGACCGCAACGTTTGCCTTGCCCGTCCCCTCATCCAGCGGCAGTCTGGAGCAGTACATCCAGATCGTGAACAGCGTGCCACTGCTGAGCGCAGAAGAAGAGAACGAGCTGGCCAACCGCCTGCATGCCCAGAACGACCTGGAGGCGGCCAAGAAACTGGTGCTGTCGCATCTGCGCGTGGTGGTATCGATTGCCCGCGGCTATGCCGGTTACGGCCTGCCGCAAGCCGACCTGATCCAGGAAGGCAATATCGGCCTGATGAAGGCGGTGAAGCGCTTCGAGCCGAACCGCGGCGTACGCCTGTTCTCCTTCGCCGTGCACTGGATCAAGGCGGAGATTCACGAATTCATCCTGCGCAACTGGCGCCTGGTGCGTGTCGCCACCACCAAGCCGCAGCGCAAGCTGTTCTTCAACCTGCGCAGCATGAAGAAGAGCTTTGCCGCGCTGACCGACAGCGAGGCGCGCGTCATCGCCGACGACCTGGGTGTCAAGCCGGAAGAAGTGCTGGAAATGGAAACCCGCATGAGCGGCCAGGACGTGGCGCTGCTGGCCGACGACAGCGATGAGGAGGGCTTCGCCCCGATCGACTGGCTGGCCGACTCCGACCACGAGCCGACGCGCCAGCTGGAGAAGAAGGCCTTCGATCACCTGCAGACCGCCGGCCTGGAGCAGGCGCTGGCGTCGCTCGACGCGCGCAGCCGCCGCATCATCGAAGCGCGCTGGCTGGCCGACGACAGCGGTTCCACGCTGCACGAACTGGCGGCCGAGTTCGGCGTGTCGGCCGAGCGCATCCGCCAGATCGAGGCCAAGGCGCTGACTAAGATGAAAACCGCACTGAGCGAACGGGACGTGATCGACGCCTGATCGCGCCACACGCCTCATCCCGTACAGGACAACGCCCCGCTCTCGAATGCGGGGCGTTGTCCTTTTGAGCCCTGTCAGGATGGGGGAAGGCGTTTATGCCGTAACCCATCAAACCATGCCAAACCATGCGATGAGGTGATGGGTTACGCTACGCTCCACCCATCCTACGCCTGACCTGGCACAACCAGGGGGGACATGGCCAACGCTCTTGATGCCCCCGCAAAATCCCCGGCTCAACGGTACTGCGGCGGCAGCTTTTGACGGGCATCCTCCGCCACGCGGCGCAAGCCCTCCCAGGCAGGCTCACGCTGCCCCAACTCGCTCAGGAATGACGGCGCGTAGGTCGGGAACGACGCCAGCGCCGTGCCGAGCGTCGCTTCGGCCGCGGCCTCGTCCCCCGCTAGCGCCTCGAGCTGGGCCTTTTTCAGCAATACGTCGGGATAAGGACGGAACGCCGCCAGCCGCGCCAGCCAGCGCCGCTTTTCCGGCAGCTGCTCGCGCGTCGGCTGCAGGTAGTTGTCCAGCGTATTGAGCGCGTGGAAGGCGAACAGCGGTTCGGTCTCGACGATCTCGGCCAGCCGCGCCACACGCACTTCATTGGCCTTGGCATTGCCCTGTGGCGTATACAACCCGAGCAGCTCGTTATAGCGCGGAAGCGCCGCCAGCGACAGCCAGCCCAACGCCGCCACGCCCAGCCACAAGGGCAGCCGCGCCGGCCGCGCCAGCCGCACGCCCTGCCCCGGCACCAGCGCCATGAACATCACCAGCACGGCGAGGAAGTACAGGTACCACAACGGGTATTCCAGCAGGCTGTGGATCAGCGTCACCGCCAGGCCACCGAGCGGCAGCACGTGCTCCAGTTCGGCACGCTGACGGAAATACGGCCACACCGCCCAGGCGAAGCCGCCCAACACCAGCAGCGTCACCACGCCCCCCATCTCCGCCAGCAGTTGCAGCACTAGGTTGTGGGCGTTGGTGAACAGGCCGCTGTTGAAGCCGGCGGCGGCAAACTGCGGCAGCGTCTGCAGCCGCACGCTCTCGGCCGCGAACTGCGACCAGCCCACGCCCCATAGCGGATGCGCCCGGAACACCAGCCAGGCCTTGTGCATCTCGGCAAAACGGCGCGAGCCCATGCCGTCGCCGTTGGCGGCCAGCCGCTCCAGCCCGGAGGCGCCGCCGACGCTCGTATGGCTCAGCAGCGACACCAGCTGATTCGCCCACGGCAACAGGAACTGCGCCGCCAGGATCAGCGCACAGCTGCCCCACAGCACGTTGCGCAGGCGGCGCGAGGCATCCTCCCCGATACGCCAGTGCCACACCAAGGCCAGCACCGACAAGGCCAGCAGGTAGAGCAGGATGGTGCGCGAACCGGCCCAGGCCAGCAGCAGCGCCAGCCACGCCATCAGCCCCCACAGCCAGCGCGCCGGCAAACGATCGGCAGCGTGGAGATAACAGCCGGCCACCACGCCCCACATCAGATAATGAGCAAATTGGTTGCGCTGGCCGATGTGGCCGAAGATATTGGTGGTCGGGTGCGCCCGGTCGTAGAACAGCAGCCCGCCCATGGCCTCGGCCAGGCCGGTCAGCTGGGCCGCCCCGATCAGCGACTGGATCAGCGCCCCGGTCAGCAGGGCCCACGCCAGCCACGTCGTCAGCTCACGCAGACCGAAGCGCTCGCGCAGCGTTACCGTGACGCAAGCCAACAAGGCCATGCTCGTCCAGGCCAACGCCGTCGCCCAGCTCATGCCGGGAAACAGTGTCGGCACCAGCAGCGGCTGCAACGCCCAACACGATGCCGCCAACAAGGCCCACAGCGCCGCACGCGGCAGTCGCTCGAACAGCCCAGCCTGCCCGACCAGCAATAGCACCGCGGCCAGCACGGTCAGCCACACCACGTTGATCTCCCCCCACCACTGTGGCAAGGGCACATAGTGGAAGCGTGAGGCGAACGGAACGACGGTGATCAGGCCGAGGCTCAGGAGGGCGAGACGAGGAAACAGTCGGGAGGGAGACATGGGTTATGGGTCAGTAAACACAAGCGCGCAGCATAGCGCAAAGCGGCGGGGAAGGAAAAAGCCGGGAGGGTTCCCGGCTTTCATCCGATCATTCACGACAATGGCTCAAAACAGCACCTTGTGCGTTTCAGGCTGGGAGGCAGTACGCGCCGCCGCTTCCGCACCTCCTTGCTGGTAGGCTTTGAAGGCGCGTTCGGCCATTTCGCGGAGCGGTTGCATTTCCGGTTCGGAGCGTGTCTGCAAGTATGCCTGGATACTTCCCACACTATCCGGATACGCAGCAATGCGCATGGCCATCGCTTCACGGGCGCCGGCGGGGTCATGATCCAGTGCACGAAGAATAGCTAATTGGGATAGTTGATAGTGGAAAGGACGATACGCGACCAACCGCTCAAATAGCTCTCTCTTAAGCGCCAGCTGATGACGATCCGAGGGTAGATAGGTCGATAGCTGCTGTTCCGCTTCGTAAGTCCACAAGGGATTGCGTGCCAACGCCACTAAAGCGGCAACACGCTGCTCATTCACCTGTGGCTCCGGGCTTCGTATTTTCCACTGGGCCAAGTCAAAAAACACCGAGGCCCCTGTCACCAGATACCACGCTGCCAACAGGCAAACTGCACCTGAGGCCACACGTTGCAGCAGTGGGCGCACACTCAACGTCACTCCACTGATTGGCGACAAGGACAGCACGATCATCAATCCGCACAAGAATGGCAGATACCACAAAGGATACTCAAACATAGAGTGTCCCAGCGTCACCATCGCCAGGCTGATCAACAACAGGTTCTCGGCTGTTACCTGGTTTTTGCGAAAATACGGCAACAGACACCAGAGCAAGGCGGTAACGACAATGCCGGTACCGATCAGGCCGGTCTCGGCCAGCAACTGAGCAAACAGATTATGGCTGTGGGTAAACAGCACGCTCTCGACAAACCGTGTTTGGCGACCAAATGCCTCCAGCCAGACACTTTGATAGGCAAAACCACCCCAGCCAATACCAAACAATGGGTGAGCCAAAAACATCTGCCAGGCTTTACTCCATTCAACACGGCGCCGTGCACCAAAACCAGCCTCCAATAGTCGTCCGGCACCGCTGGTTCCGTTGACTTGCCAGCCCAAGGCGTGCAGCAAATAGCTGAGCGGTTCCAGCAGCAACTGGGTTAACACGATATAAGCACAAGCGAATAACAAAGCCTTGGCTAGCTGTCTGGTACGTTGCCCGGCCTCGGTCAGAGCATCCGCCCGGAAACGCCAGAGCAACGCCAGCAGGATAAAACCACCGCCGTAGGCCAACACCAACCGCGACCCACTCCACGCCATCAGCAAGGCCAGTAATAGTGCCGATAGATGGAATATCCAGTTGCGCAACTTACCGACCGAGAATAGATAACAAGTCGCCGCCATGCCCCAGCCCAGATAGTGAGCGTACTGGTTACGCTGACCGATATTGCCCATGATGTTGCCGGTCGGGCTGGCTCGATCAACAAGCACGCCCGGCACCTGGAGCGCCATCCCGCTTACCTGCAGTAGTCCGATCACAGCCTGCAACAGTGCACCGATCCACAGCACCCGAGCCAGCAATACCACCACGTTCTGGCGTCCCTGGTATTGGGCTTCGACAAAAAACACATAGCCCGCCAGCGAAGCGATGACCAAGAACACAAGCGGCGACAACGATCGAACCACATAGGAGTCGTGTACCAGCTGCGCGAAGCTCAGCACCATAAACAATGCAAAGCCCCAACTACACAGCAGCGCCAGTGGCACGGTTGGCGACTCCCTGTTACCCACCCTGCCCAGCAGGCGCAGCAGCACGGCCAGCGCGATCAGCCCGGTGGCCAGATGATCCTTCCACCAGTCGGTTAGCGGGTAAATCTGCAATGGAGACAAAAAGGGCAGTAGTAAAGCCAGTGCGACCAGCAACATGGGAAAACGATGAAAAGCGCTGGACAAGATTTTCTCCAAAGAGCAGCGGCAAGAAGTACCTTAGTCGCCGTGCTGGTAGCGGATTATCACGATGCGATGGCCGACCATGCCACCAAACAACAATATGAAAAAGCCCTGCGCCAAAAGGCCGCAGGGCTTGAGATCAAATACCATGCCGATTATTGGCAAGTTTTCGGTATATATTTATCAGGGATAGCCGAAGAACAAGTCCAATTCAGCGACTCACCGGCCGGAGACGAGGTCAATACGATGGTGCCGCTATCAATGGTGGATACCCCGGTGCTAGCCATAGTCATGGTAATGGTGCAGGCCGAGGTGCTGGCGGTGCCACCAAACGCGATGGCACTCACATACTTGCCGGTGGTGCTGGCCGCAGAGCCACCAGGATCGCAGGTACCGGATTCGCCCAGAGCCAGCGCCACCTTGGTCTTGAAGCCATCACCCAGCGTCAACGCCTCACTCACCTTCGACTTGGCGGTGTAGTCGGAATACGCCGGAATCGCCAGCGCGGCGAGGATACCGATGATCGCGACCACGATCATCAGTTCGATCAGGGTAAAGCCCTGTTGCATGGATTTGTTCATGGTTGAACCCCCAGATGGTTGAATATCAAGGCCGACGGCGGCCGGACTGCACTGAATGGAGTCGTCGGCCGATTTCTGGTCCGTGTCACTCCGTTTCGAGGCCCATTCTTGCAATACGCATGCCAGGTGAGCCAAACCCTTGAATTCTGACTACTCCAATGCCATACCCGCCGTCAAGAAGGGACGGCACACGACAGAAAGTGACGCTTTTCGTCACCCCGCCACCAGCGCTCCTCTAGTCGGAGGCTGTGCTAGCATCCGGTTCATCGAACCTTTCGCAGAGCCTCTCCCCATGAGCAACCAAGACTGGCTGGCCCGCAGCCGACATGCCGTCTGGCATCCCTGTACCCAGATGAAGCGCCATGAAACGCTGCCCATCGTGCCGATCGCCCGCGCCGAGGGGGTGTGGCTGACCGATTTCGACGGCAAGCGTTATCTCGATGCGGTCAGTTCGTGGTGGGTCAACCTGTTCGGCCACGGCCACCCGGCGATCAAGGCCGCCATCAAGGATCAGCTCAACACGCTGGAGCACGTGATGCTGGCGGGCTTCACGCATCGTCCGGTGATCGAACTGTCGGAGCGGCTGGCCGGGCTTACTGGTCTTGGCCACGCCTTCTACGGCTCGGACGGTGCCAGCGCGACGGAAATCGCATTGAAGATGAGCTTCCACTACTGGCAGAACTGCGGGCAGAGCGGCAAGACGCGCTTCCTCAGCCTGGAAAACAGCTACCACGGCGAGACCATCGGCGCGCTGGTGGTCACCGACGTGCCGCTGTTCTCATCGACCTACGCACCGCTATTGAAGACCGGCATCCGCGTGCCGACGCCGGACGCCCGCCAGGCCCAGGACGGCGAGACGGCGGAGGACGTAGCACGACGCGCCGCGCGGGCGCTGGAGAACGTGCTGGCCAAGCAGGCCGACAGCATCGCGGCGCTGATCGTCGAGCCGCTGGTGCAGGGCGCGGCCGGCATGGCGATGTACCACCCCGCCTACCTGGAGGAAGCACGGCGCCTGTGCGACCGCTACCAGGTGCACCTGATCGCCGACGAGATCGCGGTCGGCTTCGGCCGCACCGGCACCTTGTTCGCCTGCGAGCAGGCCGGCATCCGCCCCGATTTCCTGTGCCTGTCCAAGGGCATCACCGGCGGCTTCCTGCCGCTGTCGTGCGTGCTGACCACCGACAGCGTCTATAAGGCGTTCTACGACGACGACGTGACGCGCGGCTTCCTGCACTCGCACAGCTACACCGGCAACGCGCTGGCCTGCCGCGCCGCGCTGGCGGTGCTGGACCTGTTCGAGCAGGAGGACGTGCTGGCGCAGAACCGCGCCAGGGCTGCTCGCTTCAATGAGCTGCTAGCACCGCTGCGGGTGCATCCCCAGGTACGTCAGTTCCGCCAGCAGGGCATGATCTGGGCGTTCGAGGTCGAAACAGGCCGCCGCGACTTTGCCGTGGCGTTTTTCTCGGCCATGCTGCAGCGGGGCTGCCTGGTACGACCGATCGGCAACACGGTGTACTTCATGCCGCCCTACGTGATTGAGGACACCGAAATGGCGCTACTGTGCCGGGCCACGCTCGACACCCTGGACGAACTGCAACAGGCACAGCCGGAGGAAGCACGGCCCGCCCCGCCCTTGCCGTAGCAATTGCCAAGGCCGGCCGATACCAATAGCATTGCAGGATCACTCCCTTGTTGCCATGAGACTGGGGTTCCCCATGCAACTGCGCCTACCGGACAATCTGATGGACCCCAAGCTGGTCGACCTGCAGCCTGACAGCGTGGCCGACTGGCTGGAGCGCCTCCCCTACACCCGTATCGACGAGTGTGGCCAGTTGCTGCTCACTGCCCTGCAGAGCCTGAGCCGCACCCCGGTAGCGGTTGGCACCCGGCACAAGCTGCTGAAGCTCTACCTGGCGGCACTCGACCGCTTCTTTCCGGTGCTGGAAACCCAGATCGTCAGCGACGAGGTCGTCAGCTCGGGCAAGGCCCGTCAGGCCGCCCGTCTGGGCATGGCGCTGTTCGATGCCTTGTTCGCCGGCTTCAAGCGCACGCTGGTGGAACGGCTGGAAAAACGCTCGCTGCTGGAACGGGAGCAACCCAAGGTGGAACTGCTCTGCCTGGCTTTGCTGACCGCGCGCCTGCAGGTCAAGCTGGCCATGGAATGCTACACCGATCTGCCCATGCACTTCTGGCACGACTGTCATCAGCTCTACCAGCTGGCCGTGGAATCCGGCTGGCAGGAGCGCCGCCACGCACCGGCCGAGACCATCGCCGTGGTGTACCGGCAGATTCTGCTGATGGGCCTGACCGACGGCAAGCACCTGGCCGATAGCGAAATGATGGCGGCCATGGCGTTGATCTTCCGGCTGGCACCCCGCATCGAGCTGATCCCCCTGGCCGGGCTGACCAAGGCGCAAGGCTTCGGCTATCAGGTCGACCCGGCGCGCGACGCCCCGCCGCACTTTTTGCCGCTCAAACCGCAGGTGGCGGCCAGCGGCGAGTTCTGGGTCTATCTGGGCGATGTCATCGAAACGCTGCAACAGCAGGCCGAGCCGTTGGCGCGCCAGCTGGCGAACGGCACGGCCATCCCCGCCGACCTGGCCGTGGAAGTGGCGCGCAAGCTGGCCGAAGAGTGGACGCAACCGAAGCGGCGACGCCAGCCGCGGCAGCCGGCCCAGCAGTGGTTGACCCTCACCGCCCAGTTGCTGCCGATCTGGCTGACGCTGCGCCCGGCGCCGGCCGAGACGCCGGAGGACAGTCCCATCCCGGTGCTGGGCCGACCCGCCCGCCCCGCCTTGTTCCAGGCCGTTAACCAGAGCCAGCTCGGCTTCCTGCTGCGCGGCAACCCGGATGGACAGCCGCTGCGTACCGGCGAACTACTGCTGCTGTCACCCCAGCTACAGCCGGACCACCGCCAGTTGTGCGCGGTACGCTGGGCCTCGGCCGCGGCAGGCGGCAACGAGGTGGAATGCGGCGTCGAATTGCTTGGCCCGGCCCCGGAGGCGGTCGAGGTGCTGCCCACCATCACCCACCAGGACGCCACGTTCCAGCCGGCGCTGCACCTGCCTGCCCAGCCCCGGCTCGGCCGCCCGGCCTTGCTGGTGCTGCCGGGACGGCCGTTCTCGCGGCTGCGCGAATTCCTGCTGCGCGATGCCCAGGGCGAAACGCGCATCCGCGTCACCCGGGTCGAGCTGCAGACGCCGCTGTACCAGGCGATGGAGTACCGCCGCAGCGAGGATTTCTGAGCGCGTCCGGCCGCCGCCGTGGGCGTGCTTCAGGTCGGGGGCGATTTGCGGCATACTGGCGGGTCCGTATTCTTTCCTTGCGAGTGGGGTTTCATGCAATCGGTCATTCATGCGGGCAGTCGCCTGGTGGTCAAGGTGGGATCGAGCCTGGTCACCAACGACGGTAAGGGACTGGATCTGGCGGCGCTGGCGCGCTGGGCGGCGGAGATCGCCGACCTCAAGCGGCGCGGCAAGCAGGTGGTGCTGGTCTCCAGCGGCGCCATCGCCGAAGGCTGCCAGCGCCTGGGCTGGGGCAGCCGGCCCAAGGCCGTGCACGAGCTGCAGGCCGCCGCCGCGGTCGGCCAGATGGGGCTGTGCCAGGCCTACGAGAGCGCCTTCCGCGAATTCGGCCTGCAGACCGCGCAGGTGCTGCTCACCCACGAGGACTTGACCGACCGCACCCGCTACCTCAACGCCCGCTCCACGCTGACCACGCTGCTCAACCTCAACGTGGTGCCGATCATCAACGAGAACGACACGGTGGTGACCGACGAGATCCGTTTCGGCGACAACGACACGCTGGGCGCGCTGGTGACCAACCTGATCGAGGCCGATGCGCTGGTGATCCTGACCGACCAGCAGGGCCTCTACACCGCCGATCCGCGCAAGCATCCGGATGCCGAGTTCGTGCACGAGGCGGTGGCCGGCACGCCGGAGCTGGAGGCGATGGCCGGCGGCGCCGGCAGCAGCGTCGGCACCGGCGGCATGCTGACCAAGATCCTCGCCGCCAAGCGCGCGGCGCGCAGCGGGGCCGCCACGGTGATCGCCTGCGGCCGCGAGCTGAACGTGCTGTCGCGGCTCGCCGACGGCGAAGCCATCGGCACCCAGCTGTTGGCGCCGACCAGCCGCATGACGGCGCGCAAGCAGTGGCTGGCCGACCACCTGATCCTGACCGGCCGGCTGGTGCTCGACAGCGGCGCCGCGCTGGCGGTGCGGCAGAAACGCAGCAGCCTGCTGCCGATCGGCGTGCTGCGCGTGGAGGGGGATTTCCTGCGCGGCGAGGCGGTGGCCTGCGTCGACGAGAGCGGCGTGGAGGTGGCGCGCGGGCTGGTCAACTACAGCTCGGACGAGGCGCGGCTGATCATGCAGAAGCCGACGCGCGCGATCGAGGGCATCCTGGGCTACCTGGTCGAACCGGAGCTGATCCACCGCGACAACATGGTGGCGCTGTAACGACCTCATCGCTGGAAATGGCACAAGGCCCCTGCTCCTCCACGGACAGGGGCCTTGTCGTATTCATCGCCAGGAACCCTTGGGACAGCGTAGGCCGGATTGAGCTCGCCCGGACTTCAGATGGAGGGAGGCACCAACGCGCCCCGGCCGTCGACATCACCGATGGGTTACGCTTCGCTTCACCCATCCTACGTTCCTACGTCCCCGATGATGACAAAACGCCGCGTTCCCGGTCGGGAAGGCGGCGTTTTTCTGTTCAGGCCGGCACAGCAGCCACCTGCGGCGGGTTGTGGCTGCGAGCCGAACCCGCCCTACCTGCTACTCCTGAGCGCCGTGCTTGAGTTCGATGGCACGCACGATGACGTAGGCGATCATCGAACACAGGAAGAACAGCAGCATCATCCACGCCACCGACTGCAACGTCTCGATCAACGTGCGGTAGATTTCCAGCGTCCAGCGCATGCCGTTGAGTTCCAGCGCCGACGATTCGCGCGTGGCGGTGACGTATTTTTCCAGTTCCCACAGCCTTACTCCGCCGGAGACCCCGACCACCACGATGGCGAAGCGCAGGTACTTGCGCCAGGCGTCAGCCATTTCGTCGCCGACGATGCGGCTGAGGATGCGGTTGACCGCGCCGTCGAAAAACTTCGCGGTGAGCAACGAGGCGGCCAGCGCCACCAGGAACGTCGCCGCAAGCAATGCAAAGAACATGCAAATTCCCCTTGTTGTCAGTCATCATGACTGGCACGCATTGTACGTGCTCAGCCGGGCGGATTCGATGGCGTCTTTCAACGCCGAGGCCAATCGGCGACAGATTGTCGTGCCCCTGCCACGCCCTGCCGCCCCTCATACCACCGACAGCAGCGCGGCAAAGCGCGCCAGCAGGCGGCTTCCGGCGAAGGTGTGCCGGCCTTGATGATCAGTATGAGCTTCATGCCGTTTCCCGTGAATCAGTCCTTCAGCGGCAGGCCGAAGTGCTGGTAGGCCTGCGCCGTGGCCATGCGCCCGCGCGGGGTACGCTGCAGATAGCCCTGCTGGATCAGATAGGGCTCGATCACGTCCTCGATGGTGTCGGTGCTCTCGCCGATCGCTGCCGCCACGTTGTCGAGGCCCACCGGTCCGCCGGCGAATTTCTCCAGGATGGCGGCAAGCAATTTGCGGTCCATCACGTCGAGCCCGGCCGGGTCGACGTCGAGCATCGCCAGGGCGGCATCGGCCACGGCGGCGGTCACCACGCCGTCAGCCTTGACCTCGGCATAGTCGCGCACGCGGCGCAGCAGGCGGTTGGCGATGCGCGGCGTGCCGCGCGAGCGGCGAGCCACCTCGAACGCGCCGTCCTCGCCCAGCTGCACGTTCAGCAAGCCGGCCGAGCGGCTGACGATGCGCGTCAGTTCTTCCGGGGTGTAGAACTCCAGCCGCGCGACGATGCCGAAGCGGTCGCGCAGCGGGTTGGTCAGCATGCCGGCACGGGTGGTGGCGCCGACCAGGGTGAACGGTGGCAGGTCGATCTTGACCGAGCGCGCCGCCGGCCCTTCGCCGATCATGATGTCGATCTGGTAATCCTCCAGCGCCGGGTAGAGGATTTCCTCGACCACCGGGGAGAGGCGGTGGATTTCGTCGATGAACAGCACGTCGTGCGGCTCGAGGTTGGTCAGCAGCGCGGCCAGGTCGCCGGCGCGCTCCAGCACCGGCCCCGAGGTCTGGCGCAGGTTGACGCCCATCTCGCGCGCCACGATGTGCGCCAAGGTGGTCTTGCCGAGACCGGGTGGGCCGAACAGCAGCACGTGGTCGAGCGCCTCGCCGCGCTTCTTCGCCGCCTCGATGAAGATTTCCAGTTGCTCGCGCGCCTTCTTCTGGCCGACGTAGTCGTCGAGCGCCTTGGGGCGCAGCGCGCGTTCCAGCGCCTCTTCCTGCGCGGACAGCGACTGCTGGGTGACGAGGCGGCGCTCGGGCGCGCCGCCGATCAGGTTGTCGGTTTCGATCATGGCATGGTCTTGAACATCAATCCGGTGATGTTACCACTGCTCCATAGGTGGGAGCGTCACGACGGCGGAGGCCGCCATTCTGGCCGCGAGGGATTGGCCGCAAAAAACAAAGCCGCTCAGGAGAGCGGCGTGGTCGAACGAACATGGCACGGCTACTTGCCGGCTTTCTTCACGCCGTTGCCCTGTTTCAGCCGGATGGAGACCCCGCCACGACCGCTGCTGGCCTTGCGCACCTCGAACCAGCCCGACTTCACCACCAGCTCGGACAGCTTGGCGAAGCCGTAATTGCGCGGATCGAAATCCGGCATCCACTGCCCCAACAGGCTGCCCACCCCGCCCAGATCGGCCCAGCCTTCGTCGTCGTCCATGCTCTCGATGCCTTTCTGGAACTGTGCACGCAGCTTCTTGTCCAGCGGGCGCAGCACACGGGCAGGCAGAGGGGGTTTGGCGGCGCTGCGACTGGCTTCGTCGCCCTTGCCCACTACCTCGTCCACCTTGGCCTCGTCGACCATGCCCAGCACTTCGACGTAGACGAACTTGCTGCAGGCATTGACGAAAGCCGATGGCGTCTTCTCCTCGCCGAAGCCCCACACTTCCAGCCCGTCTTCGCGCAGGCGGGTGGCCAGCCGCGAAAAGTCGCTGTCGCTGGAGACCAGACAAAAGCTCTGATAGCGGCCCGAGTGCAGCATGTCCATGGCGTCGATCACCAGCGTGATGTCAGAGGCGTTCTTGCCCTTGGTATTGGGAAATTGCTGGACGGGATGGATGGCGAAGCGCGCGCACAGCTCGCGCCAGGCCTTGTCGTGGCGGCTGAAGTCGCCATAGACGCGCTTCAAAGCCAGCACGCCGAGCTTGCCGGCCTCTTCCAGCACGTCCTCGATCCAGCCCGGCGAGACGTTGTCGGCATCGATCAGTACCGCGACGTTGGCCATGTCTTATCCTTTCATCAGGCTCTTGAGCGCGAGACGCACGCCATCGCTCACGGTGACGTCGGGCGGCAGGCCCTTAGTGGCGGCGGCGGCTTCCTTGTCGTTGTAGCCCAGTGCCAGCAGGGCATTGACGATATCGCTCTTGTCGTCCGGGGTAGCGGCGAACGCCAGCCCGCCCGGGGTGGTGACAGCGCCGCCGGTGGCGAGCTTGCCGCGCAGTTCCAGCACCAGCCGCTCGGCGGTCTTCTTGCCGATGCCCGGCACACTGGAGAGACGCTTGAGGTCCTCGCTCGCTACCGCCAGCGCCAGTTCGTCGGCACTCAGGCCAGACAGCACGGCTAGCGCGATCTTGGCGCCGATACCGCTGACCTTGATCAATTGGCGGAAGGTCTCGCGCTCGCCCTTGCTGGCGAAGCCGAACAATAGATGAGCATCCTCACGCACCACCAGGTGGGTGTAGAGCGTGGTTTTCTCGCCCAGCGCAGGCAGTTGATAGAAGGTGCTCATCGGAACGTCGACTTCGTAGCCGACCCCGCCGACGTCTACCACGATCTGCGGCGGGAGTTTTTCGATGAGCTGGCCGGTAAGGCGTCCGATCATGGGATATCCAGATAATAGAAGGTTGGCCGAAGGCCGGCATCAGGCCGTCATGCTGCCACAGTCGGCGCGGCTTGTTGAGCCGGTCATGTCAGGCTAGCCGACCGCCCTTCACCCTCAGCCCCTGGCGGGTGAAGGCGGCGACGGCGGCGTGGCTGTGGTTGGCGTGCGCCAGCGCCACTGCCAGCGCGTCGGCGGCGTCAGCCTGCGGCGTGCCGGACAGGTGCAGCAGTCGCACGATCATCGCCTGCACCTGCTCCTTGGGCGCCTTGCCGTGGCCGACCACCGACTGCTTGACCTGCAGCGCGGTGTATTCGGCCACCGTCAGCTGCTTCAACACCAGCGCGGCCAGCACCGCGCCGCGCGCCTGACCCAGCATCAGCGTGGCGGCCGGGTTGACGTTGACGAACACCTGCTCGACCGCGGCCTCGCCCGGCCGGTAGGTGTCGACCACGCCGAACAGGCCGTCGACGATAACCTTGATGCGCTCGGCCAGCGGCGCGCCTTGCGGCGTGCGAATACAGCCGGAGGCGACGTAGTGGCGCTGCTGGCCGATGACGTCGATGACGCCGAAGCCGGTGATGCGGCTGCCGGGGTCGATGCCGAGGATGCGCCGGCTCACCGCCCGGCCCAGCCGCGGGCGATGGCGTCGGCTTCGGCCAGGCGCTCGGCGGTGCCGACGTCGAGCCACAGCCCATCGTGGCGCACACCGCTGATCCGGCCCTCCGCCATCGCCGCGCGCAGCAGCGGCGCCAGCTTGGCCGGCTGGTGCGGCAGTGTGGCGGCGAACAGTGCCGGATGATAGGCACCGATGCCGGAGAAGGTCAGCGCCACGCCGTCGGCCGGGCTGGCCGACAGCCGGCCGTCGCCCAGCAGGCCGAAGTCGCCGCCGGGATGGTGCGGTGGGTTGGGCACCAGCAGCAGATGCGCCAGCCTCTGCTTGCCGTCGAGCCGTGCCGCCTCGGCAGCGAGCGCGGCCAGGTCGATATCGGTCAACACGTCGCCGTTGATCACGACGAACGGCTCCTCGCCCAGCAAGGGCAAGGCAGTGGCGATGCCGCCGGCAGTCTCCAGCGCGGTGCCCTCACGCGAGTAAGCGATATGCACGCCGTAGGCCGCGCCGTCGCCCAGCGCCGTCTCGATACGCTCGCCGAGCCAGGCGTGGTTGATGACGATCTCGTCGATGCCGGCCTCGCGCAGGCGCTTGATGTGCCAGCCGATCAGCGGTTCGCCGCCGACCGGCAGCAACGGCTTGGGCGTGTGGTCGGTGAGCGGGCGCATGCGTTCGCCGCGCCCGGCGGCGAGAATCATCGCCCTCATTCGTCGTCCGCCACGATACGGGTGGCGCTGAACACCGAACCGAGGCTGTCGTCGTCCTCGTCCTTGCCCACCAGCTGCACCAGCAACTGGTAGAGCGGCGAGAGCTCCTGATAGCGACGCGTGGTCTTCTTCAGGTACTTGAGGAAGCGCGGAATCTCGCCGCGGTACTTGTCCTTGCCGTCGCGGTGGTAGAGGCGGGCGAAGATGCCGGCCACCTTGAGGTGGCGCTGCACCCCCATCCACTCGACATCGCGCCAGAATACGTCGATATCGGCCGGGACCGGCAGCCCGGCGGCGCGCGCGCGCTCCCAGTAGCGCACCACTAGGTCCAGCACGAAAGCCTCGTCCCATTCGATGAAGGCGTCGCGCAGCAGCGACACCAGGTCGTAGCTGATCGGGCCGTACACCGCATCCTGGAAGTCCAGCACGCCGGGCTTGCCCGGGGTCAGCATCAGGTTGCGCACGATGAAGTCGCGATGCACGAACACCTTGGGCTGCGCCAGCAAGGGCGGCAGCAGCGCCTTGACGCCGGCGTCCCACAACTGGCGCTGGGCGTAGTTGAGCGGACGGCCCAGCTCCTTGGCGCAGAACCATTCCGGGAACAAGTTGAGCTCGCGCGTCAGCAGCGCCTCGTCGTACTCGGGCAGTTCACCCGCACGGCTCGCCTTCTGGATCTCGATCAGCGTGTCGATGGCCTCCAGCAGCAGATGCTGGTGCACCACCGGGCGCTCGTCGTGCAGCAGGGCGGAGAGATAGGTTACGCGTCCCAGGTCTTCGAGCAGCATGAAACCCTGCTCGCGGTCGCGCACCAGGATTTCCGGCACGTTCACCATCGAAAACAGCTCGCGCACGCGCACGTAGGCATCGGTATTCATCTTGTCCGGCGGCGCATCCATCACGATGCGGGTGGTACCGTCCGGCAGGGTGACGCGGAAGTAGCGGCGGAAATCGGCGTCGGCGGCGGCGAACTCCACCGCCAGCTCAGTGTCGGGAAAGAGGCCGGCGAGCCAGCCCTTGAGCAGTTCCAATCGTTGCATGTCGGTTCGTTGCGGTGCTGATAGAATTGTGCGATTTTATACCGCTGATTGCCCCCGAGATATGGCTTTGTGCATGGCACGTTTACAACCCACCCCGCTGGCGCTGGCGCTGGCCGCCGCGTTCTCCCTGTCGTCGGTCCAGGCCGAAGAGCTGAACACCCCTCCCGCCCCCGGACAGACTCAGCTCAGCGCCGACGAGCTCAGCGGCCAGATGGAAGTGGAAATCAAGGCCCGCGGCAACGTGGTGGTGCGCCGTGACGACCAGACGCTCAAGGCCGACTGGCTGGAGTACTACCAGGCCAAGAACCGCGCCCGCGCCGGCGATCACTTCACGCTGACCCAGGCCGGCAGCCGCGTCTCCGGCACGCTGATCGATTACGACCTGGCCAACCGCACCGGCACCGCAGAGCAGCCGGACTTCGCCGCCGCCGAGGGCCTGCGCTCCTTCCGCGGCGACGGCACACGCGCCGAATTCCTCGGCAAGGGCAAGTACCGTCTGCTGCAGGCACGCGCCAATACCTGCAGTCCTGACGATGACTCCTGGTACCTCAAGGCCTCCAGCATCGACCTCGACTACGGCAAGAACGTCGGCGTGGCGCGCAATGCCCGGCTCGAGTTCCAGGGCGTGCCGATCCTGTACACGCCGTGGATCGACTTCCCGCTCGACGGGGGCCGCAAATCGGGCATCCTCGCCCCCATCGCCAAGACCGGCAGCAACGGAACCGAACTGAGCGTTCCCTACTACTGGAACATCGCCCCCAATTACGACGCCACGATCACGCCGGGCTACAACGAGAAACGCGGCGCCATGCTCGGTGCCGAGTTCCGCTACCTGCAGCCGGATTACCAGGGTGAGATCGCCACGGCCCAGGTACCCGACGACAAGGAGGCCGGGCGCAGCCGCTACGCCTGGCGCGCCAAGCACACGCAGAACCTCGGCGCCGGCTTCGGCGCCGGCTACAACGCCAACTACGTCTCCGACGACGACTACTTCGACGACTTCGGCAACCGCCAGGACATCGCCTCCAGCACCAACCTGGTTCGCGAAGCCTGGCTCGGCTACGGCAAGGAGTGGGACAGCGGCACCTTCAACGCCCAGCTCAAGGCGCAACGCTACCAGACGCTGCAGGATCCGGACGCGCTGGTCGAGGAGCCCTACGCCCGCCTGCCGCAGCTCAGCGCCAGCGCCAACCAGGACCTGGGCGCGGGGCTGTCGGCCAATCTGCAGGCCGAGCTGACCCGCTTCACCCACCCCACCAAGCAGGAAGGCAGCCGCCTGGTCAGCTACCCCAGCGTGACCTGGTCGCTGGACCAGAGCTGGGGCTACATCCGCCCCAAGGCCGGCGTGCACTATACCCGCTACAGCCTGGATGCCCTCGGGAGCACCGAATCGCGCGAGGTGACGCGCACCCTGCCGATCTTCAGCACCGACGCCGGCCTCTACTTCGACCGGCCCACCACCCTGTTCGGCAGCAGCTACACCCAGACGCTGGAACCCCGGCTCTACTATCTGAACATTCCGAGCAAGCAGCAGAACGACCTGCCCAACTTCGACACCTCGGAAAACGACATCAACTTCGCCCAGCTGTTCAGCGAGAACCGCTTCTCCGGCTCCGACCGCATCAACGGCGCCGACCAGCTGACCGCCGCGCTGTCCACCCGCTACCTCGACGCCCAGAGCGGCATCGAGCAGCTGAGGCTGTCGGCGGGGCAGGTGTTCTATTTCAGCAAGGACGACCTGACGCTGAACGGCACCACCACCCAACGCAGCAGCCAGCGCTCCGACCTGCTGTTAAGCGCCGGCGGCCAGATCACCCCGAGCTGGCGCTTCGACAGCCTGTACCAGCACAACCAGGATCTGTCCAAGACCGAGCAGTACAACCTGCAGCTGTTCTACACCCCCGAGCCCGGCAAGACCGCCAGCATCCGCTACCGCTACGACCGCCTGACCGATGTCGGCGGCACGCTCGGCCCGTTGCGCCAGGTCGACGTCGCCGGCCAGTGGCCGCTGGCGAAGAAGTGGTACGCCGTGGCGCGTTACAACTACTCGCTGCAGGACAAGAAAGCGCTGGAGCAACTGGCCGGCGTCGAGTACAACGACGGCTGCTGGACCGCCCGCCTGGTCGGCCAGCGCTACGTGTCCGACAGCAACACCACCAAGAATGCCGTCTACCTGCAACTGGAGCTGAAAGACCTCGGCGGTATCGGCAGCAACCCGGTCGACACCCTGCGGCTGGCCATTCCCGGCTACAGCAAAATCAACGACATACGCCAATGACCATGAAGAAAACCCTGCTTGCCCTGTTGATTGCCACCACCCTCGGCGCGGCCAACGCGGCCCCGGTGCGTCCGGTGGACCGCATCGTCGCCGTCGTCAACAAGAGCGCCATCACCGAGAGCGACCTGCAAAAGCGCATCAAGGAAACTGTCATGGAACTGGAGGCGCGCAAGGTGACGCCGCCGGCGCCCGACGTGCTGTCGCGCCAGGTGCTGGAACAGATGATCACCGAAGAGGTCCAGGTGCAGTACGCCGCCAGCAACGGCCTGCGCGTCAGCGACGGCGATCTGCAGCAGACGCTGGAGCGGCTGGCCGGCCAGAACAAGCTGACGCTCGACGCGATGAAGGAGCAACTGGCCAAGGAAGGCGTGGCGTTCGACAGCTTCCGCGAGCAGATCCGCCGCCAGATCCTGCTGGCCCGCCTCAAGGAACGCGAGATCGAGTCGCGCGTCACCGTCACCGACACCGAGGTCGAGCAGGTGCTGAAAAGCGAGCAGACCGCCAACCGCTCCGAGTATCGCCTCGCCAACATCCTGGTGAGCGTGCCGGAACGCGCCGACGCCAAGCAGATCGACGCGCTGGCACAAAAGGCACAGAAGGCGCTGGCGGAGCTGGATGCCGGCCAGCCCTTCGCCAAGGTGGCGGCGGCCTACTCCGACGCCCCCAACGGCCTCAAGGGCGGCGATCTGGGCTGGCGCCCGGCGTCCAGCCTGCCACTCGAGTTCACCAAGCTGCTGGAAACGATGAAAGCCGGCGCCCATACCGGGGTGATCCGCAGCCAACAGGGCTTCTTCATCTTCCAGCTGCAGGAAAAGCGCAGCGGCGACGCCCCGCTGATGGTGGAGCAATACCATGCGCGCCACATCCTGGTGCGCACCAACGAAGCGGTGTCCGAAGCCGACGCCAAGACCCGCATCCTGCAGATCCGCGACCGCATCGAACGCGGCGCCAGCTTCGAGGAAATGGCCAAGCTCTACTCCGAGGACGCCAGCAATACCCGCGGCGGCGACCTGGGCTGGGTCAACCTCGGCGACACCGTGCCGGCCTTCGAACAGGCCATGACCTCGCTGCCGCTGAATACCCTGTCCGAGCCGGTGCGCTCGCCGTTCGGCTGGCACCTGATCAAGGTCGAGGGCAAACGCACCCAGGACGTGGCGCAGGACCGCGAGAAGCTGCTGGTCAAGCAGCAGATCCGCGCGCGCAAGATCGACGAGGCCTACCTCGACTGGGTGCGCCAGTTGCGCGACTCGGCCTTCGTCGACGAGCGCCTGGAAGAAAAGTGAGCCGCGTCCCCGTCATCGCCGTCACCGCCGGCGAACCGGCCGGCATCGGCCCCGAACTGGTCCTGAAGCTGGCCGATGTTCCCGCCGCGGCCCGGCGCGTGGTGATCGCCGACCGCGACCTGCTGGCCGAGCGCGCGCGCCTGCTCGGCCTGCCGCTCACGCTGGCCGACTACCGGCGCGAGGCCGAGCCGGCCCCCGGCACGCTGGAAGTGCTGCACGTGCCGCTCGCCGCGCCCAGCCGCCCCGGCGTGCTCGACGCCGCCAACGGCCGCTACGTGCTGGCCACGCTAGACGCCGCCATCGCCGGCTGCGTCGCGGGCGAATTCGCCGCCATGGTCACCGCGCCGGTGCACAAGGGCGTGATCAACGATGCCGGCGTGCCCTTCTCCGGCCACACCGAATACCTCGCCGAGCAGACCGGCACCCCGCGCGTGGTGATGATGCTGGTCGGCGGCGGCATGCGCGTGGCGCTCGCCACCACCCACCTGCCGCTGCGCGCGGTGCCCGACGCCCTCACCCCGGCGCTCTTGACCGAGGTGTTGCAAATCCTGCATGCCGACCTCGTCGGCAAGTTCGGCATCGCCGCGCCGCGCATCCTGGTGGCCGGGCTCAACCCGCACGCCGGCGAAGGCGGCCACCTGGGGCGCGAGGAAATCGACGTGATCGAACCGGTGCTGGCCGGCCTGCGCGCCGCCGGCATGGATCTGACCGGCCCGCTGCCGGCCGACACCCTGTTCAACCCCGACAAGCTAGCGCAGGCCGACGCGGTGCTGGCGATGTACCACGACCAGGGCCTGCCGGTGCTCAAGCACGCCAGCTTCGGCCAAGGCGTCAACGTCACGCTGGGCCTGCCCATCATCCGCACCTCGGTCGACCACGGCACCGCGCTGGATCTCGCCGGCAGCGGCCGTGCCGACCCCGGCAGCCTGTTCGAGGCGCTGGCCCTGGCCGAAACGCTGGCCGCGCATCAGTCGCACTGACCAATCCGCCGGCACGCGTCGGCGGATGAAACAGGTCCCGATCCTGTCCGACAATCTCCAATTCCCTCGCCATATAGCCCGCAACGCTATAACCATGACGTGAGCGGCATTTTTCGCGACGCAGCAATTGCGGTAAAATTTGTCGTTATTATCCAAAACCTTGTCGAGTCCAGAGCACGATGAACGCCACCGCCCACCAGCGCGTACGTGAGATCCCCTACAACTACACCTCGTTTTCCGACCGAGAAATCATGATCCGCCTGCTGGGCGAGGACATGTGGCAACTGCTGGAATCGCTGCGCGGCGAGCGCAAGACCGGCCGCTCCGCGCGCATGCTGTTCGAGGTGCTGGGCGACATCTGGGTGGTGGACCGCAACCCCTACCTGGTCGACGACCTGCTCGACAACCCCAAGCGCCTGGCGGCGCTGACCGAGGCGATGCGTCACCGCCTGCGTGAAGTGGAAAAACGCCGCGTCGGCAACGACAAGGTGGGCCAGCTGCTGGCCGCCGCCGGCAACGCCGTCACCCGCTTCGAACGCCAGTTCAGCGACACCCGCGAGCTGCGGGCGCGCATTCTCAAGCGCCTGACGCGCCACACCCGCAAGGACAACATCCTGTTCGACGGCCTGGCGCGCGTGTCGCACGTCACCGACGCCACCGACTGGCGCGTCGAGTACCCCTTCGTGGTGCTGTGCCCCGACACCGAGGCCGAGATCGCCCCGCTGGTGAAGGCCTGTATCGAACTGGGCCTCACCATCATCCCGCGTGGCGGCGGCACCGGCTACACCGGTGGTGCCGTGCCGCTCGACCGCATGTCGGCGGTCATCAACTCCGAGAAGCTCGACCGCCACAACGGCGTCGAGTACATCGCCCTGCCCGGCCTCACCGGCCGCCACCCGACCATCCAGTGCGGCGCCGGCGTGGTGACGCGCCGCGTCGAGGAAGCCGCCCACGCCGCCGGCGTGGTGTTCGCGGTCGACCCGACCTCGGCCGACGCCTCCTGTATCGGCGGCAACGTGGCGATGAACGCCGGCGGCAAGAAGGCGCTGCTGTGGGGCACCGCGCTCGACAACCTGGCCTCGTGGAAGATGGTCGACCCGGACGGCAACTGGCTGTTCATCGAGCGCCTCAACCACAACTTCGGCAAGATCCACGACGTCGACACCGCCACCTTCCGCATCAGCAAGCTGGCCGACGACGGTGAAACGGTGCTGGAAAGCCGCGAGCTCGCCATCCCCGGCCGCACCTTCCGCAAGGTCGGCCTCGGCAAGGACGTCACCGACAAGTTCCTCGCCGGCCTGCCCGGCGTGCAGAAGGAAGGCACCGACGGCATCATCACCTCGGCGCGCTTCGTGCTGCACCGCATGCCCAAGCACGCCCGCACCGTGTGCCTGGAATTCTTCGGCACCGTGGCGCAGGCCACGCCGGCCATCGTCGAGATCACCGACTACTTCAAGCCGGGCGGCGCCGGTCTGACCGCCGGCGTGCAGCTGGCCGGCCTCGAACACCTCGACTGGCGCTACGTGCGCGCCGTCGGCTACGCCACCAAGGCCAAGTCCAAGGGCCGGCCGAAGATGGTGCTGATCGCCGACATCGTGTCCGACGACGAGAACGCCGTGGCGGAAGCCGCCAGCCACGTCGTGAAGCTCGCCAACGCCCGTTCCGGCGAAGGCTTCATCGCCGTCACCGCCGAGGCGCGCAAGAAGTTCTGGCTCGACCGCGCGCGCACCGCCGCCATCGCCAAGCACACCAACGCCTTCAAGATCAACGAAGACGTGGTGATCCCGCTGCCGCGCCTGGGCGACTACTCCGACGGCATCGAGCGCATCAACATCGAGCTGTCGATCGCCAACAAGGTGCGCCTGCTCGACCGCCTCACCGACTACTTCCATGGCCGCCTGCCGGTGGACGCCGAGAACGGCGCGGTGTCGGCCGACGAACTGATCGGCGAGCGCCGTGAGAACGCACTGGAGCTGATCGGCGCGGTGCGCACGCGCTGGCAGTGGCTGCTCGACCACCTCGACGCACTTCTCGCCGACTACCGCGCCCAGTGGCCCGACGCCCCGCTGGAGGGCGCGGCGGCCAGCACCGAGTCGGTGTTCATCGCCATGCGCGACTTCCAGCTGCGCGTGAGCTGGAAGCAGGAACTCTTGGCCGACCTCGAGACGCTGTTCTCCGGCAAGACCGACGCGCCGATCCTCGCCGCGGTCAAGGCCATCCACCAGAAGGTGCTGCGCGGCCGCGTGTTCGTGGCGCTGCACATGCACGCCGGCGACGGCAACGTGCACACCAACCTGCCGGTCAACTCCGACGACTACGACATGCTGCAGACCGCGCACCACGCCGTGGCGCGCATCATGGCGCTGGCGCGCAGCCTCGACGGCGTGATCTCCGGCGAACACGGCATCGGCATCACCAAGCTGGAATTCCTCACCGCCGAGGAAATGGCGCCGTTCGCCGCCTACAAGCAGCAGGTCGACCCCAACGGCCACTTCAACCGCGGCAAGCTGTTGCCGGGTGCCGACCTGTCCAACGCCTACACCCCGTCATTCGAGCTCCTGGGCGCCGAATCGCTGATCCTGGAACAGTCGGACATCGGCCAGATCTCCGACATGGTCAAGGACTGCCTGCGCTGCGGCAAGTGCAAGCCGGTGTGTTCCACCCACGTGCCGCGCGCCAACCTGCTCTACAGCCCGCGCAACAAGATCCTCGGCACCGGCTTGCTGACCGAGGCCTTCCTCTATGAGGAACAGACCCGGCGCGGCGTCAGCTTCAAGCACTTCGACGAGCTGTCCGACGTGGCCGACCACTGCACCGTGTGCCATCGCTGCGTCAAGCCGTGCCCGGTGAAGATCGATTTCGGCGACGTGTCGGTGGCGATGCGCAACTTCCTCAGGAAGACCGGCAACAAGAAGTTCAACCCCGGCACCGCGCTCGGCATGGCCTTCCTCACCGCCAAGGACCCGGCCACCATCAAGGCGATGCGCGTCGGCATGGTCGACATCGGCTACAAGGCGCAGCGCCTCGGCCATGACCTGGCCAAGAAGTTCGGCCTGATCGGCAAGCAGAAGGAACAGCCGCCCGCCACGCTCGGCAAGCCGCCGGTCAAGGCCCAGGTGATCCACTTCATCAACCGCCCGATGCCAGGCGGCCTGCCGAAGAAGACCGCGCGCGCCCTGCTCGACGTCGAGGATCCGAACATCGTGCCGGTGATCCGCCGCCCCGACGTGGCCGACGACGCCGAAGCGGTGTTCTACTTCCCCGGCTGCGGCTCGGAGCGCCTGTTCAGCCAGGTCGGCCTCGCCACCCAGGCCATGCTGTGGCACGTCGGCACCCAGACCGTGCTGCCGCCGGGTTACCTGTGCTGCGGCTACCCGCAGACCAGTGCCGGCTACGCCGACAAGGGCGAGCAGATCACCACCGAGAACCGCGTGCTGTTCCACCGTCTGGCCAACACGCTGAACTACCTCGACATCAAGACCGTGGTGGTCAGCTGCGGCACCTGCTACGACCAGCTCACGCAGTACCGCTTCGAGGACATTTTCCCGGGCTGCCGCATCCTCGACATCCACGAGTACCTGATGGAGAAGGGCGTCAAGCTCGACGGCGTGGCCGGTCAGAAGTACATGTACCACGACCCCTGCCACACCCCGATCAAGGCCTACCAGCCGCTCGACGTGGCCAACAACCTGCTGGGCGGCGGCGTCAAGCTCAATGACCGCTGCTGCGGCGAGTCGGGCACCTTCGCGGTGAGCCGCCCGGACATCTCGAGCCAGGTGAAATTCCGCAAGCAGGAAGAGATCGAGAAGGACCTGGCGATCCTGACCGAAGGCCAGCCGCAGGAAAAACCGGTGAAGATCCTCACCTCCTGCCCGTCCTGCCTGCAGGGCCTGTCGCGCTACGGCGAGGACACCGGCACCGAGGCCGACTACATCGTGGTCGAGATCGCCAAGCATATGCTGGGCGAGAACTGGATGCCGGAGTACGTCGAGAAAGCGCGCAACGGCGGCATCGAGCGGGTGCTGCTGTAAGGACGCAGCGGTTGCAAGGCAAAGGGCGGAGCGATCCGCCCTTTTTTGTTGCCCTGTGCCCGACCGTCGGCAGCCTGTACATTCACTTACCCACCCCATCCCGCCGCTCGGCTATCATGACATCCCCATCCCACCCGGAGCCGCCCCATGCCCCACCTCACCCTGGAATACAGCCGCAACCTGACCTCGCTCGACGCCGACCGCATGCTGTTGGCGCTGAACCGCCAGTTGGCCGAGTCGGGACACTTCGCCGAGAACGACATCAAGAGCCGGGCCATCGCACTGGACCATTACCGCACCGGCATCGAGCCGGTCGCCCGCGCCTTCGTCCACGTCACGCTGGCGATCCTGTCCGGCCGCACGCCGGAGGCCAAACAGGCGCTGTCGGCCGGCCTGCTGGCGGTGCTGCAGCAAGCCGGCCTGGGGCTGCCCGGCGCCGAGGTACAGCTGAGTGTGGAGATCCGCGACCTCGATCGCGCCTCCTACAGCAAGGCCGTGCTTGTCGGCTGAATCCCTCCCTGCCTCGCTTAAGGCGCCCGGTGGCGCCGTGCCGGGCACCATTCCCGTGCATCGGGTAATCCCTTCATTACACCATGCAGATGGCCTATACTGGCCCGCGGGCGGTCCACCGCGCCGTCATGACAACAAGGGGGAAAAGAATGAAAATCGCACACAGACTAATAATCCTCATCACCGCTGCCATCGTCGGCAGCATCTTCATCGGGGGCATGGCGCTGCAGCAATTGGGCACGGTCCACCAGAACCTGAAAACCATCAATGAAGACACCATCCCCAGCCTGCGCAAGCTCGACAACGTCATCATCGAACTGCTGGCGATGCGCACCAGCATCCTCAACCACATCCTGACCACCGACGCCACCGTCATCCAGCAACTCGACGGCGTGATCAAGCAGCAACGCCAGGGGCTGGAAAAGGCCCTCAAGGACTACGAGACGCAGATCGGCGACGATGCGCGCGACCAGGCCCTGTTCAAGGCCTCCTCCGGCACGCTGCAAAGCTATTTGAACGAGGCCGACAAGGCGGTGCAGCTGTCCGGCCTGTACCGCAAGGACGAAGCCTATGCCAAGCTCAGCCAGCTCAAGACGCTGGGTGACCAGACCGTGGCGGCCCTCAATCAGGAGCTCGAGTACAACGTGCAGCAGGCCCAGCAGCGCTCGGACAGCGCCGACAGCACCGTGCAGCAAGCCAAACTCATCGTCGGCGGCGCCGTGCTGGCGATTCTGTTGCTGACCGGCGCACTGGGGTGGCTGATCTACCGCCAGATCAGCGGCGGACTCGCCAACGCCCAGCGCACCATCGGCGCCATCGGCGCCTCGCTCGACTTCACCCACCGCGCCGAGGTCAAGGGCCATGACGAGGTCAGCCAGACGCTGACCGCCTTCAACCAGCTGATCGCCCGCCTGCAGGACAGCCTCAAGAGCCTGCAGAGCGGCGTGCAGGAAGTGAGCCAGACCTCGGCCGAACTGCTCGGCGCCTCGCAGCAGGTGGCCCGGAGCTCCGGCGTGCAGAGCGAATCGTCCTCGCACATGGCCGCCTCGGTCGAGCAGATGACGGTCAGCATCAACCACGTCGCCGAGCGGGCCGGCGAGGCGCGCCAGCTCTCCAGCGAGGCCGGCGACAAGGCCGAGAGCGGCCGCCAGGTGATCGGCCAGACCGTCAGCGACATCCATTCCATCGCCGCCGCGGTCGACACCGCCGCCGCGGACATTCGCCAGCTCGACGCCAAGAGCAAGGAAATCGCCTCGGTGATCAATGTCATCCGCGACGTCGCCGACCAGACCAACCTGCTGGCGCTGAACGCCGCCATCGAGGCGGCGCGCGCCGGCGAGTCGGGCCGCGGCTTCGCCGTCGTAGCCGACGAGGTGCGCAAACTGGCCGAACGCACCGCCGCCTCGACCCAGGAGATCGGCACCATCATCGGCGCCATCCAGAGCGTGTCGGGCAGCGCGGTCGAGCGCATGCAGCACGCCGTGGCGCGGGTGGAACAGGGCGTGGCCGGCGCCAATTCGGCACAGCAGTCGATGAGCAGCATCTCCGACTCGTCCGGCCACAGCGTGCGGCTGGTATCCGAAATCACCGAGGCGATCCGCGAGCAGGGCGAGGCGACCACCACCATCGCCCAGCAGGTGGAACAGGTGGCACGGATGGCCGGGGAGAACAGCAGCGCGGCGACCCAGGCGGCGACGCTGGCCGAGCGGCTGGAAGAGGTCTCCGGCCGCATGCGCCAGGTGGTCAGCGCCTACCGGCTGTGACCCGTTTACCCGTCGCGAGTGCCCGCCCGCCAAGCGCCGGGCGGAGCACTGCATCGCAGCGCTCGGCTAGAATGAAGCATTCTCTTTTTCCATGTTCATCGCGGACTCCCCGACATGTATTGTGAACTCTGCTCTTCGCCGGCTGGCAACGTGCTGTTCGAAGACGACCGGCTGCGGGTGGTGCTGGTCGACGAACCCGGCTACCCCGGCTTCTGCCGCGTCATCTGGAAGGCCCACGTCAAGGAAATGACCGATCTCGCGCCGGCCGACCGCCAGCACCTGTTCGACTGGCTGCTGCGCACCGAAGCCGCCGTGCGCCAGGTGATGAAACCCGACAAGATCAACCTGGCGAGCCTCGGTAACATGGTGCCGCACCTGCACTGGCACGTGATCCCGCGCTTCCAGAACGACGCCCATTTCCCCAGCCCGATCTGGGCCGGCCCGCGCCGCAGCGGCGCCGACCATGGCCAGCCGGACCTGGCGCACAAGCTGGCCGCCGCGCTGGCCCCAACTCCCTGAGGCAGGCGGCCGGTATCATCGGCATGAAGGCGGGCTTGCCGCCTGCCAAACGCTCTGTGCAGGCTAGTCGTCATCCCTGTGGAACCGCTTGCAAGCCGGCCCACCGGCCAGCTTTTAAGCGGCTCCCTCGCTTAATGGAGAGCCACCATGTTTACCACGCTGATTTCCCTCGGCGAACTCGCCGCCCTGCCGGAAACCGAGCGCGTCGTGCTGGACTGCCGCTTCCAGCTCAATGACCCCGACCATGGCCACCACGCCTACAACAAGGGGCACATTCCCGGTGCCCACTACCTCAACCTCGATTACAACCTGTCCGGCGTGAAAACCGGCCGCAACGGCCGCCACCCCCTACCGGAAGGCCAGCGCCTGGCGGCCGATCTGGGCGCCTGCGGCGTCACGCCGGGCAAGCAGGTGGTGGTGTACGACGACGCCGGCGGCATGTTCGCCGCGCGCGCCTGGTGGCTGCTGCGCTGGCTGGGGCACGAAGCGGTCGCCGTGCTCGACGGCGGCCTGCCGGCCTGGCTGGCAAACGGCGGTGCCCTGACGCGGGACGTCCCGCGCCGTCACACGCAACGCTACGGCAGCCGCCCGGCACTGGCGCAGGCGGTGAAGGTCGACGCCGTCGTCGCCAACCTGCGCGAGCCGGCCTTCGTGCTGGTGGACGCGCGCTCGCCGGAACGTTTCCGCGGCGAGGGCGAAACGCTGGACCCGGTCGGCGGCCACATCCCCGGTGCGCTGAACCGCTTCTTCATGCGCAACCTGGACGAGAACGGCCGCTTCAAGGACAAGAACAGGCTGAAGCAGGAATGGATCGCGCTGCTGGGCGCGCGCGACGACTGGTCGGAAGTGGTGCACCAGTGCGGCTCCGGCGTGACCGCCTGCGTCAACCTGCTGGCGATGGAACACGCCGGGCTCGCCGGCAGCCGGCTCTACCCCGGCTCGTGGAGCGAATGGTGCAGCGACCCCGCCCGGCCGGTGGAACGCTGAACCTTTCCCCGACAAAAAAGCCATCTGGCGATAAATCCGGATGGTTTTTTGCGGGTAGAACCTCGACCTTGGGCATCAGCTAGGTAGCAGCGTGACCCATCGCAACGCGGGTGAAGCACGACGGGTTCCGGCACCCAGTGCCGCCCCCCGTCCTACGACAGCATCAAACGCTGCAGCAGGCGCTGCCCTTCTGGCCAGTTCCCCAGCCCCGCGGTGCTGCCCATATGGCCTGCATTGCCGGCATCCACCAGCTTCGCCCCCCAGTCCTGCGCCATGCGCTCGGCCTCGGCGAACGGACAGAACAGGTCGTCCCGGCTCGCCACCACGATGGCCGGCAGCGGCAGGCGCCGGGCGCAGGCCTCCCCGAAACCGGTGAACGCCGGCAGCGGCGCACCCTCCGGCAGCTCGCCGCTGGCCAGCGCCCGCTCGGCGGTGATCGGCAGTGCCGGCGGCGCCACCAGCAACAGCCCCTTGACCTTGCGCTGCTCCGGCAGCGACGCCGACAGCAACCAGGCCACGGCGGTGTGGCAGCCCAGGCTGTGCGCCGCGATCACCACCTTGCCGTCGATCTCGTCCAGCGTACGGGCGAGCGCCGCCACCCAGGCGTCGCGCTCCGGATACAGCCAGTCCTCCTGCTCCACCCGGCGCACCAGCGGGTAGCTGCGCTCCCACAGGGTCTGCCAGTGCTGCGGGCCGGAATTGCCCCAGCCCGGCACCGTCAGCAGAAAGATATCGTCCTCGTCGAGCATTCACAGGCTCCTGTCGTAGTCCACGATCAACGGGGCGTGATCGGAGAATTTCTCGTCCTTGTACACCGAGGCGGTGCGCGCCAGCTCCATCATCGACGGCGTGACGATGTGGTAGTCGATGCGCCAGCCCACGTCCTTGGCGTAGGCTTGGCCACGGTTGCTCCACCAAGTGTAGCCCGGCACCTCGGGATAGAGCCGGCGCCACACGTCTTGCCAGCCCCCGTTGCCGAGCAGGTCGCTCATCCAGGCGCGCTCCTCGGGCAAAAAGCCCGAGTTCTTCATGTTGCCCTTCCAGTTTTTCAGGTCGATCTCGTTGTGGGCGATGTTCCAGTCGCCGCAGATCACGATGTCGCGGCCGGCGGCGCGCAGCTCGTTGAGGTGCGGCATGAACACGTCGAGGAAATCGAACTTGACCTGCTGGCGCTCGTCCGAGCTGGAACCGGACGGCAGGTACAGCGACACCACCGACAACTGGCCGAAATCGAGCTGCAGATAGCGCCCTTCGGCATCGATCCAGTCGATGCCCAGCCCCTCGACCACCGCGTCGGGCTGGTGCCGGGAATAGATGCCGACACCGCTGTAGCCCTTCTTCTCGGCACAGTGGAAATAGCCGGTGAGGCCGTCCGGCGCGCACATCCGCGGCGACAGATCCGCCGGCTGCGCCTTCAGTTCCTGCACGCACACCAGATCGGCCTGGCTGCCGGCCAGCCAGTCGAAAAAGCCCTTCTTGTCCGCCGAGCGGACGCCGTTGAGGTTGGCCGAAACGATTCGAAGCAAGACAGTCTCCCGTGTTATCCTTGCCGCCAAAGGCAGGCTTTTCAAATGGTTAATGTTTCAAAAAGAGGTTGATATGAGCGATTTCCGCCAGGATTTTATTCGTTTTGCGCTGGACAAGCAGGTGCTGAAGTTCGGCGAGTTCATCACCAAGGCGGGTCGGAAATCTCCCTATTTCTTCAACGCCGGCCTGTTCAACGACGGCCTCTCCACGCTGCACTTGTCGCGCTTTTATGCGAAAGCGATAATGAGCGACAAGATCGAATTCGACATGCTGTTCGGCCCGGCCTACAAGGGCATCATCCTGGCCGCCGCCACCTCGATGGCGCTGGCCGAGGCCGGCCGTAACGTGCCGTTCGCCTACAACCGCAAGGAAGCCAAGGACCACGGCGAAGGCGGCGTGCTGGTCGGCGCCCCGCTCAAGGGCCGCGTGCTGATCATCGACGACGTCATCTCCGCCGGCACCTCGGTGCGCGAATCGGTCCAGCTGATCCGTGCTGCCGGCGCCGAACCGGCCGGTGTGGCCATCGCGCTCGACCGCATGGAACGCGGCACCGGCGCGCTGTCCGCCGTGCAGGAAGTCGAACAGGCCTACGGGCTGCCGGTGGTGGCTATCGCCACCCTGAAAGACCTGCTCACCTTCCTCGAAGGCAATCCCGAACTGGCGGCCAACCTGGACGCCGTACGCGCCTACCGCGCCCAATATGGAGTGAACGACTGATCATGCCTCGCCTCGCCGGACTACTGCTCGCCCTGCTCCCGCTGACGGTCCTGGCCGGGGGGACGCTATACAAATGGGTCGACGAGTCCGGCAAGGTCCATTACAGCGACGCCCCACCGCTGCAGGCCCCCAACAACCTGGTCGAGCTGGACCGCCGGGGCAGCGTCACCCGCTCGGTGGAAACGCCCAAGGAGCGCGCCGCGCGCGAGGCGCGCGAAGCCGCCGCCCAGTCTGATGCCGCGCGCCAGCGCTACCAGGCCCGCTACGACAAGGGCCTGCTGGAAAGCTACCAGTCACCCGACGAACTGCGCGCCGAACGCGAGAAACAGCTCGCCGTCCAACAGAGCATACTCGACGCCCTGCAGAACGACCGGAAGACGCTGCAGCAGAACATCGTCCAGCAGACGCGCCAGATCGAGGCGCTGCAGAAGAGCGGCAAGCCAGTCCCCCCCGCCCTGAGTACCAATCTCGGCATCCTCCGCCAACAAGCCGCCCATACCGAGGCGGCCATCATCAGCAGACAGGCCGAGATCGCCAACCAGACCAGGAAAATGCGGTACGACCTGGAACGCTACCACCAGCTCACCCGGCGCTGATCTCCCGGGTTCACGCCGCAGGCAGCCACGCCGGCTGTTTCCCGCCTAGCGCGCCACCCCCTCCTTGCGCCGCCAAGCCTCGCGGAGCCTTTGTTCGACCGCCTGCAGCTGACGCGTGGCCCTCTCGGCGCTGGCGGCCGCCTCGCCCAGTTCCTTTTCTTGCCGCCGCAATTCGGTTTGGGCATCGGCCAGCCGCGCCTCGGCCAGGCTCTTGGCCTGGCGGACCTCCTCCAGACGCGCCTGCGCCGCATCGGCGCTGCGGCTCGCCTGCTGGTAAGCCATCTGGGCCGCCAGCACCTCCTCTTCCGGCATCTGGGCCCACACCGGCCCGGACAACAACGGCAGGAGCAGGGCAATGCGCTTCAGCATGACAATTCTCACGGCAATGGGATATGACTGAATTATGCGACAGCAGCCGAAGGCATAACAATGGCAAGGGGCAGCCCCGCCCCCTGCCCTCAGCAGGGAAGACGGAATGGAATAAGGCGTCCATGCCTCCTTTCTCGTGACAGCCACGCGGCGGCATGGCCGACACCACCCGCCCCGCGGAAAAGGGCGGGCGGTGCCCGCTCAACCCCGCCCGCGGCAGAAACGGCGCTCGAACCAGTCGCGCAGCATGGCCTTTTCATAGGGCAGCGGCTCGGAATCGTAGCGCACATAGGGACTGCGCCACAGATAATTCATGTCCGACACCCGCTCGCGCGCCTGCCCCAGCAGCTGGCCGTCCCGATCGCGCCAGACGTATTCCAGCTCGATGCGCGGCCACGTGATGTCGCGCATCACGCGGATATCGTAACCGCCCGACCGCCACCATTCGTGATGCCCGGCCAGATCCACGTCGAGGATGCGCAATTCGAGCGTCTCGCCCTGCGGCAGGCAACGCGCGCCGAGCGCCTTGAGATGGCGCTCCAGGTTGCGCAAGGTGCCACGCTCGGCACCATAGCCCCCATCTCCGCCATCGGTATAGCGCTGCGGTTCCACGAACTGCAGCGTTACCTCGGAGCGTGCGCCCCAAACTGGCACCAGCAGCATGAGCAGGCCCAGGCCTGCGACAAGAGATCGTGTGCCCATCACGGACCTCCTCTCATCCCATCATGGTGATTGGACAGGCAAGAAGCAGGAAAGCTGCGGGCCGGCAGGGTGCCGACGCGAAAAATCGGCAGGGGATGCGACAACTAGGAAAAGAGACAGTCAGAAAACAAAAAGCCCGGTCTTCGCGACCGGGCTTTTTGCTTGAAACTTGGTGGGTCGTGCAAGATTCGAACTTGCGACCAACGGATTAAAAGTCCGCTGCTCTACCAGCTGAGCTAACGACCCTTCGGCCTCGATGGTGGGTCGTGCAAGATTCGAACTTGCGACCAACGGATTAAAAGTCCGCTGCTCTACCAGCTGAGCTAACGACCCATCGAGCCTCGGTGGTGGGTCGTGCAAGATTCGAACTTGCGACCAACGGATTAAAAGTCCGCTGCTCTACCAGCTGAGCTAACGACCCCCGAGAGACCGACACTATAAATATCCCGCCGCCCACTGTCAACGGTTTTGTCCGGTTTGTCGGGCCGATGCCGCAGTTTCATCCCAATGGAAAACCCAGGGGGCGGCTAGATCGCAACGGGTTTTCTTGCCGCTCAAGACCCGTCCGGACTTGAAAGGGTCTCCCCCGCCACCCATGTAAGATAGGCGGGCAGGCCGGCGGCGATATCGCACGCCACGATTTCCGGCACCTCGTAAGGATGAAGCTCCGAGAGGCGGCGTTCGAGCCGGGCGTAGGCCTGCCGCGTCGTCTTCACCAGCAGCGGCACCTCGGCGGCTTCTTCCATCTTGCCCTGCCAGCGGTAGACCGAACGCACCGCAGGCAGGATATTGACGCAGGCGGCCAGCCGCTCCTCCACCAGTTGCCGGGCGATGCGGCTGGCGGTTTCAGGGTCGGGTGTGTTACATAACACCAGCAGGCATTTATTTTCAGACATAAGTTGGACTCGATGCGCGGACTCTTACTGTTAATACTGTTATACCCCTTCGCGGAAATCGCCACCCTGGTGGCCATGGCCGATGCCTGGGGCGGCGGCGTGACCATGTTGTGGGTCGTCATGTCCGCGATCATCGGCATCGCCATGCTGCGCAACCAGCAATTGGGCGCCCTGCTGACGCTGGGCTCGCTGATGCGCCAGGGCGACCGGGTCTCGCTCTACAGCCTGCTGTGGCCGCTGCGCTACCTGCTGGCCGGCGTGCTGTTCCTGATTCCCGGGGTGATCAGCGACGTGCTGGCGCTGTTGCTGCTGCTGCCGCTGCAGGGCCCGACGATCAAGCGGCCGGCCACGCCGCCGCAGGCTGCCGACAACGTGATCGATGGCGAGTACACTCGGGTGGATGAGCCGGTGGACCGCTCGCGCCACCTCGACTAAAGCCCGAGCCGCGCCAACACGGCCGCCTCGTCCAGCGCCAGCGCGATCTCGACGATCTTGTGGCGGCTCTTGTCGCCGCTCACCAGCACGACATGGCGCTTGGGGACATCGAAGCGCTCGGCCAGCCAGGCCAGCAGCACGGCATTGGCCTTGCCCTCGACCGGCGGGGCGGCCAGCCGCAGTTTCAGCGCCCCGCCGTGCTCGCCGGCCAGCTCGGTCTTTTTCGCGCCCGGTTGCACGTGCAGGGTCAGTCGGATCACACTGTCGTTACAGCTCAGCCAGGTTTTCATGGCGTCTTTCATGACATGACGACCGGGCATCATACAGGAGGATCAGCATGGATATCGGCATCAACGAACAAGACCGCCAGGACATCGCCCAGGGACTCTCCCGCCTGTTGGCCGACACCTACACGCTCTACCTGAAGACGCACAATTTCCACTGGAACGTGACCGGCCCAATGTTCCAGACCCTGCACCTGATGTTCGAGCAGCACTACAACGAGCTGGCGCTGGCCGTCGACATGATCGCCGAGCGGATCCGCGCGCTCGGCCACTACGCGCCGGGCAGCTACAGCGAATACGCCCGGCTGACCTCGATCGCCGAAGCCAGCGGCGTGCCGCGCGCCCAGGACATGATCAGCCAGCTGGTCGACGGCCACGAAACCGTCTGCCGCACCGCGCGCAGCATTTTCGCCGTGGTGGAGAAGGCCAGCGACGAGCCGACGGCCGATCTGCTGACCCAGCGCCTGCAGGTGCACGAGAAAACCGCCTGGATGCTGCGCAGCCTGCTGGAAGGCTGAAAACTGTCGGCCGCATGCGACAACGCCACGCCGCCGCCCGCGTGGCGTTGTGCCGGCGTGCTACACTCAGCCGCAGTGAGACACTAGCCGCCATGCCCCATAATCTGCGCCATCCCCCCAGCCCCCCGGCCACAACCTGGCTGTTCACCGTCACCCTGGCCGTGTCGGTGCTGGTGCATGCGCTGCTGTTCAGCCTCGGCAGTCTCTCCTGGATACACCCCCTTCCCCTGCCGGAAGCCAACACCATCAGCGTGCGGCTGGCCGAAACCCCGCAAAAGACCCCGCCGCCCACCCAGCGCCTGGCCGAACAGAGCAGCGCCGGCGCCGGCAACACCCCGGAGCCCGGCAAACTCGCCACTCATATCCCCGAGCGGATCGTCCCCGGCAGCGACGGGCCGGCGCCTCATGAGCAGCAGGCCGTTGCCGCCGCGAAACTGCCGCCGCCGGTCAACGAACGCCTCACCGCCCCACGCGTCGACCGGCAGGCTCCCGCCATGGCCCCGCCCCAGCCGTCCCAGCCGGCGGTCCCGATCACCGCCCAGACCCTGCTGGCGCAGGCCAGCCTGATGGCGCGCCAGCAGGGCGACGACGACACCGTCAACCGCCCCGACGAAAGCGGCCGGCCCAAGGGCGTCTACGGCGTGACGGCACGGGGCGTGGAATGGGCCCGCTACGTCGACGACTGGCGCCTCAAGGTCGAACGCATCGGCAACCTGAACTACCCCGAGGAAGCCCGGCGCCAGCAGATTTTCGGTGCGCTGGAGCTGACCGTGGTGGTCAACGCCGACGGCACGCTGCGCTCGGTCAGTGTGCGGCGCAGCTCCGGGCACGACGTGCTCGACAATGCCGCCAAGAACATCGTCAAGCTCTCTGCGCCGTTCGCCCCCTTCCCGCCGTCGCTGGCAGAAAAATTCAGCACGCTGGAGATCGTGCGTCGCTGGGCCTTCACCCAGGACAGCCGCCTGGCGAGCCCCTAAGCCGCGAAAAGGCCCTAACCCGAAAAGGATAACCATGTTCGAAGTCAACCGCAGTGTCGCCATCATCCGCCCGCGCCCCCCGTTTCTCGAGTGGCTCAAGCAGCTGCCCGGCGAATTGAACGACAACGTCACCCTCGAATCGCTGACCCGCGACTGCAACGCCCTGCTGATTCCCTGCGCCGACGATTACGACGCCGCCGAAGAGGCCGTGCTGGACCAGTACCAGCAGCTGTTCCAGGCCGAACTGGCCGACTGGTGCGACGACGAGACCTTGTGGCCGGCACCGCTGACCCTGGAGCTGTTCCAGCAATGGTTCCAGCTGGAAATCCACTCGGTGCTGTCCGACATCGTCGACGAGCCGCTGGAACGCGCGGAGTTCGTTCCCTTCGAGCTCGGGCCGGACGCCTGAGTCACTCAAGCGATAACGACACAACAATAACAGGGGCAACCATGAAACACCTTACCCGCATCAAGGTGCGCGGCTACCATCTTGACTTGTACAGCCACGTCAACAATGCGCGCTACCTCGAGTTTCTCGAGGAGGCACGCTGGACCTTCTTCGAGGAACGCGGCGATTTGCCGTGGTTCCTGCAATCCGGGCTGGCGCTGGTCGTGGTCAACATCAACATCGACTACCGCCGCGCTGCAACCATGGGCGAGGAGCTGGCGATCGAAACCTCGGTGAAATCCATCGGCCACCGCAGCGCGGTGATGCACCAGGCGGTGAAGCTCGCCGGTACCGATACTCTGGTAGCAGAGGCGGACGTCACCTTCGTGGTGTACGATGGCAAGCAGGACAAGGCGGTGCCGCTGGATGGCCGCCTCAAGGAACTTCTCGAAGCGATGCAGGACCAATAAGCGCTCTTCGCTTCCACTACCGGAACACACGCATGAAAAAAGGTTTGATAGCGCTGGTACTGATCGTCGCCGCCGGTCTCTTGGGATACACCATGCTGTTCAACAAGGACAGCGCGCCGGAGGTGCAATACACCTCGATCACCGGCCAGCAGCTCAGCACCAGTTCGCTGAAGGGCAAGGTAGTACTGGTCAACTTCTGGGCGACCAGTTGCCCCGGCTGCATCCAGGAAATGCCCGAGCTGAAGAAGACGCACCAACGTTACGCGCCGCAGGGCTATGAAACGGTGGCGGTGGCGATGAGCTACGACCCGCCCAACTACGTCAAGACCTACGTCGAGACGAACCAGTTGCCGTTCTTCATCACGCTGGACACCCAGGGCGGCATCGCCAAGGCTTTCGGCGGGGTCCAACTGACTCCCACCTCGGTACTGATCGACAAGCAGGGGCAGATCGTCAAACGCTACGTCGGCGTGCCGGACTTTGCCGAACTGAATCGCCTGATCGAACAAAAGCTGAAGGCCTGACCCGGCCCCCACTCTCCCATGAAAAAACCCGCCAGCCGGCGGGTTTTTTCATTCCGGACGGGATGACCGAACGGCACAGACCGGACAGGCCGGGTCGCGCGGCACCTTCATGGCGCGGAACGAGCCGTCCAGCGCATCGTACAGCGTCAACCGGCCGTGGGTGACGGGCACCCCGGCCAGCAGCTTGATCGCCTCGACCGCCTGCAGGCTGCCGATCACCCCGACCAGCGGCGCCAGCACCCCGAAGGTGGCGCACGGCCCGTCGCTGGCCTCGCCCTCTTCCGGGAACAGGCAGTGGTAGCACGGCGAGTCCGGCCGGCGGGTATCGAACACCGCCAGCTGCCCGGCGAAGCGCACCGCCGCCCCGGACACCAGCGGCACCCCGGCCGCCACGCAGGCGCGGTTGACGGCGTGGCGGGTGGCGAAGTTGTCCGAGCAGTCGAGCACCACGTCGTGACGGGCGACCTCGTCGGCCAGGGCCTGGCCGGCGAGCCGCTCGCCGATAACGCGCACCGTCACCTCCGGGTTCAGCGCCTGCATGCGCTCGGCGGCGGAGTCGGCCTTGTTGCGGCCGAGGCTCGCCATGTCGTGGACGATCTGGCGCTGCAGATTGGTCAGCTCGACCACATCGTCGTCGGCGATGGTCAGCCGCCCGACCCCGGCGCTGGCCAGGTACAAGGCCACCGGCGAGCCCAGCCCGCCGGCGCCGACGATCAGCGCGCGGCCGGCCAGCAGCGCCTGCTGCCCGGCGATATCGAGTTCCGGCAACAGGATGTGCCGGCTGTAGCGCAACAGCGCCTGGTCACTCAGTTCGGTCATGGGGGTCGGTTCTGCCAGGACAACCGCCGGGAAACCCGGCGGTCGGGGATTACTCTTCTGCGGTTTTGCGGGCGAACTTGATGCCCAGCTGCTTCAGCTTGCGGTACAGGTGGGTGCGCTCGAGGCCGACCTTCTGCGCCACCCGGCTCATATTGCCGTTTTCCAGCGAGATATGGTACTCGAAGTAGCGCCGCTCCAGTTGCTCGCGCAGTTCGCGCAGCGGCATGTTGAAGTCGAAGCCGGTTTCTTCCGCCGCCGGTTTCTCGTGGCGGAACTGCGCCAGCACCTTGTTGACCTCGGGCGCGTCGATGTCGTTCGATTCCGAGGTCAGCGCCAAGCTCTTGATGATGCTTCGGAGCTGTTCGAGGTTGCCCGGCCAGTCGTACTGGCGCAGCGCGTTGAGCGCGGCGGTGGTGAGCTTGTGCGCCGACACCTGCTTGGACTCGACCAGCTCGGTCAGGATCTGCTCGGCGATGAAGATGATGTCTTCGGCATGCTCCCTGAGCGGCGGGATCGGCACGATCACGCTGGACAGCGCGGTCAGCAGCCGGTTGTCGCACTCCGGGTCGACCAGCAGTTCCTGCAGCGGCCGGCTGCACGAGCACAGCAGGCGCACGTTGAAGCGGTCCAGCTTGGACAGCAGGAACAGCAGGCCCTGCTGGATGCGGCGGTTGTACTGGCCGATCTCGGGCAGGAACAGCACGCCGTTATTGGCCTTCTGCAGCAGTTCCAGCGGCGCGTCGGCCAGCTGTTCCGGCTTGGCCGGCGTCACCCAGGGGGTGTTGCCCTGGTGGAAGAAACGGGCGACCAGTTCGAACCCCGACCCGGGCTCGCCAGTCAGCAGCACCGGTGACTTGACCTTGGCCACCCGTTCGAGCTGACGCTTCAACTCCTGGATCGGCTCACTCTTTCCCAGCTTGTCGAGATTGAGCGAGGTGTTGACCTGCATGTCGCCGTACTTGACGGCGCGCTGCACCGTGGTGAGCAGTTTCTGCAGGGCGATCGGCTTTTCGAGGAAATCGAAGGCGCCGATGCGGGTGGCCTCGACGGCGGTGTCGATGCTGGCGTGACCGGACATCATCACCACCGGCATGTTGAGCTGGCCGGACTTGGCCCATTCCTTGAGCAGGGTGACGCCGTCGCAGTCGGGCATCCAGATGTCCAAGAGCACCAGCGCCGGCCGGGTCTGGTTGCGCAGTTGCCGCGCCACCTCGGCGTTCTCGGCCAAGGCCACGGTATACCCTTCGTCCTGCAGAATTTCCGAAAGCAATTCGCGGATGCCGATCTCGTCATCCACAATCAAGATGTCGCTGCTACGCATTAGGCCTCCAGCAATGGCAGGGTGAGAAGAATCCGCGCGCCCTGCTGCCCGGCATTTCCCAGTGCGATCTGACCATGGTGCTCCTCGATGATTTTCTTCACCACTGCCAGCCCAAGGCCTGTGCCTTTGGGCTTGTTGGTCACGTACGGCTCGAACGCGCGCGGCAGGATGTCGGGCGGAAAGCCCGGCCCGTTGTCCTGTACGCAGACGATCGCGCTTCTTCCTTCTTGTCGGCTGCTAATGTGAATCATCGGGATGTCAACGTCAAGAACCGCATCCTGTGCGTTCTGCAGCAGATTATGCAACACCTGGCGCAACAGGGCGCCATCCCCCATGATCATCAGCGGTTGTTCAGATAACGTCATCTTAACAGCCGGATTGGATTCGTACAGCGTCATCACCTCGCGGATCAGCTGATTCAGGTCGAGCGCCACCAGCTTGATGCGCGGCGAGCGGGCGTAATCGCGGAAGGCGTCGACCATGCCCTTGAGCGCCGCCACCTGCTTGACGATGGTGTCGGTGGCACGGCGCAGGAGGTCGGCGTCGTGGCCTTCCAGCTTATCGGCCAGCTTCATCGCCAGCCGCTCGGCGGCGAGCTGGATCGGCGTCAGCGGGTTGCGGATCTCGTGCGCCAGCCGCTTGGCCACCTCGCCCCAGGCGGCGTCGCGCTGCGCCCGCGCCAGTTCGGTGATGTCGTCGAACACCACCACGTAGCCGCTGCCGGTGCCCTCCGGCAGCTGCGCGCCGCGCACCAAGAGGATGCGCTCGCCCTGCGCGGTGGTGTAATCGAGCTGGGTCTGCCACTCGGGTTGGCGCTCGTTGGCGGCGTGTTCGCAGACGTTGTCGACCAGCGGCACCAGCGCCGGCACCAGCCGGGCCCACTCGCGAAACGGCGCGTCGGCGAACTCGGCGAAATCCACGCCGAGGATGCGCGAGGCGCTGGTATTGGCGGCGCGCAGCCGCCAGCCGTCGTCGAACGCCATCACCCCGGCGCGCAGGTTGACCAGGATGCTTTCCAGATAGAGCTTGCCCGACTCCAGCTTGAGGCGGTTCTCGTCGGCCTGCTGGCGCGCCTCCTCCAGCTGCTGGGTCATGCGGTTGAACATGGTGGTGAGGATGCCCAGCTCGTCGCGCCGGTAGACCGGGTGGCGCTTGGAGAAGTCGCCCTGCGCCACCGCGCGGGTGCCGGCCGCCAGCTCCGACAGCGGCGCCGACAGCCGTTCGGACAGCCACAGCGCGAACGCCAGCGCGGCGGTCAGCGCCAGCAGGCAGGCCAGCGTCAAGGTCAGCGTATAGAAGGTGCGCAGCCCCTCGCGCGACAGCAAGAGCTGGCGATAGTCGGCGCGGGCGGTGTCGATCAGTTCGGCGTCATGGGCGATGCTCTCGGGCGCCGCCTGGATCACCTGCATCACGCGGGTCTCGTCGTTCCGGTCGTGGTACGCCGCCAGCACCTTGAGCACGAGCTGGTTGCGCCGGTCGTTCTCGATGGTCTGGACCGGCTGGCGCGGCTGCAGCGAGCGCAGCGCCTCGCGCGACGGCGTCAGCGGCAGGCTGGCCAGATCGCCGCTGGCGAACGCCAGCAGCTGGCCCTGGCGGTTGAAGATGGCGACCTCGTTGAGGCCGAGCTGCTCGCGCAGCCGCTCCAGCCGGGCCGGCAGCTGGCCGTCGGGAAGCGCGTCAATGTCTTCCTGCACCACCCGCGCCTTGCGCCCGACGTCCTGCAGCACGTAGCCCAGCGCATTGCGCCCCAGTTCCAGCCCGCGGTCCAGCGCCGATTCCACCCTCACGTCGAACCAGCTCTCGATGCTGCGCGACAGGAACTGGGTGGAGATGGTGTACACCAGCAAGCCCGGCACCAGCGCCACCACCGCGAACATCATCACCAGCCGCTGGGTCAGCTTGGCGCCGAAGATGCGGCCCTTGACCCGGCGCCGCAGGCGCACCAGCTGGCGGCCGACCACCCCGAGCAGCGCCACCAGCAGCAGCGCGTTGATGCCGAACACCCACCAGTAATACTCGGCCAGCTTGGAGGTATTGCCGGTGGCAAGAGCCAGGAGATAGAGCAGGATGGCGGCGAAGGTGGCCATGGCGATCATGGCGTAGCGCATCAGCCGGCATCCTTCACGTTCAGGTCCACCCAGTCCGACGCCAGCGACCAGTCGGTGCTGCCCAGCGCGTTGAGCTGGAACGGCTTGGGCAGCTGGCCGATGTCGAGCACCAGCCGCACCCGCCCCTTGACCCTGTCGGCCGACAGGCCGTCCAGCGCGCCCGGTTCCAGCACGCGCCAGCCGTGGATCGCGCCCAGGGCGCGCAGCGCCTCGGCCTGCGTCGCGTAATAGCGCGACAGGCTGCCGATGGTGACGCGGTAGCGGCTGGTCAGCGACTGGTAGGCAATCTTGTAGTGCAGGCTGGCGTGCGGCTCGAACCATTCCTTGACGTCGAGCAGGTAGGCGGTGCTGCGCGGCCGGGTCAGCTCGAACTCCAGCCGGAACGGCAGCGCCACCCCCTGCATCAGCGCGTCGCTGAGGCCGGGGGTGAGCTTGATGTCGAAGCGGGTGCTGATGGCCAGTTGACCATCGAGCAGCTCGGCCTCGGAGCGGGTGGCGGAAATGGACTCGGCCCATGCCGGCAGCACGGCACAGGCGATCAGCCAGAAAAGCAGGCTAGCGCTTCGCAAGCAGCGCGTAATAGAAGCCGTCATGTTGCTCGCTGGGGAGCAGTTGTTGGTCGTCGAGGCATACCGCATCCGCATGTCGCGCGAGGAAGGCCGCGAGCTGTTCGCGGTTCTCCTCGGGAAAAATCGAGCAGGTAGCGTATAGCATTTTGCCGCCGCTGGCGAGCAGCGGCCAGAGCGCGTCGACCAGGGCCGATTGCTGCCGCGCGAGCTCGGCGAAATCGCCCGGGCGGCGCAGCCACTTGATGTCCGGATGGCGCCGCACCACGCCGCTGGCGGAGCACGGCACGTCGGCCAGGATGCGGTCGAACGGCACGCCGTCCCACCACGTCGCGGTGTCGCTCGCATCGGCCGCGACAAGGCGGGCCGACAGCTTGAGACGAGCGAGATTGTCCGCGACCCGACCCAGCCGCGTTTCGTCGACGTCGAGCGCGGTGACGTCGAGATCGGCGAGCTCCAGCATGTGACAGGTCTTGCCGCCCGGCGCGGCGCAGGCGTCCAGCACGCGCAGGCCGTCGCGGAGGTCGAGCCGGTGTGCCGCCTGCTGCGCGCCCTGGTCCTGCACCGAGACATCGCCGTCGGCGAAACCGGGCAGCTCGCGCACGCCGACCGGGCGGGCGAGCCGGATGGCCTCGTCGCCCAGCGCTTCCGCCTCGATGCCGGCCTCACGCAGCCGCTGCAGGTAGGCCGCCGCTTCCCCGTGGCGGCGGTTGACGCGCAGGGTCATCGGCGGGTGGCGGTTGTCCATCTCGAGGATGGCTTGCCAGTCCTGCGGGTAGTGGCGCTGCAGCGCCTTGATCCACCAGCGCGGGTGGTTGTAACGGGCCTCGTCGTCGGCCGCCACGGCGGCCTGGAGCTCGTCGCGCCGGCGCAGGTAGTTGCGCAGCACGGCGTTGACCAGCCCCTTGAAACGTCCGCGCGCCAACCGGCCGGCCAGCGTCACCGCCTCGTTGACCACGGCGTACTGGGCGGCACGGGTGTATTCCAGCTGGTGCAGCGCGACCAACAGCACGCGCTCGAGCTGCGGCTCGGGCAGCGGCTTGGGCAGCAGCCGGCGCAGCACGCAGCGCCACTCGGCCAGATGGCGCAGCACGCCGTAGCCGATGTCCTGCAGCGCGCCGCGCTCGGCCGGGGTGAGGTCGGGCGCCTGGCGCTGCGCGTCAGCCAACGCTTCGGTCAGGGTGCGGCCCCCTTCCACTTTTTCGAGCAGGCCGGCGGCCAGTTGCTGGATTCGATGCATGCCTCAGTTCCAAAAAAACCGGCCACAGCCGCGTATCACGGCTGTGGCCCGGGGGTAGATCGGTTTGCGGGGAATGATACGGCTAGACGCCGCCGCGCGCCATCTCGTTGAGGCGCGCGATGCGCTCTTCGGTGCGCGGGTGGGTGCGGAACAGCGAGTCCACCCCGCCGCCGGACAGCGGGTTGATGATCATCATCTGCGCGGTTTCCGGATGGGCTTCGGCGGCGTACATCGGCAGCCCCTGCGCGTAGTACTCGATCTTGCGCAGCGCCGAGGCGAGCGCCAGCGGGTCGCCGGAGATCTCGGCGCCGCCGCGGTCGGCCTCGAATTCGCGCGCGCGCGAGATCGCCATCTGGATCAGGCTGGCCGCCAGGGGCGCCAGGATCGCCACCAGGATGCCGGCGATCGGGTTGACCGCCCGGCCCTCTTCGTCGCGCCCGCCGAAGAACATGGCGAAGTTGGCGAGCGCCGAGATGGCGCCGGCCATGGTGGCCGAGATGGTGGAGATCAGCGTGTCGCGGTGCCGCACGTGCGCCAGCTCGTGCGCCATCACGCCACGCAGTTCGCGGTAGTCCAGCAGGCGCATGATGCCGGTGGTGGCCGCCACCGCGGCGTGCTCGGGGTCGCGCCCGGTGGCGAAGGCGTTGGGCTGGTCCTCGTGGATCACGTAGACGCGCGGCATCGGCAGTCCGGCGCGGCCGGCGAGCTCGGCCACCATGCCGTACAGCTCGGGGGCGCTGCGGGCATCGACTTCCTGCGCGTTGTACATGCGCAACACCATCTTGTCCGAGTTCCAGTAGGCGAAGACGTTCATCGCGCCGCCGAACAGCAGCGCCAGCAGCATGCCGCTCTTGCCGCCGATCATGGCCCCGATGACGCCGAACAGCGCCACGATGGCGGCCATCAGCAACGTCGTCTTGAACCAGTTGAATGTCATGGCCGCAGCCTCCTAGAGTTATCCACCACCATAGATATGGTTCACCAGCTTGGAATATCAAGCCCCCAGCCGGGTTCCCGCCAATTCAGGACGGCCGGCAACGAAATCGCGCGCCGCCAGGCGCTTGCCGCCCGCCGCCTGCAGCTGGGTGAGCCGCACCACGCCGCCGCCGGCCGCCACGCGCACGCCGCCGGCATCGGCCGACAGCACCGTGCCGGGCTCGCCATCACCCTCCTCGGCCTCGGCCAGCCACAGCTTGAGCGGCTCGCCGTCGAGGCGGGTGAAGGCGCCGGGCACCGGGTTGTAGGCGCGGATGGCGCGGGCAATCTCGCCCGCCGGCCGGCTCCAGTCGATCTCGGCCTCGGCTTTGCTGAGCTTCTGGGCGTAGGTCACGCCCTGTTCCGGCTGCGCCACCGGGCTGATGCTATCGAGCCGCGCCAGGGTGCCGACGATGGCGCGGGCGCCGGCCTCGGCCAGCTTGTCGTGCAGCGTGGCGGCGGTTTCGTCCGCGGCGATCGGCAGCGGATGCACCGACAGCATGGCGCCGGTGTCGAGGCCGACGTCCATCTGCATGATGGTGATGCCGGTCTCCTTGTCACCCGCCAGCAGCGCGCGCTGGATCGGCGCCGCGCCGCGCCAGCGCGGCAGCAGCGAGGCGTGGATGTTGAGGCAGCCTTTCGCCGGCAGGTCGAGCACCGCCTGCGGCAGCAGCAGGCCGTAGGCGGCCACCACCATCACCTCGGCGCCGACCTCGGCGATCAGCGCCTGCGCTTCCGGCGTCTTCAGCGTCAGCGGCTGCTCGACGCGCAGGCCGTGCTGCAGCGCCAGCGCCTTCACCGAGCTGGGCTTGAGTTTCATGCCGCGCCCGGCGGGGCGGTCGGGCTGGGTCAGCACCAGCGGGATGTCGTGCCCGGCGTCAAGCAGCGCCTGCAAGGCGGCTGCGGCAAACTCCGGGGTGCCGGCAAAAATCAGTTTCATGGCATTCCTGCAAAAACGAGGGGACACGGCGTGCGTGTCCCCGGGGTTCGGCCGATGTGGCGCGGGCTTACAGCGTGTGCTTCTCGCGCTTCTTCAGCTTGGCCTTGATGCGGCTCTGCTTGAGCTGGGACAGGTATTCGACGAACACCTTGCCGTTCAGATGGTCGATCTCGTGCTGGATGCAGATCGCCAACAGGCCGTCGGTCTCGATCTCGAACGGCTCGCCGTTGCGGTCCAGCGCGCGCACCCGCACCCACTCGGAGCGGTGCACCTTGTCGTAGATGCCGGGCACCGACAGGCAGCCTTCCTCGTACACGGTGTCGCCGCGGCGCTCGAGGATTTCCGGATTGACGAAGGCGGTCACGCCGGACTTGTCTTCGCTGATGTCGATCACCAGTACGCGTTCATGCACGTTGACCTGAGTGGCCGCCAGGCCGATGCCGTTGCATTCGTACATGGTCTCGGCCATGTCGTCGATCAGTTGGCGGATGCGCTCGTCCACCGCGCCGACCGGCTTGGCAACCTTGTGCAGGCGCTCGTCCGGGTAATGCAGAATAGTTAACAGCGCCATCTAATTGCGTCACTCCACATTGTAGTTTTGCCGTCAGCATGTCGATAATAGACCTGTCTGACATAAGGTTCATTTCACGGGCACCGGGTAATGGCGCGCCCGTCCATCGATATTGGGGCATTTTCCATGCGCAAAAGCATTATATCGCTAGTCTTGGCGCTAGGCCTTACGGCGCCGGCCTTTTCCGACACGCTGACGCTGCGCCCCGACGCCCCGGCACGCTACGTGGTGGTCAAGGGCGACACGCTGTGGGACATTTCCGGCCGCTACCTGAAAAAGCCGTGGAACTGGCCGCGCCTGTGGCAGATGAACCGCGACGAGGTGAAGAATCCCCACCTGATCTATCCCGGCGACGTGCTGGTGCTGACCTGGGTCAACGGCCAGCCGCGCCTCAGCCTCGAACGCGGCCGGCGCGAGGTCAAGCTGTCGCCGCGCGTGCGCCTCGAGGACCAAGACCGCGGCCTGCCCAGCATCCCGGCCAAGGCCATCGAGCCCTTCCTGTCGCGCCCGCTGGTGGTCGACCTCGACAGCTTCGCGCGCGCGCCGCGCCTAGTCGCCGGCAGCGACGAACACGTGGCGATGAGCAGCGGCGACCGCGCCTACGCCATGGGACTGGACGACGGCGGCAGCTGGCAGTCCTATCGCCCCAACAAGCCGCTGCGCGACCCGGATAGCGGCGAGACGCTGGGCTACGAGGTGACCTACGGCGGCGATTTGTCGGTCGAGAAAATGGGCGACGGCGTGCAGTCGCTGCGGGTGCGCAAGGTGGCCGAGGAAATCCTGGTCGGCGACCGCCTGGTCAAGGCGCCGCGCGACTATTTCGTCAACTACGTGCCGCATCCGCCCGAAACCACGGTGCAGGGCAAGATCATCTCGACCCTGAACGGCGTGGCCGGCGCCGCCCAGTACTACAACGTGGCGATCAACCTGGGGCAGCGCGACGGCATGGAGAACGGCCACGTGCTCGACATCCTCAAGAACGGCAGCCTGGTCAAGGTCACCACGCCGGCCGACAAGCAGCAGGCCGTGCTGCTGCCGACCGAGAAGGCCGGCACGCTGTTCGTCTACCGCGTGTTCGACCGCGTGGCGTACGGCCTGGTGATGGAGAGCGCGGTGCCGATCGGCGTGGGCGACGTGGTGCGCACGCCGGGCGAGGAATGAGCGCCGAGCGCGCCGACTGGGCGCTGTTGGCTCTGACGCCGGGCATCGGGCCGGTCGGCGTGCTGCGCCTGATCGAGACCTTCGGCAGTGCCGCCGCGGCGGCCTCGGCCAATCTGTCGCAGCTGCAGTGCTGCCTCGGCGACGACGCGGCGCGCGCGCTGGCCGGCCGCGTGGCGGCGGCCGACGTGGAAGCGGCGCTGGCCTGGGCCGAGGCGCCCGGCTGTTTCCTGCTGACGCTGGCCGATCACGACTACCCCACCCCGCTGGCCGAGGCCGGTCACGCCCCGCCGCTGTTGTTCGGCCGAGGCCGGCGCGAGCTCTTGACGCGGCCGATGCTGGCCATGGTCGGCGGCCGCCAGGCCACGCCGCAGGGGCGGCAGATCGCCGAAGAGTTCGCGCGCGGCCTGGCCGGCGCCGGCTACACCATCGTCAGCGGGCTGGCCAGCGGCATCGACGGCGCCGCCCACCGTGGCGCGCTGGGCACGGAGGCCTCGACCATCGCCGTGATCGGCACCGGCATCGACCGCGTCTACCCGGCCAGCCACCGCCAGCTGGCCCACCAGCTGGCCGAGGGCGGCCTGATCCTGTCGGAATTCCCGCTCGGCATGGCCCCGCTGGCGCACAACTTCCCGCGCCGCAACCGCATCATCGCCGGCTTGAGCCGCGGCTGCCTGGTGGTGGAGGCCAACGTCAACTCCGGCTCGCTGATCACCGCCCGCCTCGCCGCCGAGGCCGGGCGCGAGGTGCTGGCCATCCCCGGCTCGATCCACAATCCGCAGGCGCGCGGCTGCCACCGCCTGATCAAGGACGGTGCCAGGCTGGTGGAGACGGTGGACGACGTGCTGGACGAAGTCGGCCGCCCTGCCCCTTTCATTCCACCGACAGCGCCTGCCGAAACGGCGGACGACACCTCGGCGACAGGGCAGGACGACCCGCCGCTGCTCGCGCAGCTGGGCTACGACACGGTCGACGTGGACAGTCTGGCGGCCCGGCTCGAGTTGACGGCGGGGGAGGTTTACGCGATGCTTCTCGAGCTGGAACTGGAAGGCCGGGTGGCAAGCCTGCCGGGTGGCCGTTTCCAGCGTCTGTCCTGAAGCCGTACAGACCCCGCCAGCCCCTATTAAAGTCTCTGCACCATGTTTGACGTTCTTGCTTATCTGTTTGAAGAATACCAGGACCCCGAAGCCTGCAACGACCGCGAAGGCGTGATGCGCACGCTCGCCGCCGCCGGCTTCGAGGATGCCGACATCAACGACGCCCTCGACTGGCTGGACATCCTCTGCAACATCAACGAGGGCGCCTTCGCCGCGATGGACGAGTCGTACGGCCTGCGCGTCTACAGCGACAGCGAACAGAAGCGCCTGCCGACCGAGGTGCGCGGTCTGCTGCAGTTCCTGGAGCACCACGGCGCGCTCTCCCCGGCGCAGCGCGAAATGGTGATCGACCGCCTGCTGGCGATGCCCGACGACGAAGTCAACGTCGCCTCGGCCAAGCTGGTCACGCTGATGGTGCTGTGGGTGCAGAAGGCCGAGCTGCCGATTCTGCTCGGCGAAGAGCTGCTCGACGTGGTGAACGGCGAGCCGACCATGCAGTGAGCTTGTCACGGCGTTGCGACAGGCTTACCATCGCGCCCTTTCCGACGCCTTAGCCGTACGGTCAGACAAGAGCGCCGCCTTGCGCTCTTGTTTTATTTGATGGATACACAAGATGTCAGCCCGGGACTGCCGGGTTCACGATTGAACAGAACATGCCCTCGAGCCTATTGATCGTTGAGTCGCCGTCCAAGGCCAAAACGCTGAAAAAATACCTGGGTCAGGACTTCGAAGTCCTCGCCTCCTACGGCCACGTCCGCGACCTGGTGCCGAAAAGCGGCGCGGTCGACCCGGACAAGAACTTCGCGATGAAGTACCAGCTGATCCCGCGCAACGCCAAGCACGTCGACGCCATCACCCAGGCGGTGGCCGCCGCCGAGCACATCTACCTGGCGACTGACCCGGACCGCGAAGGCGAGGCCATCTCCTGGCACCTGGTGCAGATCCTCAACAACAAGAAGCTGTTGAAGGGCAAGAACGCACAGCGCGTGGTGTTCCACGAGATCACCAAGAACGCGGTGCTCGACGCCATCGCCAACCCGCGCGACATCTCGCAGGAGCTGGTCGACGCCCAGCAGGCGCGCCGCGCCCTCGACTACCTGGTCGGCTTCAACCTGTCGCCGATGCTGTGGAAGAAGATCCGCCGCGGGCTGTCCGCCGGCCGCGTGCAAAGCCCGGCGCTGCGCCTGATCTGCGAGCGCGAGAACGAGATCCGCGCCTTCACCGAACAGGAATACTGGTCGATCCACCTCGACAGCCACAAGGGCCGGCAGAAGTTCGGCGCCAAGCTGTTCGAGCTCTCCGGCAAGAAGCTGGAGCAGTTCGACATCCCGAGCGAGGCGGTGCAGGCCGACACGCTGGCCAGGCTGACGGGACACCCCGCCACCGTCACCGCCATCGACAAGAAGAAGAAGACCCGCAACCCGGCCGCACCCTTCACCACCTCGACGCTGCAGCAGGAGGCGGTGCGCAAGCTCGGCATGACCACCGACCGCACCATGCGCACGGCGCAGCAGCTGTACGAGGGCGTCGACATCGGCCAGGGCACGGTCGGCCTGATCACCTACATGCGTACCGACGCGGTGGTGCTGTCCAACGAGGCGCTGACCGAGATCCGCGGCTACATCGAGCAGCAGTTCGAACCGGCCTTCCTGCCCAAGACGCCGGTGACCTTCAAGAACAAGTCGAAGAACGCCCAGGAGGCGCACGAGGCGATCCGCCCGACTTCGATCGAACGCACTCCGGCGGCGATGAAGCCGTTCCTGACCACCGACCAGTTCAAGCTCTACGAGATGATCTGGAAGCGCACGCTGGCCTGCCAGATGGCGCCGGCCAAGTTCGACACCACCAGCGTCGACATCGCCGTCGGTGAAGGCGTGTTCCGCGCCTCCGGCCAGGTGCAGACCTTCGCCGGCTTCCTCGCGGTGTACGAGGAGGACGTCGACGACGCCGAGGACGAGGACAACGCCAAGCTGCCGGCGCTGGAAGTGGGCGACGTGCTGCCGGTCGACAAGCTCTACGGCGAGCAGCACTTCACCCAGCCGCCGCCGCGCTTCTCCGAGGCGAGCCTGGTCAAGGCGCTGGAGGAGTTCGGCATCGGCCGCCCGTCCACCTACGCCAGCATCATCTCGACGCTGAAGGACCGCGAGTACGTGGTGCTGGACAAGAAGCGCTTCCTGCCCACCGACACCGGCGAGATCGTCAACAAGTTCCTCACCGAGCACTTCAGCCAGTACGTCGACTACAACTTCACCGCCAAGCTGGAAGACCAGCTCGACGAGATCGCCAACGGCCGCCGCGAGTGGGTGCCGGTGATGGAGACGTTCTGGAAGGGCCTGGCCAAGCAGCTAAGCGAGAAGGAAAGCCTGTCGCGCGCCGAGGTCACCACCGAGAGCCTGGACGAGGCCTGCCCGAAGTGCAGCAAGCCGCTGCAGATCAAGTTCGGCAAGCGCGGCCGCTTCATCGCCTGCACCGGCTACCCCGACTGCGACTATACCCGCGACATCGGCGAGACCGCCGAGAGCGCGGCGGCGGCGGCCGAAGAGCCGACGGTGATCGAGGGGCGCAACTGCCCGGAGTGCGGCGGCGCGCTGCACATCAAGAAGGGTCGCTACGGCAAGTTCATCGGCTGCGCCAACTACCCCAAGTGCAAGCACATCGAGCCCCTGGAGAAACCGCGCGACACCGGCGTGACCTGCCCGGAGTGCAAGACCGGCAGCCTGATCGAGCGCAAGAGCCGCTACGGCAAGCTGTTCTACAGCTGCAATACCTACCCCAAGTGCAAGTACGCCACCTGGAACCCGCCGGTCGCCGAACCCTGCCCCAAGTGCCACTGGCCGATCCTGACCATCAAGACCACCAAGCGGCGCGGCACCGAGAAGGTCTGCCCGCAGAAGGAGTGCGGCTACAGCGAGGTGATCGCCCCGCCGGAAGGCAAGGAAGCCTGATCCCTGCCCTTTGCCCTTTTGAACGCCACCGCCTGCCGGTGGCGTTTTCATTTGATGGCGGCGGTGCGATTCCGCCCGGCCGTCATGGAACGTCGCCGGCTTTTATTCAGCATCTTCCGGAGCAGTGCTTATACTTCAGCCAAGGGCGAAGTCTGCCCGAATTGACCGCCGGATTCGTTCCGGCGAGTACGGTACCTGCGACGGACCGGAATGCCCTGCGGGGCAAAACGCCGCCTTCCCTGGCGGCGTTTTCATTGGACCGGCGCACGCCAGCCCAAAAAAAGCATGCGAAACGAAAACACGAAGCCAACAAGCCAGGGAAAAGCCTCTATCGCCTCGGCAGACAGCCGGCACAGACAGGGAACAGCCACGGCCGTGCCGCGTCGTAGAGCGGGTACGCTTCGTTACCTGGGCCAATCGGGACAAGGGGACCGACCATGAAAGCCGACAGCCGTTTCTACTTCACCGGCAGTATCGTGCTGACCTTGATGGCCTTCGCCTCCGCCACCTGGCCGCTGCTGGCCATCGCCTTGCTGGCGACGTTTTGCGGCATGATGGTGGCCGATCGCGAGCAGCTGGCGGCACTGGACAGCCGGGCGCTGGCGATGTTCCTGGTGCAGCACGAGCGCCCGCTGCTGCCGCTCGATGCCTTCCGCGGCCGTGAGTTGCTGTTCTACCACGGCGGCCAGCCGGTGTACCGCTACCTGATCGGCCGCGATACACGCTGGCAGTTGGTCGGGCCGCAGGACGAGGTCAAGGAAGGTCCGGGCATGATCCGGGTGTGGCCGGGGTATCTCTATCGCCGCCTCGACGATTGAGGGCCTCTCAACCGAACAATATTAGCCCCCACACCACGGCCAGGTTGACGAGACCGATCAGCTGCGCCGCGCTGCCCATATCCTTGGCACGCTTGGCCAGCGGGTGGTGTTCCAGCGAGGTGTGGTCGACCGCCGCCTCGACGGCGGAATTGAGCAGTTCGATGATCAGCGTGGCGAGCGAGCTTGCCACCAGCAGCGCGCGCTCCAGTGCCGAGGCCTCGATGACGAAGGCCAGCGGGATGAGGATGGCGGCCAGCAGCAGCAGCATGCGGAACGCATCCTCGTGGCGGAAGGCGGCCTTGAGGCCGTCCAGCGAGTACCCGAAGGCGTTGATCAGCCGGGTGATCCCGGTCTTGCCCTTGAACGGGCTTTCCTGCAGCTTCATGCGGCTCCCAGAAGGTGGATGCGTGGCGGTTCGCCCAGCCAGTGCAGGCGCGCCTGCATCGAGCGCGACAGCCAGACTTCGCCGTGACCGTCGACCAGCAGCACGTCGCGGATGCCGAACCGGCTGGCATAGTAAGAAGCGCGTGCGGTGTCGGCAAGATAAATCGGCTTGGTGGCGACGTCGGAGCGCAAGCCGGCGTCGGCGGCTGGCGCCACCACCACGGTGGCGGCCTGGGCGCGGCAGTCGCTGCTGCCGTCGCGCGGGTCGATCAGGTGGCAGTGGCGCTGGCCATCCAATTCAAAATAGCGCTGGTAGTCGCCGGACGTCCCCACCGCCTCGCCGTCGGCCAGTTCCACCACCGCCATCGCCTCGCTACGGCGCGGGTGCTGGATGCCGACCTTCCACGCCGTCCCATCGGACTTCTGGCCCAGCGCGATGACGTTGCCGCCGATATTGACGAGCGCGGCGCGGATGCCGGCGGCCTTGAGCTGGCTACGCACCCGGTCGAGCGCCCAGCCCTTGGCGATGCCGCCCAGGTCGAGCTGCACCGCGCGGTTGTGGCTGGCGAGGCGGCCGTCGGCGAGCGTGAGGTCGGCCAGGCGCGGCCGGGCCTCGACCAGCTGCCGGAGCGCGGCGGGATCCGGCGTCACCGGGGCGAAGCTGTCGGCATGGAAGCCCCACAGCGCCACCAGCCCACCCAGCGCCGGCGAGAACAGGCCGTCGGACAGCGCTTCGGCGCGTTGCGCCGAGCGCAGCAGCTCGGCCAGATCGGGTGCAAGTGGCGCCGGCTCGCCCTGCGCCAGCGCACGGTTGATGCGCACCAGTTCGCCGTCGCCCTTCCAGGCGTGCAGCCGCTCGTGCAGACGGTCGAGTTCGGCGAGCGCCTGCGCCACGGCGGCCTGTGCCTTGGCCTCGGGCTCGCCCAGCACGGTGACCTCGACGCGCGTGCCGAACACGTAGCTCTCCTGGCGGAACGGTTCAGGCTCGCGGCTGCACGCCGCGAGCCCGAGGATCAGGCACCAGGCCAGGCAGAGTTGCCGCAGCGACGGGATCAGTGCGCGCACCGCCGCTCCAGCGCGTCCAGGTACAGCCCGGCGACGTTGATGCCGGTCTGGTCCATGATCTCGCGGAAGCAGGTGGGGCTGGTGACGTTGACTTCGGTGAGGTAGTCGCCGATGACGTCGAGGCCGGCGAACAGGATGCCGCGCCGCTTCAGCTCCGGCCCCACCACCGCCACGATCTCGCGGTCGCGCGCGGTCAGCTCGCGCGCTTCGCCGCGACCGCCGGCGGCCAGGTTGCCGCGCGTCTCGCCGGCCATCGGAATGCGCGCCAGACAATAGTCCACCGGTTCGCCGTCGATCACCAGGATGCGCTTGTCGCCGTCGCGGATTTCCGGGATGAAGCGCTGCGCCATCACGGTGCGGGTCTCGTGCTGGGTGATGGTTTCCAGGATCACCGACAGGTTGGGGTCGTCTGGGGTGACGCGGAAGATGCTGTCGCCACCCATGCTGTCGAGCGGCTTCAGGATGACATCCTGGTGCTGGCGCACGAAGGCGCGCAGGCGTGCCGACTCACCGGAGATCAACGTCGGGGCTATGCAGTCGGGGAAGTGCAGGATGGCGAGCTTTTCGTTGTAGTCGCGCAGCGCCTGGCCGCTGCTGAACACCTTGACACCCTGCGCCTCGGCCAGCGTGAACAGCTGCGAGGCGTACAGGTATTCCATGTCGAACGGCGGGTCCTTGCGCATGATCACCGCGCTGAAGGCGGTGAGCGGCTGGCGCTGCACGTCGGCGAGGCGGTACCAGTCGTCCTTGTCCCCGGTCAGCGTCAGGCCGCGCGCGTCGACCAGCAGCCGGCCGCCCTCCACCGATAGCTGGCGCGCTTCGGCCACCGCCAGCGCGTGACCGCGCCGCGCCGCCTCCTCCATCATGGCGAAGGTGGTGTCCTTGTAGATCTTGAAGTGGTCCAGCGGGTCGGCGATGAACAGGATTTTCATAGGCAGGATCCAGTACGCTCAGGCGTTGTCGGGGTCGGTGGCTTCCAGTTCCAGCGAGGCCGCCAAGAGCGCCAGGCGGGAGATCACGCCGTAGGAATAGAAACGGTTGGGCGGGCAGTCGGGGTTGCCGTTCTTGTCCGGCAGGCAGGCCGACTCGAACGACAGCGGCACGAAGTGCATGCCCGGCGCATTGAGGTTCTCGTCGACGCCGCGCCCCGTGTGCACGCGGTAGAAGCCGCCGATGACGAAGCGGTCCATCATGTACACCACCGGCTCGGCCACCGCGGCGTTGACCGTTTCGAAGGTGTACACGCCTTCCTGCACGATCACCTCGGAGACTTCCAGCCCTTCCTTGACCACCGCCATCTTGTTGCGCGCCTTGCGGTTGAGGCCGATCACCTCGTCCGGCGACTTCACGCTCATCACGCCCATGCCGTAGGTGCCGGCGTCGGCCTTGACGATCACGAAGGGGTCGTGGGTGATGCCGTACTCGCGGTACTTGAGGCGGATCTTATCGAGCAGGCCGGACACGCTGTCGGCCAGCGCCTCCTCGCCCTGGCGCGACTGGAAGTCCAGTCCCTTGGTGGCACCGAAGTAGGGGTTGATCAGCCACGGGTCGATCGAGATCAGCTGGGCGAACTCGGCCGCCACCTGGTCGTAGGCCTTGAAATGGTGGGTCTTGCGCCGCACCGCCCAGCCGGCGTGCAGCGGCGGCAGCAGCGTCTGCTCCAGGTTCTTCAGCACATCCGGCACGCCGGCCGACAGGTCGTTGTTGAGCAGCACCACGCAGGGGCTGAAGCCGTCGGCCAGCACCAGGCGGTTGCCGCGCCGTTCGATCGGCTCCAGCAGCACCGGAGCGCCGTTGGCGGCGACGAGCTCGGTGGGGGCGGTGATCTCCGGATTGAGCGAGCCCAGCCGCACCTTGAGGCCGGCCTGCTCGAAGATGTGCACCAGTGCCGCCACGTTCTGCAGGTAGAAGGTGTTGCGGGTGTGGTTTTCCGGGATCAGCAGGATGTTCTTGGCCTGCGGACAGACCTTTTCCACCGCGCTGGTGGCGGCCTGCACCGCCAGCGGGGTGAATTCCGGATTGAGGTTGTTGAAGCCGCCGGGGAACAGGTTCATGTCCACCGGGGCCAGCTTGAAGCCGCTGTTGCGCAGGTCGACCGAGCCGTAGAACGGCACTTTGTGGGCGTGCCACTGGCTGCGGAACCAGTGTTCGATATGCGGCTGGGCGGAGAGGATACGGCTTTCCAGCTCGAGCAGCGGCCCCTTCAGGGCGGTGGACAGGTAAGGAACGGTCATGTCTTCCCCTTTGGGATGATCTTTGGTTCGAATTCCACAATGGTGGGGATGACGGGCGGCTTATTCAACCCTGGGCGGCGGGCCCTAATCCGGCCATGCTTCGTTATAGGCCGCCCGGTAACGCTCCTTCAGCAAGGCCCAATCGAAGAAGTGGTTCTGCGCGCCGAGGCTGGCGACCTTGATGGCGCCCAGCAGGTTGGCGAGCCGGCCGGTGAGCTCCCAATCCAGGCCGTGCTTGATGCCGTACAGCAGGCCGGCGCGGTAGGCGTCGCCGCAGCCGGAAGGGTCGACCGGCGGCTGTTCCGGTTCGGCGCGCGGAATCCGGTGCACGGTGTCGCCGGCGTGGATTTCCGAGCCCTGGGCGCCACGCGTGACTATCAGCGCCCGCACCTGGCGGCGGATGTCGTCCAATGTGAGACCGGCGCGCTCGCGCATCAGTTCGGCCTCGTAATCGTTGAGCGTGACGTAGCTCGCCATTTCCACCAGCGCGCGCAGCTCCTCGCGCGAGAACAGCGGCAGTTCCTGGCCGGGATCGAACACGAAGGGGATGCCGGCCTCGGCCAGTTCACGGCAATGCTGCAGGCAGCCATGGTAGCCGGAGGGGGCGACGATGGCGATTTCCACGGGGGTATCGACGTCGCTCAGATGATTGACGGTGGCGTGGTCCATCGAACCGGGGTGGAAGGCCATCAGCTGGTTGCCGTCGCAATCGCTGATGATGAAGCATTGCGCGGTATACTGGCCGGGAATGACACGGATATGGCGGTCGTCCACGCCGAGGCGCGTCAGGTGTGCGCGATAGGGGGCGAAGTCCTCGCCCACCGCGCCCATCACCAGCGGCCGCTCGCCCAGCATGGCGAGGTTGTAGGCGATGTTGCCGGAGCAGCCGCCGAACTCGCGGCGCATCGACGGCACGCGAAAGGTGGTGGAAATCTTGTGCAGATGGTCCGGCAGGATATGCCGGTCGAAGCGGTCTTCGAACGACAGCAGGGTATCGTAGGCAAGCGATCCGCAAACGAGTATGGACATGCCGGTTCCACCATGAAATCAATCGTTCAGTCTAGCAGATACGCGGCCCCTTCCGCACACCGAACCCTGGCCGCCGTGCACGCTCCAAGCCGTTTCCACCCTATTTGTCAGGATGCCCCATGACCTCTACCCTGCTTAGCCTCGGCCGCACCGTGCTGCTGCTGTGCGCCACCCTGCTGACGATGCAGCCCGCCGCCGCCAACCCGGCGCTGGAACGCGCGCGCTTTACCGACCTTGCCGGCAAAAGCGCCGCGCTCAGCCAATACAAGGGCAAGGTCACGGTGGTGAACTTCTGGGCCACCTGGTGCGTGCCGTGCCGCCAGGAGATGCCGATGCTCAACGCGGTGCGCGAGCGGCTGGCGCAACGCGGCGTCGAGGTGGTGGGCGTGGCGCTCGACGACAGGGTCTCGGTCGGCAATTACCTGCGCACCACCAGGGTGAGCTACCCCATCGTGCTGGGCGACAGCAGCACGCTCGACCTGATGCGCGCCATCGGCAATCCGGCCGGCGGCTTGCCCTACACCGTGGTGCTGGACCGCTCCGGCAAGCAGGTCGCCAAGCTGGTCGGCCTCTTGTCGGAGAAGACCCTGCTGCAGGCGGTGGAACCCCACCTCTGAGCTATGCGCTCACCCGCTGCGCCAGCCGTAGCGCCGCGATGCGGCCGATCTCGGCGAGGCACTGGGCGAACTCCTGCTCGGGCGTGGCGCCGAGCCGCTGCTCGAGGCGGGCCAGGATCTCGTCCCGGCCGAGCCCGGCCACCGCCACGATGAAGGGATGGCCGAAGCGCTTGCGGTAGCGCGCATTGAGCTCGGCCAGCCGGCGCGTGTCGGCGTTGTCCTGGCGCAGCCCGGCGGCCTGTTGTTCGCCGCCCGACGCCGGCGTCAGCGGGCCGCGCGTGCCGAGTTCGGGGTGGGCGCGGATCAGTGCCAGTTGCTCGTCGCGGCTGGCCGCGAGCATGGCGTCGTTCAGCGCTTGCCACAGCGCTGTGCGCGTGGCGAACGGGCGTTGCATCCAGGCGCGCTCGGCCACCCACGGCGAGTGTTCGAATACGCCGTCGAGCGCGGCGACGAAGGCGTCCTGCTCCAAGGCCGACAGGGCGGCCGGTGTCAGGAGCGGGGTTTCGAGGCTGTCCATGGCATCCCTCCCCTCTCGCGGAAGCGCGGCGAATCATCACGACATGTTTATAACCATAGTAGGGCGTATTCACCGTAGTTTTATCGGACAAGACGACTGTGGGCACGCTCTGGAAACCGGCACCCCCGCCGCCTTCCCGCCAGCATCTCCCGACAGAAAGGCCACGCCATGGGCCGCCTCACCACCCACGTGCTCGATACCGCGCTCGGCCGCCCGGCCGCCGGGCTGGTCGTCAGCCTGTACCGCATCGACGGTCTGCAGCCGCGCCGGCTGCTGGTCACCCGTACCAACGCCGACGGCCGCTGCGACGCGCCACTCTTGGAGGGCGGGGCGCTGCTGCCGGGGGTGTATGAGCTGCACTTCGCCGCTGGCGACTACCTGCGCGCCCAGGGCTACGTGCTGGACGAGCCGCCCTTCCTCGACGTGGTGCCGATCCGTTTCGGCGTCAGCGATGCGGCGGCGCACTACCACGTGCCGCTGCTGTTGTCGCCCTACGGCTACAGCAGCTACCGCGGGAGCTGAGCGTGGCGGGCTACCTGCTCGACTGGCTGGCGCTGCTGCTGCGCTGGCTGCACTTCGTCGCGGGGGTGGCCTGGATCGGCGCCTCGTTCTATTTCGTCTGGCTCGACAACCACCTGACCCCGCCGAGCGACCCGGAGCTCCAACGGCGCGGCGTCGGCGGCGAGCTGTGGGCGGTGCACGGCGGCGGTTTCTACAACCCGCAGAAATATCGGGTGGCGCCATCCGTGCTGCCGGCCAAGCTGCACTGGTTCAAGTGGGAGGCCTACACCACCTGGCTGTCGGGCTTCGCGCTGCTGGCGTTGCTGTACTTCGTGCGGGCCGAGGTGATGTTGGTCGATACCGCCGTGGCTCGCCTCACCCCAGCGGTGGCGGTGGGCGTGGCGCTGCTGGTGCTGGCCGGCGCCTGGCTGGTCTACCACGGTCTGTGTGCGAGCCCGCTCGGACGACGCGACGGCTGGCTCTGGCTCACGGTCTACCTGCTGCTGGTGGCACTGGCCTGGGGGCTGTCGCAGTTGTTCGCCGCGCGTGCGGCCTACCTGCTCACCGGTGCGGTGATCGGCACGCTGATGGCCGGCAACGTGTTCTTCGTCATCATCCCCGGCCAGCAGGCCATGGTGGCGGCCTTGCGGCGGGGAGAGACCCCAGACTCCGAGCCGGGACGGCGCGGCAAGCAGCGCTCGGTGCACAACAACTACTTCACGCTGCCGGTGCTGTTCATCATGATCAGCCCGCATTTCGCCTTCACCTACGGCCACCGCTACGGCTGGGCGCTGCTGGCCGGCATCGGCGCGGCCGGTGTGCTGATCCGCCACTTCTTCAACCTGCGCCATCGCGGCATCGTCGACTGGCGTTTTCCGGCCGCCGGCGTGGCGCTGCTGGCATTGGTGGCCTTGGCCGGTGCGCCGCCCGGCCTTACGGCCCGGCAAGACCGGCCTGCGGCCACGCTGGCGCAGGTGCGTGCCATCCTCGAGCAGCGTTGCGTCGCCTGCCACGCTGCCCGGCCGAGTTTTGCCGGGTTTTCCGCGCCGCCAGCCGGCGTGCGGCTGGACGAGCCCGCCGAGATCAAGCGCCACGCCGCGCGGCTGGCCGAGCAGGTGGCGAACCGCGCCATGCCGCTCGGCAACCTGACCCACATGACCGAGGCCGAGCGGCAGGTGATCGCCGAGTGGGCCGCCGCCGGCGCGCCGGATTGAGAGCCCGAAGGAGATCGCCATGAACGCCTACCCGCGCGACCTGATCGGCTACGGCCGCACCCCGCCGCAGGCCGACTGGCCGGGCAATGCCCGCATCGCGGTGCAGTTCGTGCTCAACTACGAGGAGGGTGGCGAGCGCTGCGTGCTGCACGGCGACGCCGCCTCGGAGACCTTCCTCTCCGACATCGTCGGCGCGCTGCCCTACCCGGACCGCCACCTGAGCATGGAGTCGCTGTACGAGTACGGCAGCCGCGTCGGGGTGTGGCGCATCCTGCGCGAGTTCGAGCGCCGCGGCCTACCCTTGACGGTGTTCGGGGTGGCGATGGCGCTGCAGCGTCACCCCGAGGTGACGCATGCCTTCGTCGAGCTGGGGCACGAGATCGCCTGCCACGGCCTGCGCTGGGTCAGCTACCAGGAGGTCGACGAGGCCACCGAGCGCCGCCATATGGCCGAGGCGGTGGCGACGCTGTGCCGGCTCACCGGCCACACTCCGCTCGGCTGGTACACCGGGCGCGACAGCCCCAACACGCGCCGGCTGGTGGTGGAGCACGGCGGCTTCCTGTACGACGCCGATTACTACGGCGACGAGCTGCCGTTCTGGACCGAGGTGACCACCGCCAGCGGCAAGCGCCTGCCGCACCTGGTGGTGCCGTACACCCTCGACGCCAACGACATGCGCTTTGCCACGGCGCAGGGCTTCAGCAGCGGCGAGCAGTTCCTGCAGTACCTCAAGGACGCCTTCGACGTGCTGTACGCCGAGGGCGAGGAGTGTCCGAAGATGCTGTCGGTCGGGCTGCACTGCCGGCTGATCGGCCGCCCCGGGCGCTTTCGCGCGCTGCAGCGTTTCCTCGACCACATCGAGCGCCACGACCGCGTCTGGGTCTGCCGCCGCCTCGACATCGCGCGCCACTGGATGGCCACCCACCCCTACGTGCCCGCCCGCTGAAGGGGCGGCGGCGCACCAATATGGGATGCACGCCCGCTAGCGGTGTGTGACTTCGCCCCTGAAAAAATCGATATTTGGCGACAATGACGACAAATCGCCGATATTCCACCCCTTCCTTTCCTGCCAGAAGCTGGCACGCCGTTTGCTGAATCCGGCTCCATGCGGCCCGACTGGTCAGACCAGTCAGGCCACGCCGATAGGAGCCGAATCGCATGACCCGACTTTCCAGCTACGCCGCCCAGACCTTGCAGCGGCAGATACATGAAGGACTGTTCCTCCCCGGCGAGATGCTGCCGTCGCAGCGCGAGCTCGCCGTGACGCTGGGCATCAGCCGTGCCTCGCTGCGCGAGGCGATTTCCACGCTGGAGGCGCTCGGCCTGGTGCGTTCTCAGCCGGGCAAGGGGGTGCTGGTCACCGCCGGCCAGCCGCGCCCGGCCGGCGAACTCCCCTCCGGCCCGGCCGCACACGCGCCGCAGCAGGTGTTCCAGCTGCGCGCCATCGTCGAACCGGCCGCCGCCGCGCTGACCGCCAGCCGTGGCGACGGCGACGGCCTCGCGCGGCTACAGGCGATTCAGCAGCAGATGGAGGCGGCGCTGCACAAGCTCGACCTGGTCGGCGCCGCCGAGCACGACCTGGCCTTCCACATGGAGATCGCCCGCCTGTCCGGCAACGAGCCCCTGGCCACGGTGATCCAGCAGTTCGAGCAGCCGATCGCGCACAGCCTGCGCCTGCCGTTCGCCGACCGCGGCCATATCTGGGACACCGCCGACGAACACCGCGTGGTGCTCGACGCGATCCTGCGCCAAGACCCCGCCGCCGCGCAGGCGGCGATGTTCGACCATCTGCAACACGCCGCCGGCCGCATCGGCCTGGCCCTGGTGCTGCCCGGTTTTCCCCACGCCTCACCCTCTCTGCAAGGAGTCACCGCATGAACCGTCGTACCCTGCTTCGCACCCTGGCCGGCTCGGCCGTGTTGGCCGGTCTGCTGGCCGCCCCGCTGGCGCACGCCGACGCGCTGGCCGATATCAAGAAGGCCGGCGTCGTGCGCGTCGCCGTACCACAGGACTTCCCTCCCTTCGGCTCGGTCGGCAGCGACCTGAAACCGCAAGGCTACGATATCGACATGGCCACGCTGATCGCCAAGGAACTGGCCGTCAAGCTGGAGCTGGTGCCGGTCACCAGTACCAACCGCGTGCCTTTCCTGACCACCGGCAAGGTCGACCTGGTGATCTCCAGCATGGGCAAGAACCCGGAACGCGAGAAGGTGATCGACTTCTCCGCCGCCTACGCGCCGTTCTACAACGGCGTGTTCGGCCCGGCCAATGAAAAGGTGGCGGGCGCCGCCGACCTGGCCGGCAAGACCGTGGCGGTGACGCGCGGCTCGGTGGAGGACCTGGAGCTGTCCAAGATCGCGCCGGCCGGGACGGTGATCAAGCGCTTCGAGGACAACAACTCCACCGTGGCGGCCTACTTCTCCGGCCAGGCGCAGCTGCTCGCCACCGGCAACGTGGTGGCCACCTCGCTCAAGGAGCACATCAAGAAGCGGCCGCTCGACACCAAGTTCCTGATCAAGAACTCGCCGTGCTACATCGGCCTGAACAAGAACAAGCCGGCGCTGCTGGCCAAGGTGAACGAGATCGTCGCACGCGCCAAGAAGTCCGGCGCGCTGAACCAGATCTCGGAGCGCTGGCTCAACGCCTCGCTGCCGGCATCCCTGTAACGCTGTCCCACAGCGCCCGGAGAGACCGCCTCTCCGGGCCGGAGTGAGTGTCATGGCTTATCAGTTCGATTTCCTGGCGGTGTGGGACTACCGCGAGCAGTTGGTACGAGGCGTCGTCCATACCCTCGCCCTGACCGGCGCCGGCATGCTGGGTGGCGCCGCCGTCGGCGTGCTGGGTGGGGTGGTCCGTGCCTGGCGGCTCGCGCCGTTCGACCGCCTGGTCGGCGTCTACGTGGAGGCGATCCGCAACACGCCGTTCCTGGTGCAGTTGTTCTTCATCTTCTTCGGCCTGCCGGCGCTGGGGGTGCAGTTCTCCGAGTGGCAGGCGGCGGGGCTGGCGATGGTGGTCAACCTCGGCGCCTACAGCACCGAGATCGTCCGCGCCGGCATCGAGGCCACGCCCAAGGGCCAGCTGGAGGCGGCGGCGGCGCTGGCGATGAGCCGCGCGCAGATCTTCCGCCACGTGGTGCTGCGCCCGGCGCTGCTCAGGGTGTGGCCGGCGTTGTGCAGCCAGGTGGTGATCGTGATGCTCGGCTCGGCGGTGTGCTCGCAGATCGCGGCCGAGGAACTGACCTTCGCCGCCAATTTCATCCAGTCGCGCAATTTCCGCGCCTTTGAAACCTATCTCGTGGTCGCCCTGCTCTACCTCGCGCTGGCGATGGTGCTGCGCCAGGCACTGATCGTGTTCGGGAGGCGGGTGATCTCCGGGAGGCCGTCATGATCTCGTTCTCGTTGTGGGACATCGTCCGTCACCTGGGTGGCGCGGCGCTGTGGACGCTGGTGCTGTCGCTCTCAGCCTTCGTACTGGGCGGCAGCGCGGGACTGGTGCTGTTGTACGCCCGCATCAGCCGGCTGCCGTGGCTGCGCCGCGTGGCCCGGCTCTACATCGAGCTGTTCCAGGGCACGCCGCTGTTGATGCAGCTGTTCATGGTGTTCTTCGGGCTGTCGCTCGCCGGCAGCGACATTCCGGCCTGGCTCGCCGCCGGCCTGGCGCTGACGGCGTATACCAGCGCCTACCTGGCCGAGATCTGGCGCGGCTGCGTCGAAGCGGTGCCGCAAGGGCAGTGGGAGGCGGCGGCCAGCCTGGCGATGAGCCGCTTCGAGCAGTTGCGCCACGTGGTGCTGCCGCAGGCGCTGCAGCTCGCCGTCGCCCCCACCGTCGGTTTCTCGGTGCAGGTGGTCAAGGGCACCGCGGTGACCTCGATCATTGGCTTCGCCGAGCTGACCAAGATCGGCTCCACGCTGGCCAACGCCACTTTCCAGCCTTTCCTGGTGTTCGGCCTGGTGGCGCTGGGCTATTTCCTGTTGTGTTATCCGTTGTCGCTGTACGCCAGATCGCTTGAAAGGAAGTTCCATGTCGCTCGTCCGCATTGATGCGCTGCATAAACGTTTCGGCTCCAACCACGTGCTCAAGGGCATCGACCTGAAGATCGAGCAGGGCGAGGTGGTGGCCATCATCGGCCGCAGCGGCTCCGGCAAGAGCACGCTGCTGCGCTCGATCAACGGCCTGGAGGCCATCGACGACGGCCTGATCGAGGTCGACGGCGAGCGGCTGCACGCCGGCCAGACCGATCTGCGCGCGCTGCGCCTGAAGGTCGGCATGGTGTTCCAGCAGTTCAACCTGTTCCCGCACCTGAGCGCCGGCGAGAACGTGATGCTGGCCACCAAGGTGGTGAAGAAGACCGCGCCGGCCGAGGCGCGCGAGCTGGCGCGGCAGATGCTGGCCAAGGTCGGGCTGGAGCACAAGTTCGACGCCTACCCGGACCAGCTCTCCGGCGGCCAGCAGCAGCGCGTGGCGATCGCTCGCGCGCTGGCGATGTCGCCCAAGGTGCTGCTGTGCGACGAGATCACCTCGGCGCTCGATCCGGAGCTGGTCAACGAGGTGCTGAGCGTGGTGCGCCAGCTCGCCAGCGAGGGCATGACGCTGATCATGGTGACCCACGAGATGCGTTTTGCCCGCGAGGTCGGCGATAAGCTGGTCTTCATGCACGAGGGGCGCGTGCACGAGAGTGGGGCGCCGGAAGAGCTGTTCAGCCGCCCGACCACGCCGGAACTGGCGGGCTTCATCGGCGCGGTGGCCTGACGCGCCGGTCCGTGACCTGGCTGCGGCCAAGCCGGGAAACGGAGCACCACCCGGTCCTGAACTGGCAAGGCTCGCCGACGCGGCTATCTTTATAGAAACCGGGCAGCCGCCCGGCAGCCCTGCGGACAGCACAGCGATGGAACAACGGCCGATCCAGTTCTACCACCGTGGCGGCATCGTGCGGGTGATGCGCCAGCCCCCGACCCGCACCGTGCTGCAGTACCTGCGCGAGGATCTGCACGCCAGCGGCACCAAGGAAGGCTGCGCCGAAGGCGACTGCGGAGCCTGCACCGTGGCCGTCGGCGAGCTGCGCCACGGCGAGCTGGTCTGGCACGCGGTGAACGCCTGCCTGATGCTGTTGCCGGCGCTGGACGGCAAGGCGCTGTTGACGGTGGAAGACGTGGCCGCGCTGTCGCCGGATGGGCTGCACCCGGTGCAGCAGGCGCTGGTCGAGCAGCATGGTTCGCAGTGCGGTTTCTGCACGCCGGGCTTCGTGATGTCGCTGTTCGCGCTGTCCGCCCAACACCCCGGCGCCGGCCGCGCCGAGGTGCTCGACGCGCTGTCCGGCAACCTGTGCCGCTGCACCGGCTACCGCCCCATCGTCGATGCCGGCATCGCGGCTTGCGCCGCCGCCCCCTGCCTGCCCGAGCCGGAACCCATCATCGCCGCGCTCAGGGAGATGGCAGAGGCGCCGGCGCTGGACTACCGCCAGGGCGGTGCCCGCTTTCGCAGCCCGAGAAGCCTGGCCGAACTGGCCGAACTCTACGCCGCCACCCCCGACGCACGGCTGCTGGCCGGCGGCACCGACCTCGGGCTGTGGGTCACCAAGGAACTGCGCGAGCTGCCCGAGCTGATCTCCCTGGGCCACGTCCCCGAGCTAAAAACCATCGAGCACGATACCCAGTGGCTGCGCTTCGGCGCGGCGGTGACGTTGACGGACGCCTTCGCCGCCCTGCTCGAGGACTACCCGGAACTGGCCGAGCTGGCGCGGCGCTTTGCCTCGCCGCCGATCCGCAACGCCGCCACCCTGGTCGGCAACATCACCAACGGTTCGCCGATCGGCGACTCGATGCCGGCGCTGATCGCCCTCGGCGCACGCCTGCGGCTGCACCGGCTGGGGGTGGAGCGCGAGCTGGCGCTGGAGCACTTCTACCTCGGCTACCAGCACAACGCGCTGGTGCCAGGCGAGTTCGTGCGCGCCGTGCTGGTGCCGCGCCGCCCCGAACCGGCAGCGACACGGCCGGCCCCGTTCATCCGTGCCTACAAGGCCTCCAAGCGCTACGAGCAGGACATCGCCACGGTGTTCCTGGCACTGAGCATCACGCGCGACGACGCCAGCGTGATCCAGGAGGCGCGCATCGCGCTGGGCGGCATGGCGGCGGCGCCGGCGCGCGCGCCGCTCACCGAGGCGGCGCTGGTCGGCCACCCCTGGAACGCGGTGGCTGTCGAGGCAGCGATGAACGAGCTGCAGCACGACTTCACCCCGCTGTCCGATCTGCGCGGCCGCGCCGACCACCGCCTGCGGCTGTCGCGCCGGCTGCTGTGGCGCGCCTGGCTCGACAGCCAGGGCACGGCGCCACTGCAGCTGGACACCCTGCGGCCGATCGTGCTGCCCGCACCCGAGGACGCGCCATGAGCACATCGCCCCCCCTTCATGGCAGCGTCGGCCTGCCGCTGGCGCACGACAGCGCCGAGTTGCACGTCACCGGCCGCGCGCACTACACCGACGACCTCCCCGAGCTGCCCGGCACGCTCCATGCCGCCATCGGCGGCGCCGACATCGCCCACGGCCGGCTCACTGCGCTCGACCTCGCCGCCGTGAAGAACGCGCCGGGCGTGCGCGCCGTGCTCACCGCCGGCGATCTGTGCCACGGCACCAGTTGCGGCCCGATCGTGGCGGACGACCCGATCCTGTGCACGGGCGAGGTGATGTTCTTCGGCCAGCCGCTGTTCGCCGTGGCGGCCGACAGCATCGTGGCGGCGCGGCGCGCAGTGCGGCTGGCGCGGGCCGAATACGAGGAACTGCCGGTCCGGCTCGACATCGCCGGCGCACGCGCCGTCGGCGACTACGTGCTGCCACCGGTCACGATGCGGCGCGGCGACGCCGCCGCGGCGCTGCAGCAGGCTCCGCACCGCCTGCAAGGGCAGATGAGCGTGGGCGGACAGGAACACTTCTACCTGGAGGGTCAGATCAGCTATGCGGTGCCGCGCGACGACGGCAGCCTGCTGCTCTACTGCTCCACCCAGCACCCGAGCGAAATGCAGCAGCTGGCGGCGCAAGCGCTCGGTCTGCCGGCACACGCGGTCAGCGTCGAGTGCCGCCGCATCGGCGGCGGCTTCGGCGGCAAGGAGACGCAGTCGGCGCAATGGGCCTGCATCGCGGCGTTGCTGGCGCAGCGCACCGGGCGTCCGGTCAAGCTGCGGCTGGATCGCGACGTCGACATCGCCGTCACCGGCAAGCGCCACGATTTCGCCTACGACTACGATGCCGGCTTCGACGACAGCGGCCGCCTGCACGGCCTGGAATTGACGCTGGCGGCGCGCTGCGGCTGCTCCGCCGACCTGTCCGGCCCGGTCAACGACCGCGCGCTGTTCCACGTCGACAACGCCTACTACCTGGAAGCGGTGGCGCTCACCAATCTGCGTCTGCGGACGCACACCGTGTCGAATACCGCCTTCCGCGGCTTCGGTGGGCCGCAAGGCATGTTCGCCATCGAATACGTGCTCGACGACGTCGCACGCGAGCTGCGGCTCGACCCGCTCGCGGTGCGGCGCGCCAACTTCTACGGCGCCGCACCGCGCGACACCACGCACTACGGCATGTCAGTCGAGGACAACGTGCTGCCGGCGCTGATCGACGAGCTGGAACGCGACAGCCGCTACCCGGAACGGCGCACCGCCATCGCCGCCTTCAACGCCGCGAGCCCGGTGCTCAAGCGGGGACTGGCGCTAACCCCGGTCAAGTTCGGCATCGCCTTCACCGCCACCCACTACAACCAGGCCGGCGCGCTGGTGCACGTCTACCTCGACGGCAGCGTGCTGGTCAGCCACGGCGGCGTCGAGATGGGCCAGGGCCTGCACATCAAGGTGCAGCAGGTGGTGGCCGAGGAATTGGGACTGCCGCTGGAACGGGTGCGCATCGCCGCCACCGACACCGCCAAGGTGCCCAATACCTCGGCCAGCGCCGCCTCGTCCAGCGCCGACCTCAACGGCCAGGCGGCACGCCATGCCGCCGGGGCGATCCGGAAACGGCTGGCCGCGCTGTTCGCGGTGCTCTACGGCTGCCACGCCGCGACGGTCGAGTTCGCCGCCGGCCAGGTCTTCTCCGGCGAGCATCGGCTGGACTTCACCGAACTGGTGGCGCAGGCCTACCGCCGCCGCCTGCCCTTGTGGGAGAGCGGCTTCTACCGCACGCCCAAGATCCACTACGACGCCAACACCCGCCAGGGCCGTCCGTTCTACTACTTCGCCTACGGCGCGGCGGTGAGCGAGGTGGCGGTGGACACACTGTCCGGCGCGGTGCGGCTCATGGCGGTGGACATCCTGCACGACGTCGGCCGCTCGCTGAACCCGGCCATCGATCGCGGCCAGATCGAGGGCGGCTTCGTGCAGGGCATGGGCTGGCTCACCAGCGAGGAGCTCTACTGGCAGCCGGACGGCCCGCGCTCCGGCCTGCTCGCCACGCACGCGCCGTCCACCTACAAGATCCCCACCGCCTACGACGTGCCGGAGCACTTCAACGTCAAGCTGTTCGACAACGCCAACCATGAGGAAGGGTTGCACCACTCCAAGGCGGTGGGCGAGCCGCCGCTGATGCTGGCGCTGTCGGTATTCTTCGCCATCCGCGACGCGCTGGGCTACTGCGCCGCGCCGGGCCAGCGCGTGCCGCTGTCCGCGCCGGCCACGCCGCAGGCGGTGCTCGACGCGCTCGACGCCGTCGGCTACCGCCCGGGAGCCTGACATGCCTCCCTGGCTCGCCGCCCTGCCCGAGCTGCTGACGAGCGGCGACGCCGAGCTGGTCAGCGTGCTCAAGGTGGCCGGCTCGGCCCCGCGCGAACCCGGCGCCACGCTGGCAGTGGGCCTGACGCAGAGCGCCGACACGCTGGGCGGCGGCCATCTGGAATGGGAGGCCATCGCCCACGCCCGCGCCCGCCTGCTCAGCGGCCTGCCGCCGCCGGAAATCCTGCGCTTTGCTCTCGGACCGGGCCTGGGGCAATGCTGCGGCGGCGTGGTGTGGCTGTTGTTCGAACGCGTCGCTTCCGGCGAACGCGCGGCCTGGGGACAGCGCGCCGAGGCGCTGCGGCAGGGAGCCACACTGGTGCGCACACTTGGAGCCGGCATGCCGGGCTCGGACTGGCTGCTGACAACAGAGGGGGAATCGTCGACCGTGTTACGGGGGGAAATCGAGGACTGGCACTGGCGACAGCGCTACCGCGCCTGGCGCATGGAGCTGACGCTGTTCGGCGCCGGCCACGTCGGCCAGGCGCTGGTGCGCGTGCTGGCCGGCAGCGACCTGCACATCCGCTGGATCGATCAGCGTGAAGACGCCTTCGCCAGCCCGCTGCCGGACAACGTGCTCGCCATCGTCAGCGACGAGCCGACGGAAGAAGTAGCGCGCGCCGCCCCCGGCAGCGCCTACCTGGTGATGACGCACCGCCACGACCTCGACCTAGAACTAGCCTGGCACATCCTGCGCCGCGGCGATGTGGGCTTCTTCGGCCTGATCGGCTCGATGAGCAAGCGCGCCCGCTTCGAACACCGCCTCGCCGCGCGCGGCATTCCGTCCGAACGGCTCGCCGCGATGGCCTGCCCGATCGGCCTGCCCGACATCACCGCCAAGGACCCGGCGTCGATCGCCATCGCCGTGGCGGCGCAGCTGCTGAGCTGGCGCGATAGTGCACAAGCGGCGGGCTCCGTAGGATGGGTGAAAGCCGCCACACCGGCCCCCTAACGTGTGGAGGACAATCCAGTGCACAGCCTTGGGAAGTTCCTACCGAACGAGGCAAACCGTGGAATGTTTCCAGGGTTCGTTGCTTTCTGTATAAGCGCCGTAGGTGTAGCGCTTGGCTTCGTCGCTTCAGCGCTGTCACTTCGCTGGATCGGCCTAATTGCATTTGCCATTACTGTCTTTGGCGTTGCTAGCGGGTTCATTTTTATCTTGCATGGATGGTGGCGCCTCTTTCGACGCGAGCGACGGCACATGAAAAATCCAAATGGGCCATAGCACACCGCAAGCAGGGGCACCGTGCTGTTTCGGCCAACCTCGAAAGGTTGGCCGAAACGTCTCAGATTACTGCCGCCAACCGCACCCCCTGATCGATCGCCCGCTTGGCGTCGAGCTCGGCCGCCACGTCGGCGCCGCCGATCAGGTGCACGGTCTTGCCCAGCGCCTCAAGCGGCGCCTTGAGTTCGCGCAGCGGGTCCTGGCCGGCGCAGATCACCACGTGGTCGACCGGCAGCACTTGCGACTCGCCCTTGATGGTCACATGCAGCCCGGCGTCGTCGATCCTGTCGTAGCTCACCCCGGACACCATCTGCACCCGCTTCATCTTCAGGCTTTCGCGGTGGATCCAGCCGGTGGTCTTGCCCAGCCCCTCGCCCACCTTGCTGGTCTTGCGCTGCAGCAGGTACACCTGGCGCGGGCTCGGGTGCGGCTGTGGGCCCTTGGGCGACAACCCACCAGCCGATTCGCCCGACATGTCCACCCCCCATTCCTTCATGAACGCCGCGGCATCGAGCGAGCTGGACTGGCCCTCGTGGGTGAGGAATTCGGCGGTGTCGAAGCCGATGCCGCCGGCGCCGATGATCGCCACCTGTTTGCCCACCGGCTTGCCGTGCTTCAGCACGTCGAGGTAGGACAGCACCTTCGGGTGCTCGATGCCGGGGATGGCCGGCAGGCGCGGCGCGATGCCGGTGGCGAGCACCACCTCGTCGAAGTCCTTGAGATCGTCCGCCGCCACGCGGGTGTTGAGGCGCAACGTCACCCCCGTCGTCTCGAGGCGGCGCGCGAAGTAGCGCAGCGTCTCGTGGAACTCCTCCTTCCCCGGGATCTTCTTGGCGACGTTGAACTGGCCGCCGATCTCGCCGGCGGCGTCGAACAGCGTCACGGCGTGGCCGCGCTCGGCGGCGGCGGTGGCGAAGGCCAGACCGGCCGGGCCGGCGCCGACCACCGCTAGCCGCTTGGGTGTTGTGACAGGCGCCAGGTTCAGCTCGGTCTCGCGGCAGGCGCGCGGGTTGACCAGACAGGAGGTCAGCTTGCCTTGGAAAATGTGGTCGAGACAGGCCTGGTTGCAGCCGATGCAGGTGTTGATCTCGTCGGCCCGCCCCGCCGCCGCCTTGTTGACGAACTCCGGGTCGGCCAGGAAGGGCCGCGCCATCGACACCATGTCGGCGCAGCCGCTGGCGAGGATGTCTTCCGCCACCTCGGGGGTGTTGATGCGGTTGGTGGTGATCAGCGGAATGCCGACCTCGCCCATCAGCTTCCTGGTCACCCAGGCGAAGCCGCCGCGCGGCACCATGGTGGCGATGGTCGGCACCCGCGCCTCGTGCCAGCCGATGCCGGTGTTGATGATCGTCGCGCCCGCCTTTTCGATCTCCCTGGCGAGCTGCACCACCTCGTCCCAGCTGCTGCCGTCCTGTACCAGGTCCAGCATCGACAGGCGGTAGATGATGATGAAGTTGGGCCCGGTCGCGGCGCGTACCGCCTTGACGGTTTCCAGCGCGAAGCGGATGCGGTTCTCGAAGCTGCCGCCCCAGCCGTCGCGGCGCTTGTTGGTGGCGCGGGCGATGAACTGGTTGATGAGGTAGCCCTCCGAGCCCATCACCTCGACGCCGTCGTAGCCGGCGGCTTGCGCCAGGCGGGCGCAGCGTGCGAAGTCGGCGATGGTGCGCCAGATGTCGTCGTCACTCAGCTCGCGCGGCGGGTAGAAGTTGATCGGCGCGATCAGCGGCGAGGCCGACACGCATTTTTCCTGGAAGCTGTAGCGGCCGGAATGCAGGATCTGCAGGCAGATTTTGCCGCCCTCGGCGTGCACGGCGTCGGTGACCAGGCGGTGATGCGGCACCTCGGCCTCGTCGGCCAGCATTGCCGCCCCCTCGGCCACGCAGCCTTCGGCGTTGGGGCCGACACCGCCGGTGACGATCAGCCCGACGCCCCCTCTCGCCCGCTCGGCGTAGAACGCGGCCATCTTCTCGAAGCCTTGCGGCGCCTCTTCCAGTCCGGTGTGCATCGAGCCCATCAGTACGCGGTTCTTGAGCGTGGTGAAGCCCAGGTCGAGCGGGGCCAGCAGGCGCGGGTAAGCCGTCATGGGGAAATCCTCGTGGTGGTGTTGCGCTGTTGTTATGGCGTGATGCCGCTGACCGGCCCGGCGCGCATCGTCGTGACGGCGTCGGAACCGGGAACGGAATCCGCGGACGAATCGACAATACTTACTAGTAAGTAAGTTGTCAAATCGCTCCATGGTGCGGGGCTATGGCGGAATGAGATAGAAGGAAAAAACGGACGCCGAGGTGCCGCTCAGCACGTCGCCTGCGGTGAGGCGCTCTCGGCCTGTTGGCTGTCCGGCTGGCTCAGGTCCTGCAACACCAGCACGGCGCCGATGATCTTGCCGCCGGCGGCACGCACCGGCGCGGCCGAATCGAGCACCGGCACCGATCGCCCGTCACGCCCGACCAGCACGGCCCCCGACTTAAGGAACACCGGCTGCCCCTGGCTCAGGCAGGCGGCCACCGGGTCGGCCAGCGGCTCGCCGCTGGCTTGGTCCCGCAGCACCAGCACCGACGCCAGCGACCAGCCCAGCGCCTCGCTCTGCGACCAGCCGGTCAGTTCCTCCGCCACCGGATTCATGTAGCGGATGGCGAGCTCGGTGTCGGTGGCGATCACGGCGTCGCCGATCGAGTGCAGCGTGACGCGCCACAGCTCCTTTTCCTCGGCCAGCGCCTCCTCCAAGCGGTGCCGCTCGGTGATGTCCCAGTTGGTGCCGGTCATCGCCACCGGCACGCCGTACTCGTCGCAGCGTACCGTCGCCAGCGCGCGGATGTGGCGCACCTCGCCGTCGGGCCACAGCACGCGGAACTCGGTATCGAGCGGCTTCTTGCCCTGCTGCGCCAGCACCATCTCCTGCAGCGCCCGCTCGCTGTCGTCCGGATGCACGCTGTTGTACCAGTACTCCAGCCGCGGTGGCTCGTCTCCTGGCTGGCGCCCATACAGCTCGTACATGCGCTCATCCCAGATCAGCATATTGCTTCCGATGTGCCACTCCCAGATGCCGACCCGCGCCGCCGCCACCGCCAGCGCCATGCGCTCGCTCTGGCGCCGGCGTTCGACCTCGTCGCGCTTCCTGGCGCTGATGTCGGTGTGGGTGCCGATCAGCCGCCGCGGCCGGCCGTCGGCATCGCGCTCGATCACCACGCCGCGGTCGTGGATCCACACGGCGCTGTGCCGCTTGTCGAGCAGCCGGTATTCGATGGCGTAGCGCGAGTCGCGGCCCTCGATGATGCGCTCCAGCACCACCCGCACCCACTCCGCATCCTGCGGGTGGATGCGCGACCACCACTCGTCGATGCCGTTGCCGATCTCCTCCGGGGAGAAGCCCAGCATCGTCTTCCAGGTATCGGAAAAGAACGCCGTGCCGTGCGCCCGGTCCCAGTCCCACACCCCCTGCCCGCTGCCGGACAGGGCGAAATTCCAGCGCTCCTCGCTCTCGCGCAATGCCTCCTCGGCCCGTTTCAGCTGGTCGATATCCTCGATCTGCGCCACGAAGTAGAGCGGCTGGCCGTGCTGGTCGCGCACGATCGATACCGCCAACAGCGCCCACATTTCCCGCCCGTCCTTACGCAGGTAGCGCTTCTCCATGTGGTAGGTGTCGGCACGGCCATCCAGCAATTCCCGGACGTTGGCCAGGTCCAGTTCCAGATCGTCCGGATGGGTGACGTCCTGAAACGCCAGAGGCAGCAGTTCCTCCTCGCTGTAGCCCAAGAGCTGGCACAGCGCCGGGTT